>CAZKJU010000033.1:0-22740 GCA_964553185.1 uncultured Sulfuricurvum sp.
CTCTCATATTATTATCGGGATACTCCTCATCGGAGTTATCGGGTATATCCTCGATGCGCTGATGGGGCTGATCGCCGATTTCTTTGATTATCGTAAGCGAGGTCTTAAATGAGTGCAAAACCGTTTTTAAAAATCGATCATGTCGATAAAGTCTTCCCTCTCGGAGGGGGCAAAGAGTACGTAGCGTTGCGAGATGTTCAGCTCGATATTAGAGAAAATGAGATCGTCTCCATCATCGGTCATTCGGGTTGCGGTAAATCGACGATCCTCAACCTCATTGCGGGACTCGATACCATCAGTAACGGAACGATTTTGCTCGAAGACAAACATATCCTAGCCCCAGGACCGGAACGGGCGGTGGTGTTCCAAAACCACTCCCTTCTGCCGTGGCTGAGCGTCTATCAAAACATCGAGATGGCGGTACGAAAAGTATTGGGCGAAGATCTCAGCAACAGTGAGATTCGTGATCATGTTATGAAGTATATCGATATGGTGAATCTAGGTCATGCGAAAGACAAATATCCCGGTGAAATCAGCGGTGGGATGAAACAGCGTGTCGGGATCGCCCGTGCCCTCTCCATCGAGCCAAAAGTATTGTTGATGGATGAGCCCTTCGGCGCACTTGATTCGCTCACCCGAGCAAATCTCCAAGACCATCTAATGCGCATACAGATGCAAACGGGCAATACTGTCGTCATCATCACCCATGATGTGGATGAAGCGGTGTTGCTTAGCGACCGTGTCATCATGATGACCAATGGACCCGAGGCGACGATCGGAGAAGTGCTGGAAGTCAATCTTCCGCGCCCGCGTAATCGTTTGGAATTACAGCATAACGAAGAATACCTTCGATGCCGTGGGGCGATTATCGAATTTCTCTATTCGAAATTCGCCAAAGAAGATGAATAAAACAAAGGAAATATGTATGAAAAAAATCACCTACTCAGCAATCGCTGTTCTCTCACTATTACCAAGTGCCCTCAGTGCAGAAGGCTTCACCCTCTTTAGCGATGCGAAATGGAGCGGTGAGTTACGTCCCCGTTTTGAGAGCGTATCGGTTGAAGATTCAACCAAAAAAGATGCCGAAGCTTTTACGGTGCGTGCAACGCTCGGATTGGAAGCTAAATTACTCGGTCTTGATGGTTTGAGTATGAAAGTAGACGGCACAACCGTCCAAAGTATCGGAGGTGAGCACTACAACAGTTCAACCAACGGCCAAAGCGGCTATGAACTTGTCAAAGATCCTGAAACTACCCGTTTTTCACAAGCCTTTTTACAATACAAGCTCGGAAAAACAGCGGCTAAAGTAGGACGCCAAATTGTAAACTTGGACAATGAACGTTTTATCGGTTCGGTAGATTGGAGACAAATGATGCAGAGTTTTGATGCGGCGGTCCTTAGTGATACCACCATCAACAACCTGACATTGATCGGCGCCTACGTATGGGGGATCAAAGGGATTAGCAATCTTCCTGTGTCTGAAACAGATTCAATTCTCCTAAACGGTTCGTATAAAGTCAATGATAATTTAAAAGTAACTGCATATGATTATATTCTCTCTTCACTTCATGATACTATGGGGTTGGCATTAACGGGCAACTTTCCCGTATTGGTGGCTAAAGTCGATTATCGTGCCGAGTATGCTTCCCAAAACGATGCTTCACGTGATACTTCAGGAGGAGTTATCAACGCCCAAGCCGATGCCTATTATTATAATCTCGATGCATTAGCCAATATCAATGGTCTTCTCGTGGGTGCGGGGTATGAATTTTTGAGCGGAAAAAGTAATGCTAGTGAAACAGCCTTTCAAACTCCGTTGGCAACATTGCACAAATTCAACGGTTGGGCGGATAAATTCCTCACCACTCCAACCGGAGGTTTATGCGATGCAAGTGCCACTTTAGGCTATAGTGCCCCGGGTCTGGGAAAAGCGATGGTGGTTTATCATGATTTCGAAACAGATGTGGCGATGAGCGGAAAAGAGGATTTAGGTTCGGAGTGGGATCTTTTATACACCAATGCTATTCCGGGGATCAAAGGTCTCAGCGCTCTGGCAAAAGCGGCCTATTTCAAAGGGGGTGATGTCAGCGGATTTGATAAAGACGTCACCAAAATCTGGTTGCAACTCGGGTATAAATTTTAAAGTTTAAAAAACTCTCGGCAAATGGCGATAATCTTCTCCTGCCGTGGTTTTCCCACCGGTTCACTCTGACGAATCGCATGAACGTGATCGATTAGTTCTCCTAGTTTAGGAGGAATCAGTTTTGTTAGATACTGACGCAGTGCCGAACTCACCGCCGGTGCGCGTCCAGCCGTATTAATCCCCACACACAAATCCCCCTCGACGATCAACGCCGGAAAAATAAAACTGCACAACGCAGGAGAGTCAACACAGTTCACGGGGATTTTGGCTTCCACACAATAATGATAGATTTTCTCTTGCTCACCCAAATCATCTAACGCCCCAATGACCAAAAAACGGTTTGCACAATCCGCTAAATCATATTCGCGTTCGATGATCGCCATCGGATACTCCATCGCACGTATCTCTGCATGAATCTGTGGAGCGATAACGGTTAGGGATGGAGCAAACTTCACCAGTTGTTCGATTTTACGCAGAGCCACCTCACCCGCTCCGATCACGAGTAGATCCCGATCATTGAGATCGATAAACATGGGAAAAAGTGCCATTCTACTTCCTTAGCAATAAACTGATTAAAAATTAACCAAAAATTTGTTTTTCTTATCGCTATTTTACACTAAACTTTTTAAAGATAAAAAAGTCTGAATAAAAGACCTCAAGGAACCATTATGAACGGAAGATTATATCTTATCGGTTGCGGACCGGGTGATGCTGACTTGCTTACCCTAAAAGCCCTCAAAACCATTGAAAAACTTGATATTGCTCTGATCGACCATCTCCTCACGCAAGAGATCATCGATTTGATCCCCTCACATACTAAAGTGGTCTTTGTCGGAAAAGAGAAAGGAAAACACAGTTTCCCGCAAGAGACAATCAACGCCATGATTACCGAATACGCACACCAAGGATACATGGTCGGGCGACTCAAATGCGGTGATCCCTATATCTTCGGTCGCGGTACCGAAGAGGCGATTTATGCGTCGCAAGAGGGGATCGAAACTGAGGTGATCCCCGGAATCTCTTCAGCGCTCAGCGGTCCTTTATCTGCGGGTATCGCCCCGACTGCACGCGGAGTGAGCACGGGAGTCTCCGTCGTCTCCGCTCATCTCTCAGGAGATCGGGTGAATCTCTCATGGATTCCGATGCTGAATGCCCGTGATCACACCACAGTAGTGCTTATGGGGTTGAGCCGCACCCGACAAATCGTAAAAGAGGCATTGGATCAAGGGGTAGAGGCATCATTACCCGTCGCGATCATCTCCAATGCGACCACCGCCATCCAAAGCTCTATCATCACCACACTCGGTAACCTCAGCACTGCCGTAAAAGGAGCTCCGAAACCGGCTATTTTGGTATTTGGAAACGTCGTCAATTTAGCAAGTGTTCTCCCAAGCTATCGCTATGAACCCAAGGAGGGTTGTTATGACATCGCTACAGCAAGCTAACTCTGAGCGCAGCCTCAAACGGCACAAAACTGAATCCATCAAAGATGCTTTCAATGCCGCTGAAGCATGGGAACGGCTGATGGGGTATGCCCAAAGCGGTTACGCCTCTATCACCGACGATGACAAAGATTTCGTCCTCAAAAGTTTCGGGGTATTTGACCGTCCCGCGACACCGGAGCAGTTTATGATCCGTGTTCGGATTGCCGGAGGCGCTTTAAGCGTAGAACAGGCGATGGCGGTGGCGTATGTAGCGACCAAATTCGGCCGCGACTACATCGATCTCACAACCCGCCAACAGATCGAACTGCGCTATGTTAGAATCGAAGACCTCCCTGAAGCACTAAAACTGCTTGAGAGTGTCGGGCTAACCAGTTATCAAACGGGGGTCGATAATTTTCGTAACATCCTCCTCGATCCCCTCGATGGACTGGCACAAGACAACATTATCTCGTCTCATACGATCCTCCAAGAGATTCAAGGGGTATTTTTAAAAAACGACGAGTGGATTACTACTCTGCCCCGTAAATTCAACATCGGTATCAACGGCTCGCTCTCCAACCGATGCAATATTTTCGGACAGGATTTTGCCCTCGCCCTCGCTCAAAAAGATGGAGAATACGGTTTTAATCTCTATCTCGGAGGACGTGTCGGGCATTTAGCCCAAAGTGCCGATATGTTTGTCCACCCATCGCAGGCCAAAGCGGTATTCGTCGCCGTTGCATCGCTCTTTAAAACCTATGGTTTTCGAGACAATCGAAACAAAAACCGCCTGAAATTTCTCATAGATGCCGTCGGTATGGAAGAATTTCGCTGCGCCATTATCATCTCGCTCGGAGAAGATATGCCTCATGCGGGCGTCACACTCTGTGACGCTGAGGGGGGAGATCATTATGGGCACATTGCCCTCAAAGACGGAACCGTCGCCCTCTACGCCGCCGTTCCTAGCGGTGTCTTTAGCGGAAGCGATTTGATGGAAGCCGCTCGCATAGCCGAATCTCAAAACGGTGCCATCCGCCTTACTATCGAGCAAAATTTGATTTTGACGGGAATTCGTGATGAGAGTGCCGCTCTTGCATCCGCGCTATTTTCCAAATACCCCAACCGTCCCTCACCCTATATGGCGAATCTCATCGCCTGCGCAGGGAGCGAGCATTGCCCGTTTGGTGTTATCCCCGGAAAACCCGATGCCATTGTGATGAGTGAGTATTTGAAACACAACGTCCCCATTGAAAACGCCAAAATTCGACTTTATTGGTCAGCATGTATCAAAGGGTGCGGTATCCACGCTGCGGGTGATTTAGGATTTGTGGGGTGCAAAGTTCCTCGTGATGGAAAAACGGTGCTGGGAGTCGATATCTTCCTCGGCGGCAGTCTTAGCCACAACGATGAAGAGGCGAAACTCTTTCTCAAAGGGATTGTATTGGAGGATGCACCCCAATACGTGGCTGAGTTGATGAAACTCTATCGGGATACCCGATTTGAAGATGAAAGTTTGGAGCAGTTCATCAAACGACTTCGTTCCCACTATGAGATCAGTGAGATAGCCGATATCGTACGCCATAACTATGCGATGATGGATGAGGAGAATGCTAACCTTCAAACCTTGGATCGGATCACCAGATGAATGAGGTCGCTACAGGGTGCCCCTTTTGCGGAACTGGATGCGGCTTGAGTGTCGAGTGCACCGATAAAGGGTTCAAAGTCAAAGGGGATAAAACCAACCCCTCCACCTTTGGTGATTTGTGCTTCAAACCGATCCAGATGGCCAAAGGGCTCGATGCCAACCGCCTCACTACCCCGCTGTACCGATCCCGTAAAGCGGATCCTTTCCGTGAAATAACATGGGAGGAGGCAATCACGATTGCAGCAACTCAGATCCAAGCCCTACCCCGAGAATCACTCTATTTTTACCTCTCAGGACAGCTCCTGAGCGAGGAGAGCTATCTCTTTACCAAACTGATCAAAGGGTATTTAGGTACCAACAACGTCGATGCGAATTCACGTCTGTGTATGGCGAGTGCCGTCGCCGCGCACAAGATGGCGTTTGGAAGCGACGGAGCGATCGGAAGTTACGCCGACATCGACGATGCCGATGTGATTCTCATCAGCGGTTCTAACCCCGCATGGGCACACCCCATCATCCACCGCCGTATCATGGCACGTAAAAAAGCCCATCCCGAAACTCAAATCATCGTGATCGATCCGATACGCACCGAAAGTGCTGAAAAAGCTGATCTGTGGCTCGGTCTTCGCAGCGGAAGCGATACAATGTTCTACAACGCCCTTTTAGCTCAAATACATACACGGGGCGGATGCGACAGTGATTTCATTTCCCGCTACTGCGAAGGATTTGAGCAAACACTTGATGCCGCACAAGCGATACCGTATCATGAAGCCATCGCAACGTGCGGATTATCCATCGATGATACTGATATACTCGTCGATCTCTTCGCTTCCGATAAAAAGATCGTAGGATTATGGTGTCAGGGGTTGAACCAAGCTGTCGATGGGGTAATGCGCAATCTCGGATTTATCAACCTCTTTCTCGCCACCGGGCGGGTGAATGCACATAAAGGGCTACCTTTTTCACTCACCGGTCAACCCAATGCGATGGGTGGACGGGAAGTGGGCTATCTCTCCAACGGCCTCCCCGGCTACCGCGATGTCCGCAACGCACAGGATCGCCATGCGTGCGAACACCATTGGAATCTGGGTCCTGATGCAATCTCATCCGAAGTGGGGATAACCATCACCGACGCGATGGATGCCATCTTAGAGAACACTATCAAGTTCTTATGGGTCGCCTGCACCAATCCCCTCCTCACCCTCCCCGATGTAGAGAAAACGACAAAAGCGCTCCAATCTGAAGATCTTTTTTTAATTGTCCAAGATTGTGTGATGAGTGAGAGTGCGATGTGTGCCAATCTTGTTCTTCCGACATCATCATGGGGCGAAAAAGAGGGAAGCATGACCAATTCAGAGCGTTTTATCAAACGTGTGCGGGCATTTAAACCTGCTCCGCACGGTGCTAAAAGCGATTCGGAGATCGTTTGTGCTGTGGCTCGGGAACTGGGCTTTTCGGGCTTTGATTTTGCCTATACGTCAGAGATTTACGATGAGTACAAACAACTCACCCAAGGACGGTTATGCGATCAAAGCACTCAAGAGTACGAGACCCTCTCCTATCAGTGGGGGGGTGAGCGCCTCTATGGGGATGGCGTGTTTGCTACCGCTTCACATAAAGCGCAGTTTCACCCTATACTCTCCTACGCACCGCAACACCATAAGGATGAGTTTGTCCTCCTCACGGGGCGAACCAAAAAACAGTGGCACACGATGACCCGAACCGGAGCTATTGCCGAGTTGCTCAAAGATGAAGAGGAAGCTTATTTGCTGATCAATAAAATAGAGGCAGACGAAAAAGGGTTAAAAGAGGGAGATCGTGTCATCATCTCTAATGATCTCGGATCACTAGAACTCTCGATCCGTTTTGGAACCCTCGCACCTCATCACCTCTTTGCCCCGTTTGGCTACCCGACAACCGCCATAAACAGACTCGTTCCACTCCTCAATGATCCCTTTTCATTTCAGAGTGCACTCAAATCGGCACGGGTAAAATTAAAAAACGGCTAATAAACAACACCATTTCTGCCGTTCTCTTTTGCTATGTACAAAGCATTATCAGCAGTTTTAATCAACCCTTCTGCAGTTAAACCATTTTTCATGTTTGAGACCCCGATACTCACGGTCACTTTTTTACCGAGATTAAAATCGTAATTTTCAATCGTGGCTCTGAAATTTTCTGCCAGCTTAACCGCATTATCCAAATCAGTATTAATAGCAAGAATAATAAACTCTTCACCGCCCCACCGGACACAAATATCGGTATCACGTGTATGTTGGTTCATTAATGAGGCAATGATTTTTAAAACCCTATCCCCTTTATCATGTCCATAACTATCGTTAATCATTTTAAAATAATCCACATCGATAAAAAGAATAGAAAACGGTGTCGCATAACGGTTAAATTTTAAAACTTCGACATTGATTTTTTCCATCAATACGCGTCGGTTCAATAGTCCGGTCAAGGCATCTGTTTGAGAGAGTGCATTGAGGAGTTTATTTTGTTTAACCACATATAAAACGAGAAATACGATAATACCGAAGAGGACCAATAAGACTCCGATAGCTCCTCGTTGGGTACTGATTACCCCCTCTTTTTGAATCAAACGTTCTTTTTGTACTTCTATCTCTTGATTAAGACGTTCGAGATCTTCAATAGCTTGATTGATCTCTTGTTGTTTTGCTTGATGCGATCCCAAAAGAGCGTTCAGTATTTTCTCTTTTTCTGCAATTTTTTGCTCTTCAATAAGGAGCTTCTCTTTTTGCATATCGATATTTTTATGGATTGTGTCCACTTCAGATTGTTGCGTAGCAATTGTATTTTTTTGATCATTAATTGCTTGTAGCTGTTTTGTAATCATTGTGTTTTGGACACCGATTTTGATTTGCTGTGCAATCAATTCTGCTTTTTGAATCTCAATCGAAGCAATTTTCTCTGCGAGTTCACTGTTTCTCTCTTTAATCTTTTTATTAAGCCCTGCTACCGTCTCTTTTTGCTCTTTTAACTCATTTTGCGAGCTTTTATAGAGTTTAGCCACATCGATCTCTGTCCCGCCTAAAAGGACCAAATCGGGAGAAACTTGCAAGGAACGGTTCAGGATATTCGCTTTATTGATCTCAAAACCGACAATTTCGCCATTGGGGATGAGATTGATCATCACCTTTTGCTTATCTTTGTACTCATCACTGATAAAGAGGACATCATCCGATTCATATTCATTAAACAGTTTCTCATACACTGCAGAACTGTCACTGTCTACGTAGAGGGCTTGAATATTTTTCGGCGGTTTTTTCCCATCATAAAAAGTAACTTTTATTTTTTTGTCGTTGAGGAGTTTGCGAGATGAGAGCATCAGAAACATATTTTTTAGATTTTGATTTTTAGAGACGACCAAAAGCTCATAATCTTGGAACTGTGATTCATTCGGCCAATTGGTATGCTTTAAAAAGTTATAAACATATGCTGCTTTAACCTGATCACTATTGACCTCTTTGGCACTCAGTGTACTCAGAAATAATGCTAAAAAAAACCAAATAAATACTCTCATGCTGTCCTAAATACTCATCGTAAATGCTATCGTAAACATTCGGGTATCTTGTGGGGATTGATATTTTGAACTACTATTATAGCGCACTCCGTAATAATGCTCATCAAAAAGATTATCCACTTTCAAGGAAATTTTTGTACGCTTATCAACATCATAACTGCTGAAAATATTGGTGATCAAATGTCCGTTAACGGTTGCTACTATGCCATTATCATAGGGTGCGGACTGGATCGGGCTTACCCAACGTAATGACGGTGAAAACCGCCAATCCCCATAACGGAGTGTTCCACCACCTTTGAATACATGTTTAGATGAATACGGGATCGTATAATCATAAGTATATTTGATCTTTCCATCAATATAACTGTAATTGGCCCAATAGCTCACATCATACCCTGCAAAGTACGAATGTCCCTGATAGCCGATATCCCCACCGTATAAAACAGCTTTGGTAGAATTTGCCGCACCAACCGTTTCAATGATTGTTGTATTAGGGATGAAATTAGCTTTTTCCGGTAAAAACTCTTCGTTGGAGATAATATCTTTAATCGTCGAGTAGTACATCGAAAAACTGAGTTGATCGTTTTGAGTCAAAAACCAATCCATATCGTATTCAATATTTTTGCTTTTTTCCGGTTTTAAATCAGGATTAGCGACTCTAAATCTTGGAGTCGTATACGTCCCATCTCCATTGGAGACCAAAGGATTCCCATACATTTTATATTTTTGGTAATTCGAAGGGGCGAGATAGGCTTGAGAATAGATCAGTTTATGGGTCATCTCTTCAGTGGAGTGGATCAGCGCGAAACGGGGATTAAAGGTCGATCCGTATTCTGAATTTTGATCATAACGCCCGGCAAGTGAGAGCTGGAGATTCTCACTCAGAGCAATCTGATCTTGGAGATAAAGAGCTTTATTAGTCCATTGAATATTGAAAATAGGTGCTTCAATATTGGATATTCCGGTGGTAGTCGCATAATAAATCGTTTGGGACAAACTCGGTGATGGCAAATCCATGGTCATCGGTGTTGACTCAAACCACTCGTGCGAGAATCCTAAAAGAAGATCGTGATTTTCTACCTTAGTACTGAGAGTCTCTTCAAATGCATAACGTTCAGATTTAGAGTACTTGTACCCAGGTTTATAGCCGGTATACTTGTTGATAAAATAGCTATCAATCAAAAGCTCTGTCGAATCGTAACTGAGAGTCGTCATTGATTGTATATCATCCGCTATTTTTCCAGTGTAACGCCCATAATAACCTAGCAATGCCGTATTAAGGTTTGCATCATTATCAAAAATGTTGCTGGTTGAATTTCCCTGATTCATCGCTATGAGTGTCGACTCTGAGGAGTAGCGATAATTCGCCCCCAACTCTAATCCTCCATTCTCATAGCGTGCCGCAATCGATTTGCTGATATGAGGCTGAAAGTCAAACTCATTGTTTCGACTCGATACAATAAAATCGTTTGGATACTCTTTTTCCAGATCATAATCCTGATCGTGATGATAATGGGCTTTGAGACTCAACACTCCATCCATCAGAGGAATCGATTTAACACCATAGGCATAGTGATACCCATCACGCCCTCCCACAAATCCAATCTCATCATCAGGAGTTTTTGAGCTGATAAGATTGATAACACCGCTCATTGCATCCGCACCGTAAACGACCGAAGCAGGCCCGTACAGTACCTCCACTCGCTCTATACCAAACAAAGGATACTGCATCGAATGGCTTAAAATTTCCCCATCGCTCTGGTCGATTTCAATCCCGTCTTGGAGAACTTTAAAATAGTTCGTCCCCATGACACCACGTATACCGACTTGATTTAAAATTCCGCTATCAGCATAGCGCATCACCTGAATACCGGGCAAATCATTCAACAACTCATCCAGCCCTCGATAACCGCGATCCTCGATTTGCTCTTTAGAAATAACTATCATTTTAGCCGGAGTAAAATTGAGACTTTGGAGGGATTTAGAAGCCGATGTCACTTTGAGTTGCTGAAGATCATACAAATCCAACCCAAAAACGTCATCCATCAAATCGATTTTATATTCATTAGCCGCGAGTAATGAGAATGAAGCAATAAGAGACAAAAAGAGTTTCATTTTATTGCCTTCATCCCGTTAAAATTTCTTAATTTATTTTTGAAATTATATCTTTGTTTATCCATGACACACTTAAGTATATCAAATAATATAGAGAGACTAAAATTGTAGTATTGATTACTTATTATCCATTTATAGCTACACTTCCACATCTAAATCATCTCAGGATTTTTCATGACCCAACTACTGATCTTCATTGCCGTAATCGCCATTTTTTACTGGCTTTCACGCAGTTTTTCCCAAAACCAACACACCTACACCCGCAATCAGTTTGCAGGGTTTAAACTCAACAAAGATTCGCTTGCCCACAGTGAGCTAGGGCTTTTTGTCGCCCTCTCAGCCAAAGTAGCCAAAGCCGATGGACGGGTCGATGAACTCGAAGCAGAATTAGTCAGTAATATGTTTAACGATATCAGCGCCCTTTTTCCCGACCCCGAAGCAACCAAAAAACTCCTCAAAGAGATTTTCGATGAAGAGAAAAATGCCCCTCACAATCTCGATCTCGTAGCTCAGGCACTCTACAAAGCTCTCGAAAAAGATCCGCATAAGCGTCAAAAAATGGTAGAGTTTCTCGTCAATCTCACCTACATTGACGGAACCCTCTCCCAAAGCGAAGAGGATATGCTTCACCGTATAGCCTATCATCTAGGGTTTAGCGAACAGGATTTAAAAGCGATGATGGAGCGTTTTAGTTCTTATCACCGCAACAGTGTCAAAGAGAGTTCGATCGATCAAGCCTATGCACTCTTGGGAGTTACCGCCGATGCGACCAATGATGAAGTAAAAAAAGCCTACCGAGCACTGGTTCGAGAATATCACCCCGATATCATCAAATCTCAAGGAGCTTCGGATGAGTATCTCAAAGAGGCAACCGAAAAAGTACAGGATATCAACGCCGCGTATGAGATGATTAAAAAATCTCGCGGCATCTAGAGGGGATTAATAGCTCCCCTCTCCTACGGTTATGACATAATTGTCATCCACTTCAACAACCCCAAACGCATGTTGACCGCAAAAGCTCTCATTCATCTCTTGCGCCCAAGCACGTGCAATCCGCATTGCGTCTTCTTTGTCATTTAACGTTTTGATTTGAGGCATATTTTTTCGAATCGCACATTTACACAGTTTTTCAACCACTACATGATGTTCCATAATCTCCCCTTTTAATGACCTGATTTGCATCCACAGCCGCCACCGACCATACCAATGACAAAATTGTCGTTCACTTCGACGAGCTGAAATTCATGTTTGCCGCAAAAACTTCCGTTCATATACGCCATTTGTGTCTCCGCTGCTTCCAATGCAGCCTCTTTAGCGTCAAACGTAGTAATTTGAGCCAATCCCTCTTTTTTAGCACAGCTGCACAGTTTTTCGATAACGACATGATGTTCCATAATACAATCCTTGTTAGTTGATTGCACTAGCAACTGCATAGAGCGTTCTAGATACACTTTTGCCTATCAATAAAAAAAAGTGATAAATATTTTTTTGATTGTGTTATAATATTTCTAAATATGCAAGTTGGATAGGGATACATGGAAATCACAAATAACCATAGTATTAAAAGTGCATTATGGATTTCTATCATATATCTGATCTTTGGATTTTTATGGATCTATTTTTCAGATTCTGCCGTTGATGCGATTGCAAGCGATCATCATCAGCTTAGTCTACTTCAAACTTACAAGGGTTCCTTTTTTATTCTGATAACCGCTCTAATACTCTATTTCCTAAGCTACCAGTTTTTTAACAAGCAATTTTTACAATATTCTCATCACATTACCGAACAGATGAAAAACCAAAAAATAATTTTAGAGGCTAAAGAACGGTTTGATCGCCTTGCTCATAGCGATCCACTGACCGGTTTGCCCAATCGTCTGAGCCTTATTGAAACACTGCATATTAAAACAACCGGTACAGACACACATCCTTTCGCCCTCTTCTTCCTCGATTTAGACGGATTTAAAGAAATTAACGACTCCTACGGACATCGATTCGGAGATGCGCTTTTAATCCGAATCACACAATTATTACAACAGATTTTCCCGCCGGATACCTTTATCGTCCGTACTGGAGGGGATGAATTTGTGATCCTCCTCGGATGCCACGAAGACAAAAAAATTATTCAAAATACGATGCAGGGTCTTACCGATGTCCTCAATCATCCGATTCACATCAAAGAGATAGACGTCTATATAACAGCCAGTATCGGTATTGCTATGTACCCTGGCGATGCTGATAATCCTGAAGAACTTTTTCAAAAAGCCGATGTCGCTATGTATAATGCTAAGAAAATGGGAAAAAATACCTATAGTTTTTACAGTACCCATTTAACTGAAAGTGTTCTCCAGCGAACAACAATCTCAACGAATCTCAAAAAAGCACTTTCGTCCAACACCCTAGAAGTTTATTTTCAACCACAAATCGACATTAAAAATTCTCAGATTATCGGTGCTGAAGCACTTCTGCGCTGGTTCACACCAGAGGGGACCATCTCACCCGCCCTATTTATCCCTATAGCTGAGGAGACGGGATTAATCCAAGAAATTGGAGAATTTGTCCTCTATCACGGATGTTTAACTGCCCACAAATGGACAGAAACAAATCTGTTCAATGGACGTATCGCGATCAATATTTCAGCACGACAACTCACCCATATCAGCTTTTTAGCGACACTGGAACGTATTATCCAAGAGGCTCAATGTAATCCCGCAGCAATTGAACTTGAAATCACCGAAACATCGATCTTAGAGAATCCCGAAAAGATGGTTTTATTATTGGAGATTTTGAAATCCAAAGGTTTTTATATCTCTATCGATGATTTTGGAACCGGATATTCTTCTCTCTCATATCTCAAACATCTCCCTATCGATAAACTCAAAATCGATATTTCTTTTATTCGAGATATTAACCATGAACCAAAAAATCAAACCATTGTCAAAACGATCATCGCTTTGGCAAAAGGGCTTGGAATGGAAGTACTGGCCGAAGGTGTTGAAAGTGCTGAAGAACTCGAATTTTTACGCGAAAACGGAATTGATTCGGTACAAGGATTCTATTATCATAAAGCAATCTCTTCGAATGAAATGGAGGCACTTTTATTAGCCTAAAGTGCCCTATTAAAAGAATTTAAAACACGTTGCAGCGGTTATGTGACATATATCACAATCTTAAGATCACTGATTGACATTTTTCCAATAATTAAGTATTCTAAAAGGGAGTTAGGACTACGATAAAAAACAAATATTGATAGAAAAGTGAAACAATGGCAGATTTACTTCAAGAACATATTCAAATCACAAATCACGTTAAACAAACCATTACTGACATGCCAATTGTTTTCCCAGCCCAATATGGAAAACTCTATTATGAAGCTTCACAATCTCGTCATATTGAACTTAAACCGGATGAACTCTTAACGTATGAAATGCTAGATGAAAAAATAGTTCGCCATATTATTACCCTCTCAGATTGTGCAAAAGATGCTATCAAAGCAATCGAAACAGAAAATAAAGTACTATTAGCTTCTGTTTTAAATGAAACGAAAAGACTTCAACACGAGATCCAAGAACTCCAAAAAATCGTTTACGAAGACGGCTTAACCAAAAGCTACAATCGTAAATGGTTCGACGATACCATACTTGATCACGACAAACTCTCCATTCGTGATAGCGGTACCATTGTTATGGTTGACCTCAATAAATTCAAAGAGATCAATGATACGTACGGGCATATTGTCGGAGACAAAGTACTTATCCATGTCACCGTTAAACTCAAAGAGTGTGGAGGACGGGTTGTCCGCTATGGGGGAGATGAATTTATAATCATTTTTGATTCAAAAATTTCTACTATTGAAATTGAAGAAAAAATGGAAAATATTCTCCGTTATTTTGAAAAAATTCATTTTAAAGTAGATGATAGTTCATTTAAAATCAGTTTTGCCTATGGAATGGCACCCTTTACCCGCGGAGCAGATATGAGCCGTGTTATTGAGGCTGCTGATAAATCGATGTATAAACACAAAAAAAGACAATAGACTATAATCGCATCATGATTACCCACTTGAGCGATACACGTCGCGGCATAATATATATGCTGATGGCCTCTTTTTTATTTGCCCTAACCATGCTCTTTGCTAAACTTCTATCGGATTCCATGGGATCTGTGGAAGTGACGTTTTGGCGAAATGCGATCGGATTGGTTGTTATTGCCCTCTTTAGTCTCAACAAACCGATCCAAAATCGTGGCGGCAAACCACTCACTCTCATTTTCCGAGGTGTTATCGGAACTGTCGCCCTTCTTACCTTTTTTTACACCATTAGTGCGACCACACTCTCAAACGCTATTATTTATGCGAAAACTGAACCGATTTTTACCGCTTTGCTTGCTTTTTTTCTACTCAGAGAAAAACTTCAATCCGGCGCAATTTTTGCCATTTTTATCGGTTTTATCGGTGTAGCAATGCTCAGTGGAATGAATCTCGGATATCTTCATATTATGGGGGTATTGACAGGTTTTCTCTCAGCCCTAGCCTATATCAGCGTACGAAGTCTCAAAGCCTATTATGATGAACGGAGCGTTGTCCTCTCTTTTATGATCTCCGGTGTCATCATCCCTGTACTTTTGATGTTTAGTGCAAACTATGTAACATCCGATTTTTTTGCCTTTGCCCTCTCCCCGTTTATTCTCCCTAGCGGAAATGACTGGTTTTGGATTGTATTGATGGGAGTTGCAGCAGCATTTGGGCAAATTTATATGACACGCGCTTATTTTTTCGCTAAAGCGGGAATCGTCAGTACTGTGAGTTATTCGGTAGTACTTTTTGCTACCCTATTCGGAGTATTATTGGGAGATATGCTACCAACCGCAATGGTGATTGGCGGAGGGTTCTTAATAATCATGAGCGGAGCAATTCTCTCACGAGCAAAATAAAGTTTATAGTTTTTTATCGAGTTTTTCGGCAACTGAATTAAAAAATCTATCCAGCGGCGTATCATCCATCTTTTTTTGAAATTCACTGTTTGATGTTATTTGTGGCGTAAGATTATTGTCAACAGTGGTATTATTTTCTTTGATGGAAATATTATTTTCGGGAATAGATTCATTAGCCTCTGTTACAACATGACTTGTTTCTTTTAAATAATCATCCAAAAACATAGCTTTAAAAATCAAAGCAACCAGTGCAAAAACGATAATATAAACAACAGCTTTCATACATTCTCCGTTTTAGTTTCCAAATATCATAGCATAAATTATTGAACACATTCTATGAGACGTGCCGTTTCATTATCCAATAAAAGGTACAATTGCCACTATTGTGCATGTATGTGCCTTATCTAACTATTTTTTGAGACTATGAAGCGAACCCAATCTTTCTCTTTTTACGCACTGTTAATCGCTTTATTAGTGCATCTGATTATTGTATTGCTTTTCATGATCTTAAATCAATTAAAACCCGTTATACCGCCACAATCAGAACCGCCAGAACCTCAAAAAGAGCGCTTTAAACTCTCCCTCAAAGAGATGCCAAGCAGCAAACCTGAAGCCATTGTCAAAAACGATATCCCTAAAACAGCCCCGACTCTTCCCATACCACATGGCGAGCAACTGATCAAAAATACCCAGCCTGTACCGAAGCCGCAAGTTGCCAAACCCACTCCTCCGACTCCACCTCTAAGCAAACCGACACCTCCCCTTCCTGAGCCGATAGTGGAACCCAAAAAAGCATTTGAGCGACATGTGGCTAAACCTGTGGCAACGATCGAGCGCCAACCACAACCCAAAACAGAGCAAGGGTTGTACGATATCCTCTCCAAAGCCGATACATCAGTTCCGGAACGCCCAAAAAGCTTTACCAAAATCAGTGACAGTATCCAACGCCTCTACGGTGATAAGTTCAATGAACTCTCCGAGGGGGAACAACGCTATCTCCTCGATAATCAAGAAGCGATGCGCCGTATCACCCAAGGGGTTTTAGACCGATACGGACGTAGTCGTATCCCTGATAATATTCGTACCCAAGATACGAACATGATCGAATTTTATCTCTACCCTAACGGCAGTATTTCCGATATTCGTTTTCTCAAAAACAGCCAACTCTCGATTTTGGATGATACCACCAAAGAGGTAATTGAACTCGCTTATGCCAAATATCCGAGACCACAACAGAAAACACTAATTCGATACCGTGTTTTTTACAATCTTACAGGATATTAAGTCTATTCTCTAATACAAAGACTTTACGAGCATTGGAACTTTCATGGTTATAATCGACAAATGAAAACTAAACTCATTCCAGCACTTTTTATAGCACTCTTTGTACATGTATTATTTTTGAGTTTATTTTTATTCTTGATCTCTAAACAGAATCAATCCGATCAAAAGCCTCTTCATAAAGAAAAACACTTTGGTATTACCCTAAGTGAAGAGGATGAGATGAGTGATATCTTAGCTTCATCCCCACCATCTCAAACGCACCTTAGCCAACCGGCTCCAATAGCACCTCAAAGTGCCCCAACACAACCGATAAACAACCCAGATCCTACTCCTGCAACGCAATTTCAACAGATCACCGAAGCAGATCGAGACTCTCTGCCCTTCTCTGTTCTTCACCATTATGGTGATGAGTTTTTCACACTCAGTGCGGGTGAACAGCACTATATCATCGACAATCTCCAAAAAATTCGTAAAATTAATGAGATTGTCGGAACACGTCTGTTACAAGAACGACCTGATGATGTTGACCCGATGGATAATAATTTGGTTGAGTTCACACTCAATCCTGATGGCAGTATCAGCGATCTGCATTTGGAGAAAAATCGTATTGGAACACCGCTTGATGAGCTGACGCTGCAAACGATTAACCTCGCCCATCCAAAATATCCGAAACCCGATCAACCTACAAAAATACGGATCAGGGTTTATATTATTATCAAATAGTACCCTTAGTATACAGAACGTAATACGCTTATAGCACCCTTATAGATCGGCTCGTCGATGAATCCATACCGTTCATCGACAAATCCGCTGATCCCTTGTGCAGAGTGTTCTTCAAACACTCTAACGATCTCACGGCATCGTGCTATCTCTGCTTCGCTGTGCCCTAAAATGTCATGAATAAGCGTCACTTGGGCGGGAGAAATACACCCTTTTGCATCAAATCCCATCATCTTTTCCAACTCCAGCCAATTACGTAGTCCGTCATCATTTTTGTAATCTTGGTAGACAAACGAGACCGGTTTAACACCACAAGCTCGGCACGTAATCAAAAAGTGGGAAAGTAAATAGTGAACCGTAGGGGTATCCGGTGCAATAAGGCTCTGAGAAAGACCCAAATCGGCAAAAAGATCCAAAAAGCCTAAATAATAAGCTGTAATTCTAGGATCAATGCGAAACTGAGAAAGGGCTAACCACGCCTCTTTGGTTTCAATGGAAAGGTGAATTTCAATCTCCTCATCCACCAGCGTTAAAACTCTTTTGACGTCATCGACACTCCGAATTTTTGGAACACGAATCGCATCGGGCATAAAAGGATTAAGAAACAAGATCTCCTCAGCTCCCCCTTCATCGAGAGGATTTACCCGAACAATGAGCTTTTTATCACTTTTAGGATTGGATGCCAACACCATTGCACACAACGCCAAAGCGTAGGGTTTTTGCTCACTGCTGACACCGTCTTCGAGGTTCAGCATCAGACACTCAGCTTCGAGACTCGGTATTTTGGTAAGGTGTTTGATATTATGGGTTGAAACCATCATGGCAGAGCGAAACGACAAGGAACGATTTAACTCCCGTTTTACGGGTATCGCCAATGCGTTAAGGGCAATTATATCTCTTGAATCAACAAGATTATTGAGTTTTTCTGGGTTGTTGAGCGGCACGTTTGAACTCCTCACGATGGAGATAATAATAGAGCGTTTGTATCTCGGTATCAGTGAGATAATAACGGGGCATTCCGACAATACGGCTGTTTACTTTGTCATAAAACTGACGAAAAGAGAGTTTATGAATCGGCTTTCCAGCAAAAACTTTGTTTTCACCTTTATCCCGATAACGGGCGATCAATTTCCCCTCACCTTTTTCTCCGTGACACAAATGGCACCCTACCCCTCGCGGGTTATGATAAAGCCCAGCCGCGTACTCCTCTTTTGTAATAAACGACTCTCCATACGAGAATGTGAATGTCAAAAATAATAGAATAACCCCGCGCACCTGATCCCTTTAACCAATTATTAGTCTTTTATCGCTATCATACCTAAAAACAATTTGACGGTGATTAAATGCAGATTCTCGACGGTAAAGCCCTCGCACAAAAAATCGAAGAAAAAGTCTCTCTCGGAGCCAAAGAACTGAAAGTTAAAACAGGGAGAGTTCCCGGTTTGGCGGTGATTTTGGTGGGGCATGATCCTGCGAGCCAAGCGTATGTCGGAATGAAGAAAAAAGCATGTGACCGCGCCGGGTTTTACTCCGTTACCCATGAGATGCCCGATGATATTTCCCAAGATGCCATCGTTAAAACTATCGAAATGATGAATCTTAACCCTAATATCGACGGGATTTTAATCCAGCTCCCTCTCCCAAAACATGTCGATACTACTAAAATTCTAGAAGTAGTTGCTCCGACCAAAGATGTTGATGGATTTCATCCCTACAACGTCGGACGTCTCGCGACGGGGTTGGATGGGTTCGTGCCGTGCACCCCATTGGGCGTTATGGAACTCCTCGCCGAATACGGAATTAATCCGAAAGGGAAAAACTGCTGTGTCGTCGGCGCTTCGAACATCGTCGGAAAACCGATGGCGGCACTCCTGCTTAACGCCAACGCCACCGTTGAAATCTGTCATATCTTTACCGATGATTTGAAAAAACACACCCTAAATGCTGATATCATCCTCGTTGGAGCGGGGGTTATCAACCTAATCAAAGAGGATATGGTTCGTTCGGATGCGATTATCATTGATATCGGAATCAACCGTGCACCCGATGGCCGTCTCGTCGGTGACGTCGATTACGAAGCCGTTGCCCCGAAAACCTCCTATATCACTCCGGTACCAGGTGGAGTGGGTCCCATGACCATCGCGATGCTTCTCTCTAACACCCTCAAAGCCGCACAAATCCACGCACAAGAAGAGAACTGATTTTGAAGAAAAAACTATTTAATGCGGCGCACAGCGCTTATCGCTTTTCCAACACATGGACAGGTACTATTATTATTGTCCTTTTTATTATTTTCTTTGTGGCTCAGGCATTCCGTATCCCTAGTGGATCGATGAAAGATTCTCTCCTCGTCGGAGATCACCTCTTTGCCAAAAAATTTGCGTATGGGATTTCAACTCCTCACATCCCATTTCTCGAAATCCCGCTTATCCCTGGGACTGATGGACATATTCTCAACGGTGACGAACCTGAGCGTGGCGATATCGTTATCTTCCGCTATCCGAATAATACCCAGCTTCACTACGTTAAACGATGTGTTGCACTGCCGGGAGATGAACTTTTTTTACAAGATAAAGTTCTCTATCTCCATCCGCGTGAGGGGGATGAATACGCCCGAAAAGCATTTGCAGGATACGAACTCGTAGAGGTTGAGGGGAAATTATGGGTCAAAGATCCCTATTCAAAAGAGCATCCGGGTATTCATAACGACGAAAAAATGGTTGACAACGGGGTTTTCCCTACCGAACTTTTCAACTTTGCACCGATCCAAGTTCCTGAAGGGGAATATTTCATGATGGGTGACAACCGTGACCACTCAAATGACAGCCGTTTTTGGGGATCTGTACCGTACGGCTTGATTGAGGGGACACCGTGGTTTGTCTACTTTAGTATGGATGCCAATTACGAAGTCCGTTGGGATCGTATCGGTAAGACACCGAGCGATTTGGAACAAAAAGAGAATTTAGATCGCGCCATTGCCGAACGCGTCCGCGAAGATGCTAATGACCATGAGCTTTATTGATTCGCTTGAAATCGCTGCGGCGATTCTCGCTCTTCTTATCGCCATTATCGGCCATGAGATTATGCACGGTTGGGTTGCCTACAAATACGGCGATACGACTGCCAAAAATCAAGGGCGCTTAAGTATCAATCCTCTCATCCACATCGACCCTTTCGGCTCAATTCTCGTCCCCCTTATGACCTATTTTATCCCTATGCTTCTCGGCGCTTCGAGCGGTTTTTTATTCGGCTGGGCCAAACCGGTTCCGGTCAATACTCACACCGTACTCCGCAACGGAGGATACAACGCCGCAATGCAGGTGAGTCTAGCAGGAATTGCCTATAACCTTTTCTTAGCAACCCTCTCTTCGGTTATTCTTGTCTCACTCGCACAACCGAGCGAAGCAGACGGAATCGCCTATCTCTTTGGTTATCTCTTTATTATGAAATTATTACTCATAAATGTCGTCTTGGCGGTATTTAATCTCCTCCCTATTCCGGGATTTGACGGTGCCCATTTTATCTCCTATTTGAGTCTAAAATATAAAATACGTGCTGTTGCCGAATTTTTCGCCAAAGCCGAACCTTATGGAATGATTGTTATCATCATCATATTGGTTACACCGCTTAAAATCCCACTCGTTATGTGGCCGATTCAAGCGGTATTAAATTTATTATTGAACTAAGGAGAGTTATGAAATTTTACGTTGCTACCGATCACGCCGGAATTGATCTAAAAGATTTTACCGTTGAAAATCTCCGTTCCAAAGGACATGAAGTAATCGATTTGGGACCATTTTCCAAAGATAGAGTCGATTATCCCGATTATGCCATCAAAGTGTGCGAGAGCGTCCTCTCCGATTCAGGTTCTCAAGGAATTTTGATCTGCGGTTCAGGGATAGGTATGAGCATTGCTGCGAACCGACATCACGGTATTCGTGCCGCACTCTGCCATGATGCTTACACCGCTACGGTTGCACGTGGACATAATGATGCCAACGTCCTATGTTTCGGTGAACGAATCGTAGGACAAGGAGTTGCCGAATCGATCCTCGATGCATGGAATGAGGGAGTATTCGAAGGGGGTCGCCACTGCGGCCGAGTTGACAAACTAGAGGCTATCAAAGGATAACTATGTTTTTAGAGTGGTCATTACTCACAATCGTCACATTGGGGGCACTTTTCTTTCTCGTTAAAATGTTCTATTTTCGCAGCATTACCGTTAAGGAACAGCGTTCCAGTGAAATGATGAAAATGACTCTCAAAGAAGCAGAAGTATTGATTCGAAAATATCAAATCCAGCTCCAACGAGCACTCGGGAATGTGGATATACTCAGCGAAGAGCTCAACAACCTTCGTAATGAAGTCAAATCGCTCAAACAGCGCAACTCAAAACACCGTTCGGAAACCGACCGTCTCCAAAATAAAATTAAAGAGCTTGAAGGGCGCATCGACGCCCTGATTTAACCAATATATCAAGGAAAAATTATGAATCTGAGTATGAGTGACCGAGCCATTTTAATCAATGCCATTCGCGATATCCCCGATTTTCCAAAACCAGGGATTATTTTTAAAGACATTACGACTCTCCTCTCGGACGCAGAAGCGTTTGGTGTTCTTATGCGCCACCTGCATGAGCGATATGCAACCTATGACCTAACACATGTAGCAGGTATCGATGCTCGCGGATTCATTTTTGGAGCGGCTCTAGCTCAAATGCTCGGCGTCGGCTTTGTCCCTATCCGTAAAAAAGGGAAACTCCCCTACACTACCGTATCGGAAAAATATTCTCTCGAATACGGTGTTGATGAAGTGGAAATTCATATTGATGCTTTCAGTGCCTCCCCAAAACCTCGTGTCCTCTTGATCGATGATTTGATTGCTACCGGAGGAACCGCCTACGCGGCAGCCAACCTCATCAATAAAGTGG
>CAZKJU010000034.1:0-21125 GCA_964553185.1 uncultured Sulfuricurvum sp.
GTTATAGCTGTAGTAATAATTACGATCAAGAACATTATTGATACCAAAGTCAAAAGAGAATGCTTTCGTAGCATTGTAGGTTAATTTCGTATTCCAAACGCTGACGCATCCGGTTGTGTCATAGATATTTTTAGTGTTTGGTGCGGTTCCGGTTGTACCGATAGAGGCATAACGTTCCGAATTATACTCATAAGTATTGAACCATGTTAGATTTTCGATTGGCGTATAGGCGACGGTAGCAATAAATTTTTCTTTCGGAACATCGGTGACTTTTTGGCTCTCATCGATCTCATTGGTCATTTTGAGATAGGTATAGCTTCCCTCAAAAGAGAGGGATGCCAACGGTGCATAGACGGTGGAAAGTTCAAACCCTTTTTGGGTTACTTCCCCGACGTTTTGAAGTTGTTGTTGCTGCGTGTAGGTTGAGCCGCTTTTGTACCACAGAGGGATGTAAGCACTTTGGATGTAATCGCTCACATCAGCGTAAAACAAGGCTCCGCTGAACGATGCATTTCCTATCGATTTCGTTCCACCTACTTCGTAGTTGATCGTTTTTTCAACATCCAAATCTGGATTTGGGACAAAGGTATTGAATTTAAAGGAGTATCGGTCTTTGATCGAAGGAATACGGCTTTTGCCTGAAATCCCACCATACCATGAGAGAGAACTATCGATTTGTCCCTCCATTTTGATCATTGGATTAAATGATGATGTATCACCATGAGCAAATTCTTGATCAGTAGTATATCCGGTTGAGGTATTTTGACTGATTCCAGTATTATCGTTGTAGTAAGACGTATTTGATTTACCGTACTGAGTATTTTGTGCCGTATCGATCTCTTCGCGGTCATAGCTCGCTCCGACGGTGAGTTTGAGTGTATCGGAAAATTTATGGGTATCTTCGATTCCGAGTGAGCTGATGGTATCTTTCATCTCGTAGACTGCGATTTGATTTTCTCCTCCCTCTTGATGGTCGTCGATTTTGTAATGGAGTGCCATTTTGAGGGTATTCTCAGCGGAGAGTTTTACCCCACTCTCGATTGAAGCTCCTTTGGTATATTCGTCATACCAGCTAGGATTACCAACACCACCGTATGCATAGGTATCGTACAATCCATTATTGGTATAAATTGCGAGTGAATTTTGGAATTGGTCATAAAATACACGGCTTTTGAGATACCAGTTTCCAAAATCGGTTTTGGAGAGGAAATAGAGACTTTGTTTATCCCAATAACGCCATTGCCAAAAACCTCGTCCTGATAAATTTGCTGCAACATCGGGTGGAACCCCTTTGTCTGAGTGTTGATCGATATAATTAAGGGCA
Source organism: uncultured Sulfuricurvum sp. (assembly GCA_964553185.1). GTDB lineage: Bacteria > Campylobacterota > Campylobacteria > Campylobacterales > Sulfurimonadaceae > Sulfuricurvum. The sequence goes on from CAZKJU010000034.1 coordinate 1,325, forward strand.
TAGTCATCGGTGGCATTTGGAGTATATCCGACTTTGATATTGATTTTACGATCAGATGAGTAGGCGTTGTTACGATCTCCTCCGTCTTCATTGATGGTGCGTACAGGGGTAAAATCATCCGAGAGTGGATAGGTGTTACGCTGAGTTTTGGATGCGGATGCTTGGATATAGTAGCTTCCTTGATTGGATCCGAGGTTGATGTATCCGGTTCGCCCGTTTCCGCTGAAAAATCCTGCTCCGACTTCTCCTTCAAACTCTTTGGTCGGTTTTTTAGTGACGAGATTGATAGCACCCGCAAAGGTATTGGCTCCAAGCAACGGTGAAGCGAGACCTTTTGAAACTTCAATTTCGGAGAGATCAAATGTTGTAAAACGGGAAAAATCTACGTATCCATCATACGGGACGGCGATAGGAATACCGTCAATAAATAGTGGAGCGTGTTTAACGTCAAAGCCTCGAATCATAATCATCTGTTCATTACGTGCACCGAAATTTTGAATTGTAGCACCTGGGATAAGGTTGAGCGCTTCAACGACCGTTTTTGCATTATGATCTTGCATTCCTTGAGCATCAATGACCGTAGTAGTCGAACTGATACTATCAGCCGTATCGGCAACATTGACTTTTCCGAGTTCAAAAACACCATCAGTACTGTAAAGGGCTGATGCAGTCACAATCGATAGAAATACTATATGTTTTTTCATTTCATTTCCTTACGTTTAAATATGGGGTCGAATTTCGGTATTGAACCGAGATAGCATCCATCGATTTTGATCGTGATCGGTGGATGAAGGTTTGAGAACGAGATGGACGTTATTCAGCTCCTTTTGGATGGTTTTGATGATATCGATACACTGAGAGGGTGTTCCCAAAATGGCGTTATCAAAAAACTTTTGTCCGTTGAAAAATGCTTTGCGTTCTTTAAGGAGTGCTTCGTAGTGTTCGATGTCAAACGTCGGTTGGGTTTGTTCTTCCTGAGCGGCGCGCATGCATTGGACGAAATGATCGATTGCGGGGAGGATGTTGCGGGCGGCAGAATCAAAACTCTCATCGAGATAGAACATCCGCATAATGATTATCTGCGGATTATATCCGGCGATGGATCGATAAAAATTTTGAGCTTCGATGCACTCATGGAGAGTTGCTCCCTGAGACATCATGAGTCCGTAACCGTTTTGTGCAGCAAAGGCGATCGTCTCTTCGGATGAGAAGGTTGCGATATAAAACGGGACCTCTTTTTGGAAAGAAGATGGGGTTAACATTGCGTTATGGAGTTGTATGAACTTTCCCTCATAGCTAGTAGGATGTCCATGCAGGAGTAGATCAACCGATTCGACCGTCTCGAACATAATGCTCCGTAAATCCTCTTTGGATCGGACAAAATGACGGGTATCGGGTGCGAATCCCCCTTTGGCAAATCCTGCATTAATACGACCGTTGCTCAAATGATCTAACGTCGCGATGCTCTCTGCCAAACGGACAGGGTGATAAAACGGGGCTAAAAATCCCGCACTTCCCAGACGAATACATCCCGTGCGACCCGCTGCATATCCGATCATGGTACAAGGATCAGGGATGACGCTGAAACCATTAAAATGGTGTTCTCCGAACCACGCTTCATCAAATCCGAGCTCATCGGCAAGTTCAACGAGTCGGAGTTGCTCCATGATGGCATCGTGAACATTATCGGTATAGTTTTCGACCAAGCAAAATAATCCGATTTTCATGTTTTCCCCTTATTTACGAATGACAGCCCAAAAGCCGCTGTCATCGTTGATGAGGTGATAATAGGAGGGATTAAGACCTTCTAAAATTCCCGGGAGTGCTTCTCGTTCGGGTTGGATACGGTCTTTAAACGAGTTACGCCAATCGGGATTGTTTTCTGACATTTTGGCGACGATCGAATCACGGAGCTCACGATTCCCGAATCCTCCGCCAATATACGCCATACCTCCCGGTTTGAGAATGCGGAGGATTTCGCTGTATGCTTGTTTCCAATCATTCCAAAACGGGGATGAACCACGGCTGATGACGAGATCGACATCGTCACTCGGCAAAGGAATATTGTGAATATCGCCTTGAAGAAAGGTACTTCGATCATCAAAATCATGCTCTGAAGTATACCTTGATGCGAGGTTCAGCATCTCTTCGGATTGATCAAAAAAAGTAACATGTAAATTGGTCATATGCAATAGGGCTATCCCTAATGCGCCGGTTCCGCATCCGACATCGAGACATCGACCGGAGTTTATTTTTGTCTTCATTGTAATTTGTTTGGCAATAACCGGATAAATGGGGGCAAAGACATTGCGAACGATAAGATCAAAACTTTGTGGGTTGGTTGCACCTTTCATTTTTTCCACCTTAGAACGCCATACTGAGTTCAAGACCAAGCGTTCGCCCACGGTCGTAGTAGTATCCGGTAACATAGCGTGTAGCATATTGATCATTAGTTAGGTTACGACCGTAAAATTTTGAAGTGAGGGTGTAGCCGTCAAATTTAAAATCTTTAGCGATATTGGCATCGATGCGTTGGTAGTCACCCAAATCTGCGTATAAAGTACCGACCGGGCTTGCTGAGGTTTGCCATCCTGAAGTGTATTTATAGGAGAGATTAGCTCGATAATCATCCCATGTATGGGAGACGATAGCACTAACTCCATCCTCAGCAGAAGAGTATCCTATAGCATCGGACGTTACACCGTTTGTTGTTGCATCGTTAGTGAGCATATGTGTCCATGAAAGCTGATAGTTCGTTTTTTGGGCGACATCCCCTTTTAACGCTATTTCTATGCCGCGACGGTGAGTATCGGCTTGTGTATAGTAATAATACACATTACCATCCGTGTCGGTGTAGGTATTGTTGGTCGCTGTTTTTTGATTTTTTGTATCGACATCAAACCATGTTATCATCGGTCTAAAATAAGGAACTAGGTTGGCTTCGAGAGCTATTTCGAGCCGTTTTTGTTTTTCGCCATGCAGTGGGGAGCCGTCTTGGGTTTTCAAATCAAAATCGGCGGAAGTTCCCTCTGTCCCATAAAAATAGCGACCGTTAAGGGTCAACATATTGTTCATTTTCCAGAGTGCCCCTAGTGCAACGACTTCGGCTGGAGCCATATCGACATCATTGTTTGCCGTATCTTTAGTAGCGCTTAGACTAGAATTATTGATATGTTTGACATCACGACGGTATCCGACATCCATAACTACATCGCCATCAAAGAGTTTTTGTTCTATAGAAGCAGAATATCCGGTAACCGTTGTATCGTAACGATTATAGGTACTGCTGAGGTTTGGTCCAAACCCTTCTGAATCGGTAATCTGTCCACCGAATTGTATGAGCGTATCCCCGAATCGGGCATTGTGACGGAGACTGTAACCGTTGGTTTTTTCATCATAACGACGGGTTGATTTTGTGGTATTGGCAAAATTTTCGTTTATTTCATTTTGTTCATAATCAGTTTTGAAGAGTGAAAAGAGGGTTGTATGAGACTCGTTCCATTGCATATTCATGTCGGCTGAAAATACAGATGTTTTTAGTGGATCATAATACCATTTAGCATTATCCAGCGTTTCGGTGAGGGTGACTCCACGCTGAAATTCCCATCTGCCTGAACTTTTAAATCCCATCATATTTAGAGAGAATCTACCAATTTCAATACCGCCATTTATCATGCCAGCTTCAGCATCACTTCCATCAAACCAGCTATCTTTACTAGGGCGATCATATCTGGAGATTAACCCACCTATGTAACCACTCAACCCAGAGTCATTTGAACCTAAGCGTGTACCGACATAGAGGCTCTGCCCATTGGCTACTGGCTGGGATACTGCTTGTTCCATATACCCTGTTAATAAGCCTTCCGTTTTTTTAGGTTGCTTGGTACGGATAACGATAAATCCTATATTTTGTCCCGATCCACTGTTGGAAGCTCCTATCCCGATAGATGGAGCGATAGAGAGTGCGGTGGAACCTCGTAAAATTTGCACCTCCTCGATAGCACTGAGTGGAATGTATTGAAGAATTCGGCTAACGGAAGAGGGGAGAACAGCACCGTCGAGAATATAAGTAATATTGCCACCACCACGTATTTCAATACTAAAAGGGCTTCTCCGTCCTTGATACGTTAGCTCCACACCCGTCGCTTTACCCAATAGATCAAACATGTCTTTGGGTGCATAGGCATCAATCTCCTTTTGAGTTAATACTTGTGTCCCAAATCGAGCGGTTGATTCAACGCGGTAGAGGTTGGTAACACTGTCAAGTTTTAAATCGTCTCGATCGTGTATTTCAGAAGAAATTACTTTGACTGGTTCGAGTGAAGCAGTCTCGCTAGCATAGAGTGATGAAGCCATCAACGAGGCAGTAATAACACTCAGTACAGATTTTTTAGTGGTAGTCATATTAAATCCTTGTTTTTTATTTTAATATCATTTTTGATATAACGTTGTGTAAAACTCTTATCCCTTATAGGCAGGGAAATATAGTTTTTCAAATCGCTTTTTTTCCTGATCGATCGGGGCGATTAAATCGGGATAAAATGTGTGAATGAGCCACCGTATCCCCAACAGTCTCGCGAGAGACGGTGGACGGCTGATGGTGTTGAACGGGACGTTCGGGACGGTTAAGACATGAGCTGTTTTAACCGCGCGGAGCATTTTCCATTTCGGATTGGTCTGGATCGATTCGGCAAAAGAGGGCTCCATCGCGATAATCACGTCAGGATCAGCGAGTAGGATCTGCTCCATCGACATTTTTTCCATCCCGAAGTTGGAGGAAGAGTTACAATTTATGGCATTTTTCCCGCCTGAATAGGTGAACGGTTCGAGATGAAATGATCCCGTACATTCGCTCGACATCCCATCCAGCCCCTCTGCGAAGTAATAGCGGATCTCTTTGCGGGCATTGATTTTCGTCTGAAGGGATTTGATGAGCCCTAATGTCTCTTTGGTATAGGTGATCAGTTCGGAAGCGCGTTTGGTATTTCCGGTTAGTTTTCCTAATAGGTTGAATTGCCCTACGAGGTCGTTGATGGAGTCATTGTGCACGAGCAGTACGGGGATACCCAATGCACTCAATTGTTTGAGCTGATTTTCAGCACCTGTGGCACTCCCCCACATGAGGATCACATCTGGTTTAATCGTGGCTAAGATTTCCAGATTTGGGGTATTTCCTTGACCGAAATATCCACCTACCACCGGACGTGATGCGGCAACTCCAACATAGGGCTTTTGATCCGGTTTAAACGGAAAGTTCAACCCTGCAACGAGCGAAGGATCGAACGCTGTTACACTGATCGTGAGCGGGGGTGAAGCGGCATAGATTTTTGTCACTTTATCAGGGATTATGACGACGCGTCCGTAGTCATCGGTTAATGCTCGGGCTTCTATAATATTAGTAAATATCAATAGCAAAATGAGAAGAGTGAATGCTCTCATAAGACTCCTTTGGAAAAAGTGGGGATACACCATGTATTGGCATTATAGGTGATGAGGTCGGCATTGATACCGTATACTTCGCGGATCATCGGTGATGTAATAACTTCGTGGGGTTTTCCATCGGCGATGATCTTGCCGTTATTCATCACAACGACGCGGCTGGAGACCATCAGTGCATGATCGGGATAGTGGGTCGTTTTGAGAAAGGTGTACCCTTGCGCTGCCAAATCGGCGATCAGCTTCAACAATCGGATTTGATTTCCGTAATCGAGTCCTGATACCGGTTCATCCATGATAAAGGTATTGACCTCTTGTGTGAGGGCACGGGCGAGCAATACCATCTGTTTTTGTCCGCCGCTGAGTTGACCGAATGCTCTATCGGCCAAATCGGCGATACCGATCCGCTCCAGCGAAGCGAAAGCACTTGCGCGATCATTCGCCGAGGGCGTGGCAAAAAAACTGCTTTTGCTCACGCGCCCCATCATAACCATCTCCAGTACGCTGTAGTTGAACGGGACATTATGGTATTGTGGGATATAGGCGATGTGTTTGGCAATCTCGCGGTGGGAATAGCGGTAGAGTGTTTTGTTCTCCAACCAAATTTCCCCTTTTTTTGGACGGATGAGTTTGAGTATGAGACGAATGAGAGTACTTTTACCGCATCCGTTCGGTCCGAGGAGACTCACCACTTCACCGCGATTCAGGCTAAAATCGATCCCTTCCAAAACGTTTCGCTTTGGATAGGAAAAATGTAGGTCGTTGACCGTAATAATAGGATTTAGTTCCATGCTGCCCTCGCGTTTTTCAGTACGATGATAAAGACGGGAATCCCGATGAGTGAGGTGAGTATCCCGATAGGGATTTCGACGCTGAGTGCCAAACGTGACACGCTGTCCGCCAAGAGCAAAAAGATTGCCCCCACAATCGCCGAGAGAGGGATCAACAACCGATGAGCCGGCCCCACCGCCATGCGGATGATGTGTGGGATGATGAGTCCAACCCATCCGATCATCCCAGCCATAACGACCGAGAGAGAGCTTGCCAATGTCGCAAGGATGATTGCCGCAAAGCGTACCATGGGAACATTGACTCCCAGTGCTTTAGCCTCTTCGTCTCCGAGGCTGAGGAGATCGAAATATTTGGAGAGGGCGATCATCCCGAAAATACTAAGAAGGATCGGGATACTCACGAGGAGGACACTGTGCAAATCCGCCATTGTGAGACTCCCCATGAGCCAATAGACGATAGCAGGGAGGGTGCTGTAGGGATCGGCAACGTATTTGATCACCGAGAGCAGAGCGGTAAAGAGTGAACTGCTGATTACCCCTCCGAGGACGAGCATGATGGTGGAGCGTGAGTTGCTCACCATTCCGCCGATCAGTACCGCAACCCCGACGGCGATAAAGCCGAAACTAAATGCTAATAGTTGAACCACATACCATTGCTCTGATATGAGCATACCCAGAGCCGCACCGAACGATGCCCCTGCAAGTACCCCTAAAATCCCCGGAGAGACGAGTGGATTGACGAACATCGCTTGAAATGCCGCGCCCGATACTGCGAGAGCTGCACCAATGAGAATGGCGAGCAAGACACGTGGAAGACGAATTTGGAGAATGATGTTATCGAGGAGGGTATAGGTATCGTTACTGGCACCGCCGAAACATTTGAACTCGATATACCCTATAAAAGTGTTAAAATCGATCGGATATTGCCCCCATAGGAGCGATATAATCGTAACAAGCAGGAGGAGTGCCAATGATCCCCCTATGATGCCGATATTTTTGATATTGATCATCTTAGAACTTTAGATTCAAACTACCATAAACCCCTATCGGAGCGCCGGTTTGATAGGTGGTCGGCGAACCTGTCGCCACGAGATAGTTATCGACTGCATTGATAGTCGCGATGTATTTTTCATTGGTTAGGTTGGTTACGGTGAGACGGAAGAGGGCGTTATGTGAACCCATAAACTGTGCTATACGGTAGGAGATATCGAAATCAACAACGGTGTATCCATCGATTTTTTGGGTATTTTGAACATCTCCCCATCGACTGGAGGTATAGCGGGCACTCGGTGTGAGTGTCCAGTCACCTTGGGTGTAGGAGAGGGCGACTTTCGCCATGTACTCCGGTGCATCTGGGAGCTGTTTGCCATCGGTTTCAACAACGGCGGTAGCACTGCTGGCGAAGTTTTTGGTAAATTGATACTGATTGTACGAGAGTGCCAAGAGCAATTCGAGATTTTCATTGATCGGACCATAGGCGGCGAACTCAGCACCATATCCCAATGCATCTCCTACGTTAGCTGGATAGGCGACGCCGTATTGCGGATCATAGACGTTTGCTTGTTTGTTTTGGACAAAAGAGACAAATAGACTTGGATTGAGTGTGATCCCTCCGATGGTTGTTTTCACCCCAAAATCGATATTGTCGGAGAGTTCTAGATCGAGTTTGTCCCACAGTTGTTGGAGTGTGACATTTTTACTCACGAAATTGGCACGATTCGAGACATAGGTAGGGAAGAGATTGACATCAAACCCATAAGTACGCGAATAATCGATATACGCTGATGTTGTAGGGGAAAGCGCATAGCCTAAATATAGAGATGGAATCCATGTTTTAAACGTTTTGGCATCTACGCTTGCCAATGCATCGACACTGGTGGTAGCGATCGCGGTATCGTAATCAGGATTGGCGGTTCCGGTTTGGTTACCAAATGTATGGCTTTGGAGAGAGCCGAGTTTAAACGTTTGGTATTGCAAACCTGCAACATATTTGAATCGGTTGCTCTCTCCGCTGATTTCGGCGAACGGTGCTTGTAAGACATGGTAGTCATTGTCAGCGAGTACCGCATAGCCGTTAAACACTAAATTACCATTGACAACCTGATATTTTTCCTGATCACTCGGAGGTCCTGGAGGGAGCTGTTTATGGTACCAATATCCTATTTTGGCTTTTAATGCATCCGAAAAGGTATGTTCTTCGGATGCAACCGCGCCGTAGAGATCATGATCGATTTTCCAATTAATCACACGGTTTTTACTGATGTTACCATCAGCGCTGACATTGGAATACCAATAATCCCCTTTGTCTTTTTTGTAGTAGGGTTTGATGGTGATGAGGTCATTTTTAGTCGGTTTATACTCTATCTCTCCCATAATAGCTGTCGTATTGAAATTTTGTTTATTCCAGTCGTAGTAGTTCACATTATTGGAAGTGGTTGGTTTCGTGGTGGCATACTCTTTGTCGAAATAGGTTTCTAAATCGGTCGCTTCGGCATACGAGAGGTTGTAGTAATTGTGATGATTATCTGAGTTACGGATAGCGGTGATTTTGGCTTTGAAGGCATTGTTCGGTGTGTATTTTAGCCCTACCGTTCCATTGAGACGTTTTAGGTCACCTGCACCTTTGGTTTTATCATTGGTGAGATGGGAAAATGAACCGAATAGTGCTACATCACCGATTTTTCCGCTATCGAATCGGACAAAAGTTCGCATAAAATCATCACTTCCAAACGATTGCGAGACTTCGCCCCCCATTTTGTTAGAAGCCTCACGCATATTCATATCCACTTTACCGATGAGGCTTGAAAACCCTAGGTTTTTATCAACAGGGAGATACCCTTTGAGCAGATCGATGGATGCGACATTTTCCATATCCATGAGCTGTTTTCCACCACCTGGATTGCTGGAGATCGGCATACCGTCGATCATAAATACCCCGCCTGGACCACTTTGGCTTTTACCGCGTATACGGATCGGATCGTGATAGGAGGGCTCATTGGAACCTGCTTGATCGACAGGGGTGAAGTTGACCGAAGGGGAATAGGCAATGACGGCATACGGGTTCATATTGGCTTGCGTCCCGAGTGTTGCGATACTTTTAACGCCAAACTTTTGATTTGCGCTTGAGAGGTTTGAATCGAGTACCATGGCATCACCATCATCGAGCGTGTCGGTAACAACAATACGCTCAATCCCGAGAGGATTAGCGGCGAGAATAGTACAGGCTACAACTGAGAGGATAAAGATGGATGATTTCATTGTTTAGCTCCTAATAATTTTTTTGTTTGATCATCGCTGAGTTTTACGTGTAAAAAGAGATCATAGAACTCTTTGGTTCGCTTGGTGAGATCAACTTTATAGGTTTTCGGATGAAATAGCGTGGCGAGCCATTGGATACCGATTACTCTCATAAACGAGGGCGGTCTATCGACCCAGTTGAACGGTTGAACCGGTACCAGATGGATTCGTCCTGTTTTCACTGCACGGAGGTTTTTCCACATCGGATCATTTTTGAGATCGAAAAAAACACTGCTATTTTGGACGATAATCACATCAGGATCATAGGTGAGTAGGGTTTCAAACGTGATCTTCTCCAGACCCAGTATCCCGCTTTGCTGACACTTATGGACATTTTCACCCCCGGCAAAATTCATCGCTTCGATATGAAACGATTTGTCGCATTCACTAGAGAGACCATCTGTCCCCTCTGCATAGTAATAGCGTATCGGCTTTTCTTTGCTGACACCGCTTTTTACCTCTGCGATAATTTTTTCAGAATATTTGGCGAGGACTTCACCCCGCTTCTCTTCACCGATGGCATTACCTGCGAGACGAAAGGCACTCGGCATGTCGGTGATTTCCCGAAATGGGATTTTAAAGGTTGGTATTTTGGTTTTTTCGATCTCACGCGCTACCGTTTGAACGAGCATGTCGTCTTGCCATACCAGTACCAGCTGAGGCTTATAGGTCATCAGAGTTTCGAGATTGATACTTTGACCTCCCCCGTGAAATGAACCGATTACCGGCAATGAGAGAAATTTTTTATCCAAAAACTCCCCATCCGCGCCGTTATTCGAATTTTTGGCTTTGAAATTTAACCCGATCATTTTGTCGGGGTTGAGAGTGTAGAGGAGATAGTTCATCGGGGGAGATGAGCCAAACACGCGATCGCAATGATCGGGAAGAGTCACTTTTTGTCCGTCTATATCGGTAAGGGTTTTTGCACTTACCATGGTTGTGAGCGTAAGGGCAATCAGAGGGAAGAGTAAACGTTTCATAGGTAACCTTTTTAGGATTTGCGTAAATTAAATGCGATAGGGATACTCAATTCAAAGGTCTTACCCAATGCAGGATAATCACCGCTGAGGCTGAGAATCGTTTGTATCGCTTTGGCATCGAGAACACTGCTGCCACTGGTTGATAAGACCTGAGCGGTTTCAACCGTACCATCAGATTTGAGGATAAACGTGACCAATACCACCCCCTCCAGTCGCAATTTCCGAGCGATAGAGGGGTAGGTGATGGCGTTTTCGATCATAGCTCGGATATGTCCCAGTGCCGCACCGCCGAGTTGTTTATCTGAAACGGGGTTTCTTGGTAATTCGTTTACAGGTGAGGGTGACGTAGCTTGAGGAGAATCAATGCTTTTGGACGGCAGTGACGAAGTCGGCATTGGAACAGGAGAAGCTAAAGGCGCGGACGCCTCAGGAGATAGCGTCGGTTGTTTCGTCACTATCTTATCAGGGGTCGTTGTGATGGGATGAGGAGTTGTTTTTTGTACCGTTTTAGAGTGAATTTTTTGGATAGGTTGGATCATTTTTTGCGGTTTGGCTATTCGCTCCAATCGGTGGATGTCTCCCGATTCAGAGGTAAACTCCGCCAATGAAATTTTGATGGTCTCTTCGGATGGTGGAAGAGGGATCGGATGGGTTGACATAACTATGGCTATGGATGCAAAAAGTGCCGCATGCACTCCAAAAGAGGCGGCAAACGATTTGGTTTTTAATAAAGAATTCTTATATTGTATCTTTTGTGACATAACGTATTGATTAAAAAAAAGCATCATTTTCCCCATATAGCTGAATAGGGGTGTCGTTCGATCGGTGCCACCGTGGTTCGGCGGTTGATCATGCGGATAGAGAGGGGCTCGATCCAGTTCCAAAACTCTTCGATGCATCCTGAGGGCATTTTCAAATCATTAATCGTTTTTTTGTACATCATGAGCCAAATTTCACGACCTTTTTCATCGATGGTGATATGAAAGTGGCGCATTCGCAAAGCTGGATGACCGTGTACGGGGGTATAGGCTTTTTCACCGCCGAGTGCTTCGACGAAAAAATCGGCAGTCTTTTCGGTAGCGAAATGAAACATCGTATCATCAGCGGGGAAGAGATTGCCGATAGTGCTTTTACGTAATAATCCATGGTGATAACGGACCATATTACGAATATTCTCCTCACCCCATTGTTGGTAGAGATAGGTTGTCGGAAACGGTACTTCGGGATAGATAAAGTCGATTTTTGCTTCTGCCGTATGGGGTGTCATACTTGCAGGCTCGAACGGCTTGGTTCCGCATGCACTAAACATAGAGACAGGTTTACCGTCAGAGAGTACGTGATTCATCTTGTTTCCTTATGTAAAATTAAACTATCAGGGGAGACGACAGGCAATTTGAATAACCGCAGACAAACACTCCTGTCGTCTCGTCTCATACTTTATAACCCCCCAAAAGGTATTGGATTAGAAGCGGTAGTTGGCTTCTAAACGCATTTCTTTATTGGAAGAATCGAAGGTATTGCCGTTCGCAGCGCCCGTTGTTCCCACCTTATCAACATCATTGTTTTGATCCATAAATCGAGCCAAGAACTCCAGCCCTTTTAAAGACCCTGAACATTTATAGGCAATATCCATATTCCATTGCGTTGTATCATCATTTTGCGTTGCACGGTTGGTCATACTCTGATACGGTTTTTTGATCGGATTACGGTCATACGAGGAATAGCTGATAAAGGCGCTAAGACCTGCAATGATTTGATTAAAATCGTAATCGAGCTGTACTTTATACGCTTCGGTATCGGCATTCCAATCGGTTTGGGTCATCGAGCGGGTATACCCCTGTGTCAAAAATCCGCGCCATGGAGCGATCATATCCGCACCATCGTCGGTATGAGACATCGAGAGGAGGAATTTCACTGGACCGTAATTGGTCACTGCACGAACTGCCCAAAGGTGTGAATCGATGTTTTGATCGCTATCACCATTATTGCTTTGCGGTTTGATTATCGCTCCGGCACCTTTATCGTTTTGTTGGATATAGCGTCCGCCAAGTGTGATGATCGCATCTCCTGCTTCAATCGCATAATTGGCTTCGATGAGTCCCTGATCGACTAGATCAGGCCAATGCATCACCCATCCTTGGAGTTCGAGGTTATCAATCGATTTATTGGTTACCCCAGCGATCACGACATCCGGCGCATCACCATGTGTCCCCGCATTGGAATAGGTTGTTTTATAGTACGCCTTAATGGCATCAGGGGTATCACCGGTATCCGCCATATTTCCAAAATGGGTCATCCCGCGCTCTTTGATCTTATCGGCATAATCGATTTGGATCGTTGTATTAGCCAAATCGTTGGATTTAATGTTGAATCCCTCTATAGCGATAGGGATCATTTTCGTATCATTCGGTGTAATCCATGGATTACTCACCAAAAATCGACCTGCTGTTGCTTTAGTTTTTGCAATGTTATATTGCAAATAGGTTTGAGCAAGTACGGCATACCCCTCACCATAAGGTACGAGTGTAGTTGGATTCGTCCCTGAGAGAGGGGTTGCTCCTCCCCCTTCTCGTAAAAATAGGTCATTGCTGGTAGTTGCATTAAATTTGGTAGGGGTAGTCATATTTCGCCCGTCATCTTCACTTGTCCATCCGCCTGGATTTTGAGTGGTATACAAACCTGCACCGACACTCAAACCGTATAGTGGGGCTGTTTTATAGAGCAAACTACCCCCGATGGCAAAACCGGTTGCTGTTGCATCTTTATTGGTGTCATCGTGCATGTCCCAGTCGGTGAGGAAATATTGAGTACGGATACGCCCGTCAAATTTACCTTCTTTAAATGCCGATGCTAAATCATCTGCCGCTGTGGCAAAAACTGCTGTTCCTAAAATGAGTGCCGTAGCAAGAGAGAGTTTTGTCATTACTAATCCTTATTTATATTTTGATATAACGATAATATTGGCTAAGATAGCCTCTGCCAAAGCAGAATATTTATTTTTTTGGCAAACCGTATCCGCTTGCTTTTAAAATTTCCAATGCTTTAGCAGATGACATAAATCGGATGAATTTTTTCGCCGCGATCTGATTTTCAGGGGATCCGTTTTTGAGTCCTACCATTGCTTGATCGATGGTATTGTAAGCTTTATCATCCACTTCGACCCATTTACCGACATTTTTCATCTCAGGGGAGAGGACAATCGATTTTGCCATAAAGCCGACATCGACTGCTTTGGTCGTTACATAACTTCCTACTTGAGAAATGGACTCAGCAGTAACAATTTTCGCTACCGCATCATCGGCAACTTTATAGTATTTCATGGCGTTCATCGCTTCGATACCGTACGGTGCCGTTTTTGGATTGGCAACAGCAATCTTTTTTACGGATGGATCGGCAACGATAGCAACACCTTTAGAGAGATCAACTCCTGTATCGCTCCAAAGGATCAACGTTCCATAGGCATATACTTGAGCAGGAGTAGTTGTAAAACCGCCATTAGCTAGTTTCGCAGGATATTCGACATCCGCCGACAAAAACGCATCATACGGTGCACCGCTCATAATCTGTTGGGTCAGTTTGCCTGATGCTCCAGTAATGATTTTGACTTCTATCCCTGATGCTTTAGAAAACTCTTTGGCGATATCAGTAACCGCATATTTCATATTTGCTGCAGCAGCAACGGTGATGGTTTGGGCAGCCAATGCCGAAGCAAGTGCCAACGATGCGAGGATGATTTTGAGTGATTTCATCTCGATTCCTTTATTCCTTTTATGATATAACGAAAATTACAAAACAGATAATGCAAAAACGGTTCGCATAAAAACGCGACAATTTCGTTGTAGTTTGTAAGATATAACGAAATTATAGAGAAAAAGGCTTAAAGTTTTGTATTCCGTTCGCATTTGAGTCGCTAACGAACGGAAGAGGAGAGGATTATTTTGCGAGGATAATGAAGTTAGCTTTGATGAGGGCGTAGACGGTCTCACCTACTGTGAATTCCAAATCTTCAACGGCATCTTCAGTAATGACCGCTGTGAGCGTTTGATCGCCCATAGAGAGTTTGAGTTCGCTATTAACGATCCCGTTTTTAACGTCGGTTACTTTCGTTTCGATGATGTTACGTGTGCTGATCATGGACGGTTTTTCTTTCGCGACCATAACAAACGGAGCTTTGATGATGGCGTAGATACTTTCACCGACGCTAAGTTCCATCTCTTCAACCGATTCATTGGTAACGACTGATTTGAGAATCGTATTTCCACCGATAGAGAGGACTACTTCGCTGTTGATTTGACCTTTTTTGATTTCGGTGATGACACCTTGTAGTTGATTGCGTGCACTGGTTTTCATGACATTCCTTTGGTTATGTATGTGAATGTCTGCGGTTGGTAGAAGTATTCCCGATTGTTTCTTAAATACTTATCTAGATCAGAATCTCTTTTTATTGACGGCAATAAAATGCATAAATGCTACGTATAAATAAGCGAATAAATTCCACCACCACCATTGGAAAAGGGTTGCCCACTCAACGGTATAGTAGTCCAAGATTTTGAACATGCTTAATAAGACCAGCAACCAAAAGAGTGTCGCATGGAGCATCATCCAGTAATTTAGCCAATGGAGTTTCAAATCTGTCTCTTTATTCGATTGTTTTGTAACCGAATTGTAACCAAATTGTAATTCTAATGTAATATTTGCTGTTACAGCCCGATAATAATATGACTCGGAGAGATAAGGGCGTAGGCGTTCATCCCCTCGGAGAGTTGGGTCGTATCTTTTGGGTTCATGAGGGCTATAAGTTCGCTAATGTGATCGAGTCCGAAGGTGATTTCATCCGTTTCGTCTTGGGATTCGATGCGACTGATCGTCCCTTTGAGAACATTCATCGTCTCATTATTTTTCGGAGGTGTAGCTACGATAGTCACATCGCTCGATTTGATGATCGCATAGAGGTCGCATCCGATGGTGAGTCCCATGTTTCGGATTGATTTGAGGGTGATAACGGACTGAATCGTATGGCTTCCCGTCAGTGAGAGGGTAAGAACTCCGTTAAGTCCGTGCTCTTCGATCGAGAGGAGGGTAGCTGGGAGCTGATTGCGCGCACTGGTAGTGAGGAACGTACGGCTGAGGATTCGGGCGAGACGTTCAGGATCCTCTCCCGCTTCGGCGAATCGATCGATAAACTGGCGGTGGAGTTCGTTGAAGCGGTGAAAGGTAGCGATCAGTTCACGAGCGTATGGGGTGAGTTTTGTTCCTCCGCCCCCTTTGCCGCCCGTAGTCCTATCTATCAGAGGATGATCGGCGAGGGCATTCATCCCATTGATCCGTTCCCACGCCGCTTTGTAGCTCATCTTCATCTCTTTGGCGGCGGCGTTGATCGATCCTGTCTTATCGATTCTCTCCAAGAGTTCGATTCGTCCTGCACCCAAAAAGCTCTGTCCCTCTTTGGTAAGCCAAAAACGTCCGTCGATTTGCATTAGAGGGAGAAGCTGCGCTTCATAGGAGGTTCGATAGCATCGATCAGATACTCACCGTTTAAAAAGAGGTAATTAGCCAATACCCCTTGTGCTAAAAGCATATCGGATCCGTCTTTGTACGGGAGACCACTCACTTTTATTTCACGTAGAAACGGGGTCTCTTTGCCGTAGATGACATCGATAGCCCCTTTTGATTGAGAAAGAAGCTCTATAAGTAGAGGTCTTGGGATCGGTAGTTCATCATCCGTGAGGCCAGCCGAGGTTGTGTTGATGATCAAATCATATTCTGCGGCGGTGAAACCATCCCAACAGTAGGCGTATATCCCCTCTTTGTGAAAAAAATCGAGCCGTCCGGATGATCGGTTGAGGACAGTAGGGGTGATCTCACCATGCATTAGTGCGATAGAGAGGGCACGTGCCGTCCCGCCTGCACCGAGGATCAGAGCATTACGTATCGGTCCGAACGATTGGATCGCAGACATAAATCCATCGGCATCTGTGTTGTATCCGATGAGTTTCCCTTTTTCCAACACAATGGTATTGACGGCTTGAATCTCTTTGGCAATTCCGCGCACTTCATCGCATTGTGCATAAGCTGCTTCTTTATGAGGGACGGTGACATTCGCACCGTGAAGAGCTTTGGCAAAGAAAACATCACGGAGCTTGGACCCTTCGGTGAGATGGGTTCGGCTGTAGCAAGCACAAACACCGAGTGTTTTAAACACAGAGTTGTGCATCAACGGTGAGCGTGAATGGGTAATCGGATCACCGAAGATACTAAAGAGTTTCATTGGGTAACAACCAAATCGTCGAGTGTACTGGTGAGTGCCCCGAGTTTGTTGGTCACTTCGAGGTATTCGAGTTCGTGAACCGAATCGGCAACGACTCCTGCTCCGGCTTGCAAGATGACAAAATCAGGTTTGATGAGTGCAGTGCGAATTGTGATAGCGCTGTCCATATTGCCATCAAATCCGAAATAGCCGATCGTTCCACTGTAGAAACTTCGTTTTACACCCTCATACTCAGCGATTAGCTCCATTGCACGGATTTTCGGAGCACCTGTCATTGTTCCCGCGGTAAATGTAGCGGCGAGGAGATCGAACATGTCTTTATCATCGGCGATTTGAGCGTGAACATCGGAAACAATGTGCATTACATGCGAATAACGTTCAACATGCATCATCTCTTCAACTTTTACTGTTCCTGTTTTAGCCACACGTCCGACATCGTTACGACCCAAATCAATGAGCATTAAATGTTCTGCCAACTCTTTAGGATCAGATAAGAGCTC
This sequence comes from uncultured Sulfuricurvum sp., assembly GCA_964553185.1. Taxonomy (GTDB): domain Bacteria; phylum Campylobacterota; class Campylobacteria; order Campylobacterales; family Sulfurimonadaceae; genus Sulfuricurvum. The sequence goes on from CAZKJU010000034.1 coordinate 18,597, forward strand.
TTCTTCGAGCTCTGCATCGCGTTGAGCGGTTGTACCTCGTTTACGGGTTCCTGCAATCGGACGAAGTAAGATATCACCATCACTCAGCCGCACCATGACTTCAGGAGAACTTCCGACAATACTGAAATCCTCATACTCCATCAAATACATATAAGGAGAGGGATTTTTGAGGCGAAGCACACGATAAAAACTGAACGGATCTACTTGGGCATGACGGATGTAGCGGTTAGTCATCAAGATTTGAAAAACATCTCCGCTTTTAATCATCTCTTTGGATTTATCGACCATCGAAAAGAATTGATCTTTGCTAAAGATAAACTCTCCCCCTTTGTCATGCATGATCGCTTTGAGTGGTGTATAGGTATAGGGAGCTTTTAATGCAGTTTCAATCTCTTCAAAGCGTTCACTAATAGAACCGACACAGCTGAGCATGGTAATAGTGGCATTTCTATGTGACACAACGAGGGTAAGTTTAGGGAGGATCAGATCCATATCAGGAATATGGGTTTGATCGGTAAGGCTGCTCATAGAATCTTCGAGTACATGTTCGAAAACTTGTACCATATCATATCCGATGTAGCCGATAAATCCGTCGATATACCCAACACCAAGTTCACGTGCACGATTGCGATAGGTTTTGAAATCCAGTTTAGCGTAATACTCTTTTAAAAATTGAAACGGAGAAAGTTTAAGAGAATTTTTATTCCCATCACTGTCGGTATAGGTAGTCGTTTTCTCAGTGTAGGTGAGACGTTCTCGTGCACCGATAACGATAATTGTGTAGTTACCATTACTGTTGCCGGCACTTTCCAGTAAAAAGCTGACTTCAGAGGGGAAAAGGCTTTTAGCCTTTTCATAAACGGCAATAGGAGCGAATTGATCGAGAGAAAAATGGCGTGAAGATATCACGTTATCCCTTTGTAATGTAGGCGTTAGATTCGATATTGCGTTTGACAGTACCGAGAACATCACGTGCCGCTTTTTCACCTTGGAACGGTCCTACCATCACCTTGGTCATGGAACCGCTTGGAGAGGTGATGTATTTTAGACCGCTTGCATTGAGACGGTCAAAAAGTGCTTTATTCGGCTCTTTTGTGAATGAGCCTACTTGAATATAGTAGGTTCCTGTGGTATCAGGAGTTTTAGCTACCGATTCAACAGCTGTTTTAGGTGTAGGTGCAGCGGTTACTTTCGTTGGAGATGCTGCAGGTTTTTGTGTTACTGTAGCTTTTGGTGTAGCAACGGCAGTCGGTTTTGGAGTTGTAGCTTTAGTTTCAGCCGGTTTTGTTGTTTTGATTGTCGGTGTGTTAATTATCGGTTGAGCTGCTTTAGGGGCTGTTTGTACTTTGGCCGGAGCCGGTGCAGCTGCTACAGATTTAGCAGGAACAGGTTGTGTTTGTACTTTTGGCGTATTTACTACAACAGCCGGTGCAGCTTGAACGGCAGGTTTTGTCTGAGGTGCAGGTGTTGTCGGCTGAACTGGCACAGATGTAGCAACCGCAGGAGCAGTCGTAGAAGTGGCTGCAGGAGCATTCTGAAAAGATTCTTGTTTGATTTTCTGGGCAATTTGGCCTAAATCTTGCGGTGTTTCGGTGGTTGATACATTTCCTGCCCCCTCTTGGATAACCTCTACAGGCTCGAAAAGAGGATCATCGATCACTTCTGTTGGTGAAGAAGGTGTAGGTGGAACGGCCGCTTGCGGTGCGCGTTCGTCGCTTTCACTTTTGAGAGAATTCATAATGACTAAAACAATGATTAATATTAAAGTCAGAGCAGCAATCGCCAATAAAAGCTTTTTGGTGCTGGAGCCTGATCCGCTTTTATTTAGAATGATATCGTTGAGTTCGTTTTTTTCTTCCATTGTGTATCCTTAAGATGCTTTACTTACATGTGCTTCGACCACGATGCTCCACGCTCTTTTGCGTAAACTTCGTAGGGAAGGTTGAGAATATTGTATTCCATCGGCAAATCGAGCGTTGGAAACATACGCCACTGTTTTGGTTGTTTTGCGGCTAATTTCATGGAAATCATTTTACCCAGTTGATTGGCTTCTTGTAAAGTGGTATGCCCCTTATGGATATAAACGTGAAGATGACCGGGTGTTTTGGTCTCAAACGCGGTGAAATTTATAAAACCCTCTTCACGCAGAAGGAGTTGCGTTTTGTGATAAAAACGCTGAGGGTCAGTCCCGTTATAATCGATGACGATATTTTCCACTTTGTCGAATTTGTTGATCAAAGAGTGGGCTACGGTAATCTGTTTTTTGAGATGCTGATCAATAATAGCTTGCGTAAGCGATTTATCAATTTTTTCGTATTTATTAAAAAAAGTGCGCCCTTTAAAATCGATTTTGTCTACAACATTATCATGTTTCAGCCAGTAATGGTCTGAAATCATTTTGATCAGCTTCATATCCATCGATGTCATGGGCACTACCTTTTCTTAATAGGTTGATTGTTTGTAAATAACGAAATTTTTAGCCAAAGCTTTTAATTCTTCTTTGATGAGAGCTTGTTTGCTTTCATTTTC
>CAZKJU010000035.1:0-20892 GCA_964553185.1 uncultured Sulfuricurvum sp.
TGCCTGAAAACACAAAAAACGGACAACGTTTCCGTCTCAAAGAGATGGGGGTGCTCAATCGTCAAAGCAATGTGCGCGGTGACTTGTATCTCAAAGCGAATATCGTTTTGCCTCCTGTCGATAAAATCGATGCGGATTTGGTAGAAGCGATGAAAAAATCTCTACCGCAGGAGTAGGTTATGCACCATTTTGATGAACCCGTTTATATGATCAGTATTGTTGCCAAAATTTTGGACATTCATCCTCAGACTCTTCGTCAGTATGAGCGGGAGAATCTGATTGCACCGTCACGTTCAGACGGGCGGATACGTCTCTATTCTCAGCGCGATATCGAAAAGATCAAAATGATTCTCCGTCTGACGCGTGAAGTCGGTGTGAATCTCGCCGGAGTCGATGTGGTCATCCGGCTCAAAGACAAAATGGAGGCAATGGAGCAGGAGATGATGGAGTTACGCTCTGAGATCGCACGGATGCGAGCATCGAGCGGCGTACCGCCTGAAAAATCACTCGTCACCAAACGCAGTATTTATGAAATGGTCATTTTCGATGATGATATTTTAAAGTAATCGGATGAGTGTTTCTCCGATTATCCATGAAAGCTGGAAAGAGGCGTTAAAATCTGAGTTTACTCATCCCTATATGGAAGAGCTCAAAGCTTTTTTGGTCGAAGAGAAAAAACACTACACGATTTTCCCTCATGGCAACCATATTTTCAACGCATTCAACTCGACTCCCTTTGATAAGGTCAAAGTCGTTATTTTAGGACAAGACCCGTATCACGGAGCAGGTCAGGCACACGGACTCTCTTTCTCCGTTCAACATGGTGTAGCGCTCCCCCCATCACTCCAAAACATTTTTAAAGAGCTGGTGTCCGATATCGGATGTGCGTATCCTAAAAGCGGTGATTTAAGTCACTGGGCGCAGGAGGGGGTGTTGCTTCTCAATACCCTTCTTACCGTCCGTTCCGGTGAGCCGTTTTCACACAAAGATCGAGGGTGGGAACGATTTACCGATCAGGTTATTCGAGCTTTGAGCGGACAACGCGAACATATTGTTTTTATCCTATGGGGCGCTCCGGCGGGGAAAAAAGCTTCTTTAATCGATTCACGAAAGCATTTGATTCTCACTGCTCCCCATCCATCTCCATTATCTTCGTATCGAGGATTTTTCGGTTCAAAGCCGTTTAGTCAAACGAACGGTTATCTTAAATCGAAGCAGATAGTTCCGATTGAGTGGTGTCTTTGAGTCTTTGGAGCTCTTTTTTCTGTTTTTGTAAAAGCTCTTTGACCTCAGAAGAGGGGAATTCCTGATAGACTTTTTTGAGTAAATCGATTTGATTAACACTATCTTGGATCGCCCCTAATGTGTTTTGGAGCTGTTTACAATGGGTGATAACTTCAGCACAATGGTGTAAATCAGAAATCTCCAAAAACTCAAAACCGTAGCGCGCATCTTTGAACTCTATGCGGAGACGATGGAGTGTTTTAGGATCGGCATCGCTTTGCAACGTCAGGTAAGAATCCAAGCAATGCTGATAATGGGTAAGTACTTTTTGTATTAATATCTCGGAGATAAAATCGGGGTTGCTTTCGGCAATAAGCGTATAATATTCCTCAATCAATAAGAGGGTTTTCGTGAGATACACAGGGGTAAAAATCATTGTAAAACTTTGTTTACGCTGTTTTGAAAGATGTTTATAGAGTTTAGGGTATTTGGAATGTGAAAGCGAATCGATCAAAACATCGAGTTCACGAATCGAATTGGTCTCTTGCATGGCTGTTTTGAGTATCTTGGGGAAAGGGATAGTTTTGCCCAAAAAAAGTTTGACAAGAGAACGGATACGTCGAAGTGTTACTCGAAACTCATGAAGCTCTTCCACCCTCTTTGTATGTTGGAGTGAATGGAGAAGTACCCGAGCATGATAAAGCTGATACAGTAGATATTGGGTTAATTTATGTGCTTCCATGGAACTATTATAGCAAATCTGTATTACATTCGAAACAACGCATAAATCGGTAAATGATCGGAGTATCCTTCGCCGAGGTGACGTTTAGGATGCGTTTTAGAGTGTTGCCATCGGTAGGGTTTTCCTTTGTAAAAAAGGTAGTCGGGGATAAAGCGGTTGAAACTCCCCCGTACATACTCTATCCCCTCACCATCTGCAAGAGCGGAAGAGATAATCATGTTGTCTAGCCCTTCAGCTTTTCCTTTGTATTTGTGGCTCCAGCGTTGCTCAGAATCCAAGTCATACCAGAGATTGTAGAGATATTTATGGTTGCTTTGCAGTGTTGAGTACGTGATCGGATTTCCCTCATCATCGATGGTACGGAGGATATGGTTGATTCCGGTTATCCCCTCGGTATCGTTGTGTTTACGACTTTTGAGGAAGGTTTTATACTCTTCGTAGTGGGAGTTAAAATCTCCGAGCAGTACATAAGGTTCATCCTCGGAGAGTTCTCCCAATCGAAGGGCGAGCCGTTTAGCACTGAGAATCCGTTTGCTCTCCGGACCACTTTTGGATTTCCAGTGATTGACAAAAACACGTAGCACTTTACCGTTAATATCGATTTTGGCTTCTAAGATATCGCGATATCTCCCGTTATGGGTTATGGGGTGTTTCAATCCGCTTTGGATTGGATAACGGCTGAGGAGTGCCGTATTGACAGCAGAGTTTTTGTTGCGTGCGAAAAGATAGTAACGATAGTAAAGCCCTTGACGGTTTAGTTCCGCTTTGAGCGCTTTTAGGGCAGTTTCGGATTCAATCTCCTGCAATCCGATGATATCAGCATTGACCCCTCGGATGACTTGCGCGGTATTGCGTACTTTGATCCGATAAATATCTTCCGTCCAACCCCAATCACCGTTGGGGATATACTCTTCATACTCATTGCCGTCTCTGTTCATGTCAAACAGATTCTCGACGTTATAACTTGCTATTTTCACTTCGACTCCTCCCAAAAATGAGATCAGCAACCCCAGCAGCATTGCAAAACGCATTTATTCGATTCCACTGAGACGGAGGAGATTTTTAGTTTCACATTCACGCCCCATCATCTCTACAAAAAGCTCTTGCATACTTTGGCTTCCCCCTTTGCCCAATACAACCTCTTTGTAACGACGGGCAAGCTCGCTTCCGAAAACTCCCTCATCGACAATGGCGTAATAGGCATCCGCGCTGAGAACCTCTGCCCATTTGTAGCTGTAATATCCTGCACTGTAACCGCCGCTAAAAATATGGCTGAACCCATTTTGGAATTTATTGTATGCGGGTGGTTTGATGAGGGCTGTTCTCTCTCGGATCGAATCGAGGAGGGCTTGGATCTCATCACCCTGATAGAGTTTGGAGTGGAGTTTGAAATCAAAGAGAGAAAACTCGATTTGTCGGAGCATAAACATTCCGCTTTGGAAGTTTTTAGCGCGAATCAGTTTGTTAATCATTTCATCACTGAGGATCTCACCACTCTCAAAATGTTTAGCAAAAAGTTTTAATACTTTCGGTTCATACGCGAAGTTTTCTAAAAACTGTGATGGAAACTCCACCGCATCCCACTCGACGCCGTTGACCCCGCTTACCCCATGTTCTTTAACTTTACTCAACAGATGATGGATGGTGTGTCCCATCTCATGAAAGAGGGTAACGACATCATCGTGTCGAAGCAGTGAGGGTGAACTCTCTGAGGATGGGGGGAAGTTACAGACGACAAATGCACTGGAGAGGTGAGTACACCCCTGTGTATCTTCGCAGTGGGTTTGAAAATTATGCATCCAAGCACCGCCCCGTTTGTTTTTACGGGCTTCGAGATCGAAGTAGACTCGTGCGGTGAGGATATCATTTTCATAAATGTCGTAAACGCTCGCTTTTTCATCCCAAAGTTCAATGCTCTGGCGGACAAATCGAATCCCGAAAAGCTCGTGTAAGAAGGCAAACATCCCCTCCATGACACTGTGTTGTTCGAAGTAGGGACGATACTCCTCTTCGTCGATGTCGTATTGTGCTTTTTTGAGAATTTCGCCGTAAAAGGCGCTGTCGTAACTTTGGAGGTCAATGTTTGGAGCTATGGCACGAAGTTCATCGAGTTCTCGCATCCCTTGTTGTCGTGAAGCATCGATCAGCTCATCTAGAAATTTCAACACGCTTGCCGTATTTGGTGCCATTTTAGAGGCAAGTGAGTATTCGGCGTAGTTTTCAAATCCGAGCAGCGCAGCGCTCTCTTGACGAAGCGCCATCAGTTCATCGATGATTTTACTGTTTTGAGGTGCACGGGTGGTATAAGCTCGGTACAACTCTTCTCGGATAGCACGATTTGGCCCATAGGTCATGTAGGCGATGTAGGAGGGCATTTGGAGGGTGAAACGGTATTTGGTGGTATTGTCCTCTTCGAACCGTGCATTTTCGAGATCACTCTCTGGCAACCCCTCTACATCAGCGGGATCGGTAATAATTTTCTCATAGGCGTTAGTGGCATCGAGAACGTTTTGGGAGAAGTCATTGGTGAGAGTGCTTTTGCGCAGATTAATTTCGGCCAAACGCTCTTTGGACGTATCATCCAAATGTGCTCCAGCAAGCTCAAAATGGAGGATATTCAGATCCAAAATACGGCGTTGTTCGGTATTTAGAGAATCATATTCAGCCTCTTTGACCCTTTTAAACGCTTCATAAATAGCGAGATTTTGCCCGATAAAGGTGGAATAATCGGTGAGTATCGGGAGGGCATCCGCGTACACTTTTTGAGATTCTTCGGAGTTTTTAACGGCGTTGATATGGGATAATGGGGTGAACAAAAGTTCTAAATCCTCTTCCATGAGATCAAAAGGACGGACAAAATTGGCGTATGTTTTGTCTGAAATGGCAAGCAGACTCTCTATGGTTTGATGGTTGATATCGATTAGAGTCGTTAAATCGGCTATAAAAGTCTCTAAATTGAGTTTAAATTCACTAAATGGTTGCATTGGTTCTCCTAGTATTGCGTTATTGTAGTAAAGTGTTTCAAAAAGTATTCTATAATTTGGCAATTTGTTATAAAGGTTATTATTAAATGCGCAATGCAATAAATGAGCGATCTACATTGCTCGTCCGGTATATCTTCGTCGGGGCACTTTCGCTGTTCCCGCTGATTTTGGTGTTGATAGTTGTAAATTTTCTAAAAGATTTGGGAGTGAGTGCATATCTTTCACTGCACGATTATACTCACTCATTTGGGTTTACAATTTTCCTCATGATTGCGGTTATCGCCCTATTTGCACTCTTGGGGTATTCGATTGAAAAATACGGTAAATCGATGATTGTATCGATGATCGATAATACGTTTGAGCGTATTCCTGCAGTTCGGACTGTGTATTCTATTTCTAAAAAAATGGCGGCAATGTTTTCGGGAGGCGAAGATGGTACTCGTAAAGAGGTCGTATTGGTTGAATACCCTAAAGAGGGAGTTTGGGTTCCGGCGTATTTGTTAAATCGCTATGATGAGGTCTACGTTTTGTTTATTCCCACCTCTCCGAATCCGACAAGCGGATATACGGTGATTGTAGACAGAGCGTTAACGAAAAAAACTTCTATGACCTTGCAAGAGGCATCTTCCTTTATCATCAGTATGGGGGCTGATTTTCCTAAACGTGAAGAGATTTCAGGCCTCATTCAAACTCATCAAACTTCGGTTCCAGCGCTTTAAACTGCGTCAATAAGAGCTCCTGATATCGGGGGGCATTGTCAAAAAGTTTTCGTAATGCCGCAGTGCCGTAATTTTCACTCAAAGAAGAGTCAACGATAATATAGGAGAGATAGACCGTATTTTCATTGATCGAGAATTGTAGCCGCTCTAGCGCACTGTTTTCAGAGAGTAGAAAATCATATAGTTCTTCGATCTTTTCTTGTGGGATACGGCAGAGGGCTGAATCGGCGATGATGATCCCGTTATCATAGTAGTTGATGTCGATACGGGTTTTTCCGATCTCAAATCTCCAGCTTCGTTGACTCCGTCTAGAGAGTGTTACATTAATTTCCAACGCTTTTAAAATCTTTTCAATCAGTGCAACAACCCCAGAAGGTTTATACCCCTCGCGACGGCGTTTGGCAACGTCAAGTTTGGTTCCGCATTTAGGGCAATAGTCATTTTGGATAGCCAACTCTTGTATCACGTTTTTACATGAGGTGCAGCGGATGACATCTTCGGTTTTAAGGGCGATAAATTGATCGAGTGCTTCTTTGAGGGTGTATGCGGGGAGAGCAAATCCCAAATTGTTCGAATTTTGGATGATAAAGGTGTTGACTCCGATCACTTCCGCTGAATCATTCAAAAGAGGTCCACCGCTGTTTCCGGGGTTGATCGCCGCGTCAAACTGGATATATTCCACTTCTCCCTGGAGTCGTGAAGCTTTGGAGACGATCCCCTCAGTGGTGGAGTAGTTGAGACCATAGGGGTGCCCGATGGCGATGACGTTGTCCCCGTCCTGAACACTCTGGGTTGATAGGATTAATGGGTTTTTATGCTCAATCGGGATGGGGGATCGGATAAAGGCGAGATCAAAGGCTGGGTCGTCATAGATAACGGTTCCGATGGTTTTTGGGAGTGTTTTGGTACTTATGAGAACCTCTTTGAGACCGCTCACCACATGGGAATTGGTGATAATAAGACCGTCAATGAGAAATCCGCTCCCGCTCCCGTAGGGGTTGGTAATTTGGACAATACTCTCGATACTTTGTTCGACCATTTTTTGGGTGGTGGTATTCACACTTACACCTCCGTATAATCGAGATTTTTGATTTGGAGATAAAAACTTTGGCTAAAATGGTTTAGATCACTGTAGTTTAGATGCTCAGCAAAATTTTGAAGCCCTTTGTAGCGCTGCATGTAAGGCTCTATCGATTCACGGATACGCTGTGCGATGAGATTTTGTTTAAATGTCTGAGTGGCAGGATCGTATAGAGGTGCCTCTCCGGCGGCTTTGAAAAAATCCGAGGCGTAGATTTCGACATGCAAATGAAAGAGTGCACGCAGTGAGGGGTGCAGGCCGTAATTGTAGAGGATATAGAGGGAAATATAGCGGTAAATGACGGGGATGACGTAGTTGGATCGGTTATTTTTGTACCAGCGTACTTTGTTTAACGATTCTTCGATAAAGGCGGCTATTTCATCGTGCATAGCTTGATCGAACGGGGAAAAAGTGTAGGGGCAGGTATAAAACTGGGTTGCAAATGATTCGATATCCATTGATTCAAGCTCACTCAAGTATTGTTCCAAATCGGCATTTTTATCTTCGGTCAATTTTTCATCATCCATAAAATAGCCGTTGATTTTTTCACTGATATTTTTCGCCATTTTTTTATGGGGGAGGAAGAGGTAATCGATTTGAAGCAACAACGCCAGATAGCTAAATGAGACCATCCCGGTATTGTCATTGGATAAAAGACCGATGAGGCTTTGGCGTGTCTCTTCAATCCATCGGCGCATAAAAGCATAATTGGATTTGATCCTATTAGGGGAGACAGGGGTGAGATGTTCGGTATCCAACAAGGTGGATTCATCAAATTCGCCGGCAATAAATTCTTTTTCAAAATCGGCATTGAGGGCAATTTCACGGAGAGGAAAAAAGATTTTTTGCGGGGTGATAGTGCTGTTGTCGAGAGAAATTGAGAGCTTTACTACCCCCCCGTTTTGGCTAAACCGGCAGTAGGTGAGCTGAAAATCACGCTCTAAAAAACGGCGTTTGATGGCGACGTGGAGCTTGTCACTGAGTGCGATATCGGCGTATGCTTCAAGTGATGTCGAAGTTATTGTTCCTTTGATGAGCGCATATCCTTGATAGAGGGTAAAATGGATCGTTTCAGCACTGCGTTCAATACTCAGATGAGAAGGGGAAAAGGTATCGTCATGATGGGTTAATGATGAGAGAAAAAATTCATAGCCGCTTAATACATCCCCGCGAATAAACGCTTCTGATGCCCGTTCAAACAGCTCTTTTTCATTCTGGTTCGGGAGAGCGTGTGTCCCTCGACCATACTGTGGAGCTCGATGCATTTGGATTGGATTTAACCACGCTCTAATCGACTCGAACAATTTCACCTCGTCTTTTCCTTTGCCCATTGTGAAGCTTAGTGTAATCAAAGCAACCTTAAAGCGACAATAAAGTATAATACGCGTAATTTAAAGGGCACATCTAAGATGCTTTCTAGGGAGTTGTATGGGCTATAAACGTGTTTTGGTAAAATTCTCCGGTGAAGCGTTGGCGGGTGAAAACGGTCACGGCATCGATACGAAAATCCTCAAATTTATTGCAGGTGAGATTAAAACACTCGTGGACGCAGGGATTGAAGTAGGGATCGTCATCGGCGGTGGCAACATCATTCGCGGTGTTACTGCGGCAGCGGATGGGATTATCCGCCGTACTTCGGGCGATTATATGGGGATGCTGGCAACGGTGATCAACGCAATCGCCATGCAAGAAGCGTGTGAACACGAAGGGATGCTTGTTCGTGTTCAAAGTGCGATCAAAATGGAACAAATTGCCGAAGCGTTTATCGTCCGTCGTGCAACACGTCATTTAGAACGCGGTCGTGTCGTAATTTTCGCGGCGGGGACCGGTAACCCGTTTTTTACGACCGATACGGCAGCAACACTGCGTGCTATCGAAATCGGTGCAGAAGTTATTATTAAAGCGACTAAAGTAGACGGTGTATACGATAAAGATCCTAAAAAATTCGATGATGCGATCAAGCTTCCGAGTCTTGGATACGAACAAGCGTTGCAAGATCATATTAAAGTAATGGATGATACCTCTATCGCATTGGCGAAAGAGAACAAATTGCCGATTATCGTCTGTGATATGTTCACACCGGGAAATCTTCTCGAAATTATTCAGGGTAACTTGTCACGTTGCTCTATCGTAAAATAAACCTAAAAGGACACACAATGAGACTTGAACAACTCACCGCAAAAGCACTTGAAACTGCTAATATCGATCGTTACCAATTGGCTATCGCTGTGGCGAAACGCTCAGAAGAGCTTCTAAACGGAGCGACAACAAAACTAAACGTGGATGTAAAAAAAGCTAAAACAGCAGATATTGCTTTGATGGAAATTGCTGAAGGGCTTATTTCTATCAAAGGTTTCGTAGCACGAGACTAATTCCAACCTAAAGCTGCATCATTGAATACCATTGACATAGAAAACGTAATCGGAATCAATGATGTAGAGGGTGCCACAGCACACCTCTATAAACATATTTCCCCTTCAAACGCTATCCAAAACGCACTCAATTTTTCTCAACAAGCCCATCATAACCAATTTCGCAAAAGTGGTGAACCTTACATTGTGCATCCTGTTTTAGTGGCATCAATCGTTGCTAACATTACAGGGGATGAAGCGATGGTTATCGCGGCACTCTTGCACGATGTGATTGAAGATACTCATATTACAATCGAGGAAGTAGCACGTGATTATGGTGACGATGTTGCTCATTTGGTTGAAGGATTGACGAAGATTGATATGATCCGTGATGCCGAACTTATCCCCTCTCATTCGGATGAAAAACTGGTTGTTTCAGCACTCTCCTTTCGAAAAATGTTGATTGCTTCGATTGAAGATGTCCGTGTTTTGGTCGTCAAACTATGTGATCGTCTCCATAATATGCTTACCCTTAGTGCATTAACGCCCATAAAGCAACATCGTATAGCTGAAGAGACCTTGGTCGTTTATGCACCGATAGCGAGCCGTTTGGGGATCTCATATCTGAAAAATTTGTTAGAAGATTTGAGTTTTCAATATCTCTTTACCGAAGAGAAACAAGCTATCGATATGTACATGGAGGAAAATTTCCGTTCCATTACAGCCCGCTTGAACGATTTCTGCGAAAAGTTGACCAAAATGATGTTGGAAAACGGCTTTAATGAGGATGATTTCGAGATTCTTAGCCGTGTCAAACACCACTACTCAATTTACCTCAAAATGCAGCGTAAAGGGATCAGTATCGATGAGATCCTCGATCTCCTTGCCGTTCGTATCTTGGTAAAAAAGCCTCTGGATTGTTACCGTGTCTTTGGAATGGTACATTTGAATTTTCAACCCCTTAGCTCACGCTTTAAAGATTATATCGCCATTCCTAAAGAGAACGGCTATCAAACCCTGCATACCTCTGTCTTTGATTCTACGGCGATTTTCGAAGTACAAATCCGTACCTATGAGATGCATAAAACGGCAGAACTGGGTGTTGCGGCCCACTGGAAATATAAAAGCGGCGGAAACAATCCGATCAGCCTCGATTGGCTCCATAATCTTCAATACCAAAACGAATCGGTTGAGGCGTTTTATGAATTGATTAAAAATGACCTTTTTAGTGATGACATCAGTGTTTTTTCACCGAAAGGAAAATCATTCACCCTCCCTCGTGGAGCAGTTGCTCTCGATTTTGCCTACGCGGTTCATACCGAAATCGGTGACAGTGCCGAGGGGTGTTTGATTAATAAAGAGAAAGCGTCATTGTTGAGTGAACTTCATAACGGTGATATCGTAAAAATCACAACGGGATCGAAAAAAATCAACCGTTGCAGTTGGATTGATGCGGTTAAAACATCTCGTGCCAAAGCGAGTATGCGGGCAAATTGCAATCAGCGTATCCGTGCTATCGATACCGAATCCGGGATCAATATTTTGAGTACGATTTTTAATATGGATCCGGTTCGTGTTGGTGAATTGTTTGCCCAAACCCATTTGGAAGAGCAGCGTCACCGTATTCCAGCCGAATTGGATCTGCTCAAAGAGACGGTAAACCGCTTTACTCAAGAGATGGGGGAAAGTAACCGTTTTAGTTTCCTCTCCCGAAATCGTTTCCGATTAAAACCGTACGTTTTCGCATCATTAGAAGTCTATTCTAACAACAGCGTAGGTGACGCGGTATTTGATTATTGCTGTCATCCGAAAACAGGGGATGAGATTGTTGCCTTTTTGCAAGAGGGGAAAGCCCATATCCACCATAAAATGTGTAAAAATGCTGCCGGGATGATCGACCGTAGAGAGCCGATGGTGTATGTCCGCTGGAAGGCACAGCACTATTTCCGATACCATCTCATTATCAGTATGCAAAGTGCCCAAGGGGTTCTGGCTGACTTGCTTACCTATATGGCAAAAATGGGTGCCGATATTAACTCCATTGAACTGGGCAAAGAGAAATCAGAACATACCCAATACTGCGAGATGGAGTTTCAAACCCTGGAAGCCGATATCAATCGTCTTCGCTCCAAGTTAGAGAAAAAAGGGAAAATCATACAATTTTTTCGGACCGATGATGCGTACCGAAGCCAAGGATAAATCATGATTCAAACAGCCTTACGAGAAATAAGACGCGGCTCTGCCGAGATTATCGACGAAGCACGTCTTGAGACGCTGCTCAAAAACTATTTTGAAAAAGGGGAAACCTATACCGTTAAAGCGGGATTTGATCCTACTGCTCCCGATCTCCATTTGGGACACACCGTATTGCTTCAAAAACTCGCCGCATTTCAAAAATTCGGAGCGTACATCCAGTTTTTGATCGGTGATTTTACTGCACAGATCGGAGACCCTACAGGAAAAAGCGAAACCCGAAAAAAACTTCTTCCTGCACAGATCGAAGAGAATGCAAAAAGCTACAAAGAACAAGTATTTAAAATTCTCGATCCTGAAAAAACAAGCGTCGTTTTTAATGCAGAGTGGATTAACCCTCTTGGAGCGGCAGGGATGTTAGAACTTACCACCACCTATAATGTCGCACGGATGTTGGAGCGGGATGATTTCGACAAACGGCATAAAGCGGGTATTTCGATCTCTATTAGCGAGTTTTTATACCCTCTGTTACAGGGATACGACAGTGTTCACTTGAAAAGCGATGTTGAAATTGGCGGCACGGATCAAAAGTTCAACCTTTTGATGGGACGTCATTTGCAGCGGGTCTATGAGATCGGCAAAGAACAAGCGGTATTGATGATGCCGATTCTCGAAGGGTTGGACGGCATTCAGAAAATGTCTAAATCGTTGAACAACTACATCGCAGTGGCTGATGAGCCGAATGAGATGTTCGGAAAAGTATTGAGTATAAGCGATACATTGATGTGGCGTTATTATGAGCTTTTGAGCACACTGAGTCTGGATGAGATTGAAGCGCTAAAAGTGGGTGTCGAAAACGGTTCACTCCATCCGAAAAAAGTAAAAGAGTCTTTGGCATTAGAGATTACGACACGATTTCACTCTGCGGAAGCAGCATTAGCTGCTCAAGCTGAGTTTGAGCGTGTCCATGCCCAGAGTGAGATTCCGAGTGAAATGGATGAATTTACATTGGAAGGGCCGATTTGGATTGCCAAAGCACTCGTTGACTGCTCTCTTAGCCCTTCAACTTCACAAGCCCGTCGCGAGATTAAGCAAGGCTCTGTTAAAATCGATCAAAACAAACTAAGCGATGAGCAATACCAACTTGAACCAGGTGAATATATCCTTCAAGTGGGAAAACGAAAATTTGCGCGATTAAAGGTAACCCAATGAGCTTAAAACCAATTCAAATCGGCAAGCACACCATTAAAACCCCTATCGTTCAAGGGGGAATGGGTGTTGGAATTAGCTGGGATAAACTTGCCGGAGCCGTCTCCTTTGAAGGAGGGCTTGGTGTCATCAGTTCGGTTGGAACGGGATATTATGAGGATAAAGTTCATGCAGATAAACTCATTGCCAATCGTCCATTGGATGCTGAAAACTTTTATTCTAAAAAAGGGTTAGAGGCGATTGTAAAAAATGCTCGTAAAATTTGCGGCGATGCGCCGCTTGCGTGTAATATCCTTTATGCAATCAATGATTACGGGCGTGTAGTTACCGATGCTTGTGAAGCCGGAATTGACATTATCATCACGGGTGCGGGATTACCGACCAATATGCCTGAATTTACGGCCGATTATCCCGATGTTGCATTGGTACCTATCGTATCCTCACCTAAAGCCCTCTCGATCATCTGCAAGCGTTGGCAAAAACGTTACAACCGTCTGCCGGATGCGGTCATACTTGAGGGGCCTCTCAGTGGAGGACACCAAGGCTTTACCTATGAGCAGTGTACGATGGAAGAGTATCAACTCGAAAATCTCGTCGCTCCGGTCGTTGAAGAGGCTGCGTTGTGGGGTGGGATGCCCGTTATCGCTGCAGGAGGAATCTGGGATAAAAACGATATCGATGCTATGATAGCACTGGGTGCGGCAGGGGTACAGATGGGTACCCGTTTTATCGGAACATTTGAGTGTGATGCCCATGATAACTTCAAAGAGGTTCTACTCGCGGCTAAAAAAGAGGATATCACATTAATGAAATCCCCTGTAGGGTATCCGGCACGCGGAGTTAGAACTAATTTACGTGATCTTATCGATACTCGAACCGGACCTTCCATCAAATGTATATCCAACTGTGTTGCTCCGTGTAATCGGGGTGTCGAGGCTAAAGAGGTAGGGTTTTGTATCGCCGATCGTCTGAGTGATGCCTATCTGGGTGATAAAGAGCTTGGACTGTTCTTTTCGGGAAGCAACGGCTATCGCATCGACAAAATCATCTCCGTCAAAGAGTTGATGGAAAAACTGACTCACGGGGAGTGAGTAATAGCGTGCTGAATCGTATTTTTATTCTTGTATTTTTTATCGTTACCTTGCTGGGTGCCAATGAAGCTGCACGTTTGGAATCAGCGAAAAAAGCGCTCTCTAGCAGTGATGAGATTGAACAGTTTCGAGGGTACAATGAATTTAAAACCATTTATCTTCGAGCAACGCTGGATAAAAATAGCGCTGTAGCGAATGCAGCATTAGAAGGGATTGTCGAGGGGGGAGAAAAACTCGGTATTGACGTTAGCAAGTATCAAGCTGATTTAGCCAAGATCAAAAAAACGGCTAAAAAAGTGGAAGCGCCAACGAAAATACCTGTGGTTGTCGAAGCTTCAAAACAATCCTCTGAAGTTCCATCGGTGATTTACGATAAAACGTTTAAACCGGCTTTGGTTGCGAGCAAGTTTGCAACCCCTGAACCCGAAAAGATGATCAAAAATGAGCCTGAGCCGCGTGTCGATGAAATATCATTGAGTATGCGTCATCGCCTTTTAAATGCACAGTGGAAAGATAAGGGGTTAGAACTTCTTTTTGATACACCTCTGCAACCCTCAGATGTTCGAATGTCTAAAATTATCGAAGCCGATAAACAACGCTATCGTTATATTATTGATATCGATTCTTCCACACTCTCTAAAACGCAGACCTTAGAACACCAAAGTATTAATCGTATTAAAATGGCTCAGTTTGATTCCAAAACACTGCGTTTAGTTATTGAACATAATCAAGCTATTTCTATTAAACCCATCACCAAGGGGAAAACCCTCTATCTTGACCTCTCATTAGATGCTCCTAAAACAACTCCTCCTCTTGCCACTCCTGTGATCGTAAAACCAGAGGTAGAAGAACCGCCATTGATCGCCGCTTTACCCCCTTTGATCAGTGTCACTCCGCGTGATCGAAGTAAAAAAATCATTGTTATCGATCCGGGACACGGGGGAAAAGATAGCGGTGCCGTTGGCAATGGATTTATGGAAAAAGAGATTGTTTTACAGATATCCAATCAGCTCACTGAAAAACTTCGATCTCTTGGCTATACTGTGTATATGACTCGAACCAATGATACGTTTATCGAGCTCAAAGACCGTACGAAATTTGCCAATAACAAAGAAGCCGATCTTTTTATTTCCGTTCATGCTAACTCTATCCCTAAAACATCCGATCCTAACGGAGCGCAAGGGATTGAAACCTATTTTCTCTCTCCAACACGAAGTGAGCGTTCTATGCGAGTTGCTGCATTAGAGAACTCCGAAGAGATGGAAGAGATGGGGCAATACGGTAAACTCAGCTTTTTGAGCTTTTTGAATAAAGAAAAAATTATAGCTTCCAATAAACTCGCTATAGATTTGCAAAAAGGGATGCTCGGCAATTTACGTAAGCAGTTCCCTTATGTACATGATAACGGCGTTCGTGAAGCTCCATTTTGGGTTTTGGTCGGTGCTCAAATGCCGGCAGTTTTACTCGAAGTAGGGTATATAAGTCATCCCGATGAATCGGCTCGCATCGCGGATGAAAAATATCAACGATGGATGGTTGATGGTCTTCTTGAAGGGGTGAGCCGATATTTCGCCAATAATATTTAGTCCGTTCAATATTTTTATTCACTATTAGTACACACACAACTGCTACAATACTCCTTATAAACTCAAAGGAGTCATTCATGAAAACAACAGCATATGCATTCGTATTAGCAGGAACACTTCTATTTGGATCTAATTTTGATATAGGTGTTTCAGGCTCAGATGGAAAAATCGACGGTTTTTCTCTCTCTATCGGGGATTATTACCGTGTTCCTCAGCAAGAAGTTGTCGTGGTCGAGCGACGAATCCCACGTGACGAGGTAGGGGTTGCCTATTATTTGGCGCGTCATGCACATCGTGATGTCGGATATATCACCGATTTACGTTTACGGGGTCAGAGTTGGTGGGATATCACCCTTCGTCTTGGGCTTGATCCTCGTATTATTTATGTGGTAAACACCCGACAATCTTACGGTCCTCCATACGGTAAAGCTTATGGGTATTCTAAAAAACACCGTTTACACGATCGTGAGATTGTTGATTTGGTCAATGTCCGTTTTCTCTCAGATTACCATCGCATCAGCCCTGATGATGTGATCCAACGTCGTCGAGGAGGAGATCATTATGATCGTATCGATCGACATTACCGTGACAATCGTAAAGAGATTCGCGAAGATCGTAGAGAAATACGTGAGGACCGGCGTGAACTAAAAGAGGATCGAAGAGAGCTGAGAGAAGATCGGAAAGAACGCCGAGATGATCGAGGAAACAACGGTCATGGTAACCCTCACGATCGTTAAAAGCTAGAGATCTTCTACGAGACGTAATGATGCGGGATTTTCCCGCACAAACCTTTGCGCTTCTTCCGTAATAGGTCGATTGCTAGCGTATAGTCGTAGTAGCGATCGGCTTTTCAGCATCGGATTATTATCGATGTAGACGCTGCATTGCGCGATGAAGAGTTGTAGATCGATTTTTGTAACTTCTTTGATAACATTATCACTCCGTATGAGCAATAACTCCTTCTCTTTTACCCCGATAAGATCAATACCCTCAGCTTTAGGTAATTGGGTAATCGAATACCCTTGAGCACTAAAATAATCAGAGACTTTTTGGATGAAATCGGTGTTCGACGTTGGGTATTGTGTTGCTGGTTGAGTGGCTACATCAACGGCAATCGGGGTTTCCATTTTTAATAGTGACTGGGTCTCTTTTAAAAATTGTTCCCTCTGTAACAACTCTTTATCCGCCAATTCACGTTTTTTTCGAGAAATGATTATCACCATCCAGTACCCTATGGCGGACAGAATAATGAGTGTGAGTATATTGGCCATAATCTCTCTTTTGACTTATCTTCGGTCCAGGATATCTTCGGTTTCGATTCGAACAAACGGGTTTTTACGAGTCTCTACGAGAATCTGCTCCAATCGGTTTAACACGCTTTGAGAAGACTTCGTTGTATCAAAAGTATCCAGCGCGATGCAGGAGGTAGTAGCATTGAAATGGTTGTCTATCTTATGGAGGATGTTTTGAGCCGCTTTATAGGCATTATCGTGCGTTGTAAATGCAAAAATAATAAAGTAGTGGTTCTCATCAATTTGTATAAGGTGATCTGAAATTCGGACATATTGAGAGAACTCGATAACGCTCAAAGGGTTTTCATGATAGAAGAGTGCGAAAGTGGAGTCAACTTGAAATCGTTCATAGTTGTAATAGGTTTTTTTGATGAGGACATTAATCCGGTTTGTAATCGTATAACCCATGATATTCCAAATATTTTTTTTGTTAGTATAGCTTACTTTTACAGGGTTATAAAGCAGTTATTTTAAAATGTAATTATAGGTGATATCAATGTGATGGATTTTGAATTTTAAGACAGATAGGATAGATTAGAATAGGTGGCGGACGAGGAGAGATTCGAACTCTCGGTACCGTTGCCAGTACGTCTCCTTAGCAGGGAGGTGGATTCAGCCGCTTTCCTACTCGTCCAGTGTTGTAAAGAGGGCGTAATTATAAGCAGGTGTAGATAACAAGCACCTTAAATGGGTACTTGTTTAGATCAAATTGCAGGAGAGTTTTTAGGGTTAGTGATAATTTGATCCAAAAGGGATTGCAATTGTAGTGCAAGAGCATCATTGGAAGCTTTTGCTTCCGCAATTTTTTCTTTGAGTTTAACTATGAGCTCGATTTTATCCATAAATTTCATGCAGACTCCTTGGCATTATTTGTAAAAATAAAGCAAGGAATATTCCAATCTATAATAGGGCGAGAATTTTTTCTACCACTTCGGCAGGATTGGAGGCTTTGTAGATAGGACGTCCGACAACGATAAAGTTGACTTTTTCATTCTGGGCAACTTCGATCGTTGCGACACGCTCTTGATCTCCTGCATCTTCGCCAAAAGGACGGATGCCAGGGGTAAGTGTGACAAACGTATCTGAGGTGAGCGATTTGATCGAGGCACTCTCATAAGCACTGCATACGACACCGTCCAATCCTGCTTCATGAGCATCTTGGGCAAAACGGTCTGCTTTTTCTGCGATTCCAGCACTATATACATGGCTAAACTCACCCTCTTCGAAGGAGGTGAGGGCGGTCACTGCTAGGACGAGGGGGCGGTTTTCATACGGTTCTAACCGTTTCATAACTTCTCGCATCGCTTTTCGCCCTGCTGAGGCGTGAACGTTGAACATATCGACACCTAGTCCCATGATCGATTCGGCGGCATCGGCCATCGTGTTGGGAATATCGTAGAGTTTGAGGTCTAAAAATATTTTAAAATCGGGGTTGACACTTTTAATCGCATCTATAAAAGGTTTTCCGTCTCTGATATAAGAACGAAGTCCTACTTTGAGCCAGATCGGATACTCTTTAATTTTTTCTATTAGAGCTAAATTTTCTTCTTGTGTAGGAAGATCGAGGGCGACGCACAATTGCATATGGTACCTTTGGAAATTGATACCAAAAGTATAGCTTAAAAAGTTGTATCATTATAATTGCATTAATAATTCATTGAGAAAAACAATCTACAATATGCACAGATTAAGCCAAAAGGATAGACGATGAAAAAGAGTATTTTAGCAACGGTATTGGCAGGTTTATTGCTCAGTACAACAGGATTGTCAGCAGCGCTCTATAAAGTTGACCCATCACACTCCACGGTCGGGTTTAAAGTCAAACATATGATGATCAGTACCGTAACCGGAAAATTCAATAATTTTAACGGAACCTACGATTTGGAAAAAGGGGTATTTAAATCCCTTAGCGGTGCAATCAAAGCCGACTCCATTGACACAGGGATCGTTAAACGGGATGATCATCTACGAAGTGCTGATTTTTTTGATGCTGCCAAATTCGGTGATATCAATTTTGTAATGACCAGTGCGACAAAATCCAAAATGACCGGTAACCTCACGATTCGCGGTATTACCAAAAAGGTGGTTCTAGATATCGATATGGGCGGTGTCGTCGAAGATCCATGGGGCAATCAGCGTTCAGGTTTTGTTCTAAATGGGCAAATTAACCGTAAAGATTTCGGTTTAAACTGGAATAAAGCAATCGAAGCGGGTGGCGTAGTCGTAGGCGATGAAGTGAAATTGGTCGTAGAGATCGAAGGGATCGAGGAGTAGTTAGAACGTCTTGATAAACCCGTCCCGTTTGGGACGGAATCCGCTTAAATCATCTATAGAAATTCCTCTTTGTTTTCCCCACACTAAAATACTTTGGCATTTATGCATTTTGGCGTAGTCGCACAGATAATCGACCATTTCACTGCTGAGATGTTCGCATCCGCTGTAGGTGACGAAATCATCCACGATCAAATGCCGACCCAACTCCAAATTTTCCCGTATGCTTACCCCCGCATAGACTTGTAACTCGCCACGTTGATAGGCACCGATAGGGCGGTAGTCTTTGGGATATTGGGAAGTGATGAACGCGTCAAACGCCTCGGAGGTAAGTTCGAGTCGGAGCGTCGTGAGGAGGGCAAACCCCTCAACCAGTTCTGATGCCGAGAGCTCTCGAAACTGCAAACTAGTTGCCTAACGCGCCGAGCTGTGCATCGATTTTAGCCATTTTGTCTTCGGCATCGGCGAGTCCGTTACGATTTTCAGTAATAACGGCTTCAGGGGCATTGGCAACGAAACGCTCATTGGAGAGCATACTGCGCAATTTATCGGCCTCTTTTTGGAGTTTTTCACGCTGTTTGGTGAGACGCTCAATGATCGGGCTTAGATCGATAGCATCGGTTGGGATATAGACTTCGACAGTATCACCGATGTCGCTAATCGCATTATCGATTTTACTCTCGGTAAAGTGGAGGGTCTCCACTTTTGCCAAACGGCTAATAAACGGTGCCATCATAGATTGATCCCCGCCGCATTTGAGGTAGGCGAGGTCAATTTTTTGATTTCCGAGATCGACGAGGGTTTTTGCACGGCGGATCGTGACGATCGCATCCATGATGATTGCGAATTCTGTTTCGATAGACTCATCGATCTCTGTATTGTCAGGATACGCCATGACCATGATGGAGTTCCCCTCTTCGAGAGTGGTGCCTGAGAGCTCATGGTAGAGATACTCGGTGATGAACGGCATAAACGGATGAAGGAGTTTCATGGACTCTTTAAAGATACTTCCCAGCTCATTGACGCTCTCTTTGGACGCTTTGCCCAGCTCGATACCCCAGTCGCAGAACTCGTTCCACAAGAAGCGGTACAGAACCGTCGCCGCATCGTTAAAGCGGTATTCGTCCAAAAACGCTCTCGTTTCTGCCGTAGCACGGTGGAAACGGCTCAACATATAACGACCGAGCGGAGTTGTGATCTCTTGATCATTCAAATCGGCAAATGTCGCTACGTTCATTTGTAAGAATTTAGAAGCGTTGAAAAGTTTGTTGGTAAAGTTGCGACTTTGTTCCAGACGATCATTGCTAAGTCGAATATCGCGTCCTTGGGCCGCGAGAACGGCAAGGGTAAAGCGAAGCGCATCGGCACTGTATTTTTCAACCATATCGAGCGGATCGATAACGTTGCCTTTGGATTTGGACATCTTTTGACCGTGTTCATCGCGTACCAATGCGTGGAGGTAAATATGGTTAAACGGTAACTCTCCTGTGAAACTTTCTCCCATCATCATCATCCGCGCAACCCAGAAAAAGAGGATATCAAATCCGGTAATGAGAAGGGTGTTCGGATAAAAGCGCGCCATATCTTCACTTTGGAAGAGTTGGTCTTGCGCTGTGTCACCGTTTCCCCACCCTAGAGTTGAGAACGGCCAGAGGGCAGAACTGAACCATGTATCGAGGACGTCTGGGTCTTGGGCAAAAGATTTGCTTGAACAATGCGGACAATTCTCAGGATACTCTTCCAAGCTTGCCCACTCATGAGCGCAATCATCACAGTAAAATACAGGGATACGGTGTCCCCACCAAAGTTGACGAGAGATACACCAGTCACGAAGATCACCCATCCAAGCATTGTAGCTGTTGATCCAGTGCGGCGGGAAGAACTGGGCTAACCCTTCGTTGGTTTTATCGATCGAACCGCGTGCAACCTCTTTACGGACAAACCACTGTTTGGAGATGTACGGCTCTACGATATTTTTACAGCGGTAACAATGCCCCACTTGGTGGGTGTGCTCTTCGATTTTCTCGATGAATCCTGCCTCTTCGAGACGTTTAACGATCACGGCGCGCGCTTCGAGACGCTCTAACCCCTCGAACTCTCCTGCGTGATGATTCAAAATCCCTTTTTCATCAAATACGGTGATGAACTC
>CAZKJU010000036.1:0-20312 GCA_964553185.1 uncultured Sulfuricurvum sp.
CTTTTCCAAACACGATCTTACGCTGTGCAACCGAAGTCGAATTATACAAATGGACAATCGCTTTTTTGACTCCCGCTAACGCTTCAAACGTTTTGTCTATCAAATGTTCTCGCGCTTGGACGAGGACTTGTACCGTGACATCATCGGGAATCAATTTTTGCTCTACAAGGGTGCGTAAAAAATCGAACTCCACTTTCGACGCGGAGGGGAATCCCACCTCGATATTTTTAAATCCGAGTTTCAGCAAGAGGTTGAAGAGAGAGAGTTTTTGTTCCAAATTCATCGGGGTGATCAACGCTTGGTTTCCGTCGCGAAGATCGACACTGCACCACAACGGGGCGTGGGTGATGGTTTTGGATGGCCAAATACGATTTGGCAAATCAACTTGAGGATAAGGGCGATATTTGCCCACGGATGTGTGTTTCATAGTGAAACTCCTTTGATTTTTCTCTCCTCACTGCCCTTGCTGGTGGCAATAAGTGGGCGAATTATAGCAAAAACCTCTTTTACCGATATTATGGCATTTATATATTATAATGAGAATAGTTTTGGTGAGGGTACAACTATGAAAAAATTTCTTGCAATCTTACTACTCTTAACAACTTTAATATCTCAGGGATGGGGAGATACTGAACCTAATGATAGTTGTGCGCAAGGTGAAACTTGGGCGACACTTTCGATTAGTAGCACTTCATCCACCATGGGTGGAAGTGTTTCTAGCGGAAATGATGACTATTATAAAATAGTCGTTAGCGATGCTGGCTCATTAACGATAACAGGAAGTGCTAACCAAAACACCAATTTCTACCTCCTCAATTCTGCATGTGCAGAATTAGACAACCATACCAATACTAAAGCGCCCTCAATAACTTATACTGTCACGTCGGGAACTTATTATTTACGGATTAACCGGAATGGTAACAGTACATATTCAAACATGAAAGCATCTTTAAATTATGCTACTTCAGAGCGTGATTTTAGTCTGAGAGACGCCCACAATCTCAGAGGAGATGTAAGTGTTATAGGGAATACTGTACTATGCGTCAATAACAACGGTGCATGTCAAAACTACACCGGTACTTCTAGCAATGCAGATTTAGACTTAATTTATATTGATGTTGACGGTGTCAACAGAACCTATAATAATTCTTCTCAAGCATTCCTATCCATTCCTTCGACTGCTGTCATTAAATGGGCGGCCATCTATTCTCAAGGATATTTAAATGGCACGAATTTAACAACTATCGGAAATACTATCAAAACACCAATATATTTATCCGTTCCAACAGTTGGTACTATCGCATCAACCCCTGAAGTTTTTGATTTGTTAGCCAATGGAACCGATGGATATACATATGACACATATGCACCACTTAATAGCTTGATTGGTAAAACTGGAGCACAAATTAACGGATGGATTACTGGGGGAAATATCAAAGCGGATACAGGAGTAGAAAATAGTGGATTAGGCAATTACGGAGCTTGGGCTTTAGTTGTTGTTTATGAAGATCCAAACCTATCTCTTAAGAACATTTCAACGTTTGATGGATACAAAAAAGTTGCTAATCAAACAGGTTTTAAGATCGTTGATGTTTTGGTAGGTGGCTTTAAAACTCCTCTAAATGGAGATGTTTTCTCCAATCTTTCTTTATTTGCAGGAGAAGGGGATGCAAATATTGCAGGAGATAAGCTTTATGTTAATGGAATCGCGATTAATGATGTAAATGCATTTAATTCTTCTTTAATGGGTGTAACTGCAAATCCTAGCTTTACCAATAATCAAGGTATAGATATTCAGACCCATCAGATAGGTAAAGACGGTAATACTTCTCATAAGCAAATTATTGGGACAAATGAATCAAGTGCAACTATCCGATTCACTACTACAGGTGATACTTATTTCCCAAGTCTAGTTGTTTTTTCCACAGAAATTTACTCACCGACTATCGGAAATTTTGATAAGAACGTATCCATTTCCTATGCCTCGAACCAAACCTGCGGAACTGGAAAAGATCTACGAGGGGCAACACTCAATTATGAAATGAGCTTCCAAAATACCGGAACCGAGCATGCTGAAACAGTTCGTGTTTATGATAATTTTCAATCCAATGGTATACTAGATTATCTCGATATGACCCAAACAACCATCCCAGTAGCGCAACTCATTAGCGGAACGGCTTCGCCCAGTGTCACCTGTGATAAAAATGCGACCAGTGTTTACTGCGATTTCAGTAGAATTAACCAAAATACAAAATATAAAATTACCTTTGCTACCAAAGTAAAAACTACTATCATTCTTACAGATGATATCGACCTCAGTAATACAGCCAATGCCCATTATTACAATGCCGCGACCCATGAAGAGATTACTCAACTCGCATCCAGTAATATGCAAGTTGCAGGGGGAATATGTGCTCTATTGCCGGTAGCAGATTATCGATTGGATGAATGTTCGGTTAGCGGTGTGCAAGGTGATGTTGTTGACAGCAGTGGAAATAATCTCAACGGTATGACCGTCAACTCACCGTTCAAAGTTTCTGGGCAAATCTGTACAGGTAACAAATTTTCTAGAAATACCTATTCAAACGTGACGATTCCTCATGATCCATTATTAAGTCAACTTAATGAATTAACGATTACTACTTGGATTAATCCTGTTACTATTCCCTCTTCTGATCTGTACACTATTGCTTCCAAAGATACTAATTATGAATTCCACCTTGATACAGCCGGAAAAGTGTTTTGGTGGTGGGGGAATGGTAGTTTTACCGGTGCTAGCAGTGTCCCAGTCAATTCATGGACTCATATCACCCTGACGTATAAAAGTGGAGAACAAAAAATTTATATCAACGGTGTCGAAGATGCAAGCGCAACGTATACCGGAACACTTCCTCAAAATACTCTTCCATTTTACATCGGGGTTGATTACAACTACCCCTCGCGCACATTTGACGGTGCAATCGATGAAGTTAAAATCTTCGATCGTTCACTAAGCCCATCCGAAATTTTAAAAATTTACACCAATGAGCTCAGTAATAATAATTTTAATGGAGCAGAACGTACTTGCCCCGATTGTGTCATTATTCCCGATCCTGCTGTCACTTTCGACGCCTGGGATACCTTTCGTTCCATCAGCGACCGAAACATCTCTACCAAAATCGTCTCTAAACCGTTTGATCTCAACATTTCCTCGCTCAATGAAACCAACGACGGTTTTCAAGATTTCAACGGTACCCTCTGTGCTCGTCTCATTGATACCGCCGGAGCTTCCCTCACTGATTGGGTCAAACTCACGTATGCTTCCGAACAAACCAAAACTGCCACGTTCACCCTCAGTCGTGCCATCGGCGGAAGTGATAGTGCTGGTGTCCGTCTCATGTGGGAAAAAAACGCTCCCTCAGCTACTGCATGTGATGCCCTAACCAATACCGGGACCATTATTGCCAGCGACCGTTTTTCCGTACGTCCTCTATCCTTTACCCTCCCCTCAGCCAGCGGAATTGCCGGAGTCGATTTCAACATCACTTTCACCGCCCCTAATTTCACCGGGACAGCTTCGACTGCTTACAATGAAAGCGCCGGGGGGAGCTTTGAAGTGAGTGTTGCCGAACATAATCCACTCTGTACTCTCGGAACCTTTAACCCGATTCCAAACTCGTTTAGCTTTGTCAATGGGACCAAACTTTTCACCACACGATACTCTGAAGTGGGTGTTCTCGATGTCAACATTACCGATCTTACTAAAGCGTGTAACGCTCGATATGCTAATGTGGATTGTGATGATGCGGATGTAAGCGGATTCTATACCTCCGCGAGTGATTTGCCGATCGGTTTGACCCAAGGACAAATCACTGTAAAAGCGCACCATTTCGATGTAACCGGTACCCTTACTAATTTTTCCGGAGGGAATTTCACCTATCTCTCCGATGATCTCAATATGTCCGCCGCACTCGATCTCAACATCACCGCTAAAAACGGCGAAGGGAATACGACTGCTAACTACAGCTCAGCGTGTTATGCGAAAAATACCGATTTGACACTAGTTCATTCAACCATTCCTAGCCCGCTCACGAAAATTCTCTATTCCGAAACACTCACTGCACTCAACACGAATGTCCTCAACACCGATCCATGGGTTTTAAGTTTGAATTCAGGGCTGTTTAACAGCGGCTCAGTCCTTCCCAATATCGATTTTAATTTTGACAGATCCCCTGGTAAACCCCTTAATCCGTTCGATTTTAATATCACCTCAGCAACCGCGACTGATGCTGACTCCGTTAGCGGAACAGGTACTCCACTGGGAGATGCTACTTTCGTTTATGGTCGTGCGCGCGCCTTTGATGTCACCACCAACGAAGCCTCTGCCCCTAATCCAATCGAGTTTGAAGTCTACAGTACCACTTCGAGCGGATTTGTCAGCGGTATGCCGCAAAACGTCCTCAAATGGTATCGCAATCTCAATCACGACACTGCGGCGAATGGCAATGTTATCCGAGGGGGCTACAGTGCGGGAGGAGATGATATCGATGCCTCTGCTACGCCGACTGACGGTCTTCAAATTGTAACCGTCACATCCGTACATGACCAAACCATCCATTTGGATATTAGCAAATGGTTATGGTATTCTCCCAATTATACTTATGATTACAGCGGTAATTGCACGCGACACCCTTGTTTTAATTACGACTATACCGATGCATCATTGGGCGTTAAAGGGGTAAATAGCGGAACCTTCCAAGGGAGTGATTTTCAGATGACACCGGCGAAAAATATCACCAACAAAGGGGTTAAACTCTTTCGATGAGAAAAGCCCTCACCCTCATAGAACTGATACTCTCCATGGTGATTATCGGGATCGTCTTTACGGTCATCCCCCGTCTAGTGATGTCCATGAACCAAAGCTCCCAAGTGACGATCAAAGAAGAAGCAATGTACAATGCCATGGCTCAGATGGGGATGATCCTTAATCTCCCATGGGACAACAATAATACGCAAAATCCTCAGATTCTCAGCGTCACTCCGACCAATCTAGCGTATGAGTGTAATACCACCAGCGGCTACCGGATCGGCGGATTTGTCGGGGGGCGTAACTGCATCGCACCACCTGGGGTCAACTATAATGCCGGAGCTATCGGACTAGAAGATACTGAAAGAAACGATATTGACGATTTTCATGATACCAACATCACTGCCGATAAAAACTGTAGCGGTACCGTTTTAGGACTTTTTAGAATCGGAACGACCGTCACTTATGTCAAAGACCCTGCGGCTACCGGAACAGCAGAATTAAATGCAACAGATCAAGCGCCGAATCAAACCAATACCAAACGGGTATTGATCCGTGTCGGATACGGACCTAACAGTAAACAAAGCGGCTGTATCACTTCGCTCGAATACCACTCATTCAACATCGGTCACATCCAAATCAACTCACGGAACTGGAACTGATATGCGGCGCGGTTATACCCTCATCGAGATCATCATCACCGTCGCCATCACCGGCATCCTCTCAGTCGGGATGTTCAAAGCGTTCGAAGCAATCACGTTGCGTAGTGAAAAAGCCAAAATCCTCACCACCCTCTCGATGGATAGTCAAAGCGCGTTGGATCAAATCAGCATTCTCCTTTATAATCGCGCACCGATGTCAGTCAGCGGATACAATCTCGGAGATGCTACCCGTACCCCGCTGGCTAGCTCGACCGATAAAGAGATCATCGAATGGTATGGATTAGCTTCTGAGAGTTATCTTGCCGGTGATTACAGCGGATTTGTCGATATGAACCGCTCCGATTTTGCAACCGCTACCCTCTACACTCCTGAAACGACCAAAACCTCTATCGAGAATACCCAAAGTGCTAAATGGGGAAGCTTTAATTGGGCAAATAACGATATCGCTTTGGTGTTTTCAGGGACGTTTGATGAAGGGGTATCAGCCGTCCATCCCATCACCATGACCACTGACAATGCCATTATATTTAGCGGTGTTGCCCCTACGACGATTTACGAAAAGTACAACCTCGTTGACTCTGCCTATGCTGTTGCCCGAGGTGCGGATATCGATAAAACGACACAATGTATCACCGACTTAAATCTTTCCTCTACAGCCATTGATAACACCCTTTTTCTCTTTGACAATTATCGCCCTTGGAATGGAGAGAGTTTTTGTGCCGATTCTGCAAACCGTAGTGGAAGAGTGAGTATCCTCGCGACCAACGTCAACGCCTTTCGTGCTCAAATGATCAACAGCACCATCCGTCTTGCCATCGATACCAACCGAACCGTACGCGGTGGCAATCCGGTACGCCTATCCAAACAAAAGGTGGTATTCTAATGCGTCACGCTTTTGGATTACCGCAGGTTTTACTCATTATCCTCTTTGTTGGAGGTATCGTCACCGTTACTATGCGATATGCCTCACTCGGGGCTCAACATTATGCCGACAGCTATACTCGCGAGCAAGCCGAGCTGTTTTTGCAAAGCGCTACCGAAGCGGCACTTCTCCGCCTCAGTGCTTATGATCGCAGCAGCGGAAGCTGTATGCAAAATCTCACGGTCCGCTCATCCGACACTAAATTTGATGCCAATATCACGATCGAGCGGTACTATTTAGCCGATGGAACGACCTGTAACAATGTTGCTTACACCCCAATCCAATCCGAAGAGTCCCATGGAATGATTAGCATGCGCGTTATCGTCACCTCCGATAGCACCAATGCCAAAATTCTCCACCCGATCCGACTCGAGCGAAGGAGCTTGCAACGCCCATGAAACGAAACGCTTTTTCTCTCGTCGAACTCATTTTTGTCATCGTCCTGATCGGAGTCATGAGCGGTATCGGCTTTTATATGAGCAGTCCCGATTATGCTCGTCAAGATGCCCAATATACCCTCCTCAAACTCAAAGAGGCGCGATATCGTGCACTGGGGTATGATGCATTGGACAATGCAGGATGCGTTACCCTGACCCAAGCCGCATTATCGAGCAATGAAACACCTACGCATGAGATTAAATCGACCATCACTCTGACCCCCAATATTTCAACCGTCTGTTTTGATGGTATGGGACGGCCGCATAATGGAAATTCGGTAACATTAAATACTTTATTACCGAATGAATTAAATATAAATTTCAAATATGGTGATAAAAACACCACTATTCGCCTGTTTAGTGGAACGGGATATGCTATAATCCCTTGCAATAACTAATTTAATTTTTTAATTTTGCCGATATAGGTACTGAAAAAAACATGGCAAGCAGGGCAATGGAACACCAAAAAATACTTTTCATAGAGCATGATCAGATCCGTACATACCAAGAAGGAGGATTTCGCGAACCCTCTTCGGGCGAGTACAAAGAGCTCTTTTGCGGTGCCATTGTCCCCCTCTCACTGCTCAATACCCATACCCTGAAACTCTCTGATCGTCTAAGCGACGAAGAGCTCCGAATCCAAGTTGAAATTCGGATGTTCGAAGAGGGAAACCTCAATAGCGACGAAGAATACACCATCGACTACATCCGTCATTCGATCACGACCGATGAAAGTGCTCTCGTTGAAGTCTTTGCACTTTCCCATACCAAAGCAGGGGAATATTTCGCCTCCGCCCTAGCCAAATCCCCAACTATAGACCGCATCATACCTGGATTCATGGTGTACGGATCCCTCTATCCGACACTAAATGCTAAAAACGATTTATTCATCTATTGGGGTGAAGAGGAAGCGTACGCCGCTATCTATCAAGATGGCCGCTACATCGCCCACCGCAGTATCGAAACGCTCGCTTCTATCGCTGTTGATACGGGATTGGATCTCCCGAAACTCAAAAATTTCTTACGGACCAAAGGGGTAATCGAAGAAAATTATCTCCCTGAGGAGTTAAACAAATACATTCTCCTCCAAGAAAAAATCGGCAAAAATATCGAACGGATCGTCCATACCATTAATCACAAAAGAGGCCTTTTCGGTCTAAGCGGGATCGATAACTGTTACCTTGACTTCGAAGGGGAGAGTATCCTCGGACTAGAGAGTGTTTTTGAAGCGTACGGAGTCAAAGGTGTCACATTTACTCCATTAAAAAAAGAGGGATGTTCTCCTGAAAATATCCATGATGCTCTGTGTTGTGACGCTCTGTTAACTCCAAAAGAGGGGATGCTAAATCTCTCTCCTTATCTGCGTAAAGCCCCATGGTATACCAGAGAAAGTGGCAAATTTTTAGGGTTCTTAGGTGGATCGCTCCTTGTTGTCTTGATTGCATCTCTGAGCATCGGATGGATGATCAGTAACGAAGAGGAACGCCAAGCAGAGCTAAGTACTAAGCTCGAAACCCTCAAACAAGAGACCGCAACCCTAGCAGCCACCCTCAAACAAAACAACAACCGTCTTCATCAAGAGCAAAACAAATCTAAATCTCTCCAAAATGAAATTTCCCTCTATCACGGTGCCGAAGAGACGGCTGTTTTGATCCACGATATGCACGCCGCACGCCAGCAGTTTCTCCTCGATACCACCGCTGAACTGGGGCGCTATCGCCTTGGGGCAATGCTGATGGAGCAAAACGGTTCCAAAGAGATGAGTATTTTGGTCGTTTCGGAGTATCGTAAACGCGATGACATCGCCAAACTGATGAGCGGGTTATATGCTCGCGGCTATCAAGATGTCCAAACCCATGAGATCAAACTTGACAATAACAATACGACCTACAACAGCCTCGTAAAGGTGACGCGATGAACGATTTAGACGTACAGCTCGAAAACCTCGACGAACAACTCGTTAGCTATCCTGCCAATCAGCGTTGGATGATCTATATCGGAAGCGCCCTTGGGATTTTAGTGATGGGGTGGATGTTTTACCTCTCGGATGCATTGGATGAACTTAGTGCATTAGAAGAGCAAAACAGTGCCCTCGTCACCCAAATCGCAGAGAGCTCTCCCGAAGCGTACCGTGCCAAAATAGCTCAAAGTGCGGAAGCAACCATCAAAGAAGAGGCGAAACGGGCTTCATTGGAAAATGAAAAACAAGCCCTTTTGCTCCAAATGGCAGCCTCCAGCGGATTGATTTTCGATAACCGCCATTACGCAAAAATGCTCGATTTACTGCTGGAACGTTCCGTCCGATTAGGTCTTAAAATCGAGCTCATGGATTCAATCGATAGCGATAAAGTCTTTTTTGGCAAAGTAAAACAATTTAAAAAATTGACCGTCACCGGAACGGGAAGTTTCCCTGCTATCGCCGACTTTCTAGCTTTTGTCGAAAATCAAAGTTCACTGGTAGAGATCGAAAGCGTCCAAATCCGTACCGACGAAGAGAAGCCCCGTTTCGAAGCGGTTATCCTCTATATGGGGGTTGCTTTATGAGTCAATTTTCTCTCCTAACGACGGTTTGTTTGAGTGTGTCATGTTTACTGCATGCTCAAATGTATGATCCGTTTGCCAAAACAGCCAAACCAAAAAGCTCTGCCGCTATCGGTTTGCTCCCACCGCCACCGATGATGAAAGCAGTCCCTATCATCATGCCAATCGTTGTGAGTGCGGTAATGAACAATAAAGCGTTTATCAACGGCGCGTGGTATGCCATCGGGGATAAAGTTGATAATAAAGAAGTCACCTATATTCAAAATAATTTTGTCGGTCTTAAAGAGGGCAATCGCCTCACAATGATCAGTGTCGGTTCAAACCGCCGCGTACTCGGTACAAAGGAAGTTCCATGAAAAAAATAATTTTATTGCTCGTAATGTTATACCCTTTTTTACACGCAGAGATGTGTGAGAATAAACGCTTTAGCCTCAGTGCTTACCAAAACCGCGGCGGTGCCCTCACCCTCATGGATTTGGTGCGTGATGTCGCCCAAACGTGTAATATCAGTGTCGTATTCGAAGACAAACGGGCCAAAGAGCGCCTCTCCCAGCCTCTGGATATGGTCAACATCCAAGATTACACTGTACCCGAACTTTTTACCTTTATTTTTGATGAACATAACCTTTTTCATACCTATGACCCGATAAAAGGGGTAGTCCGAGTCTCTTATACCAATACGGTCAATTTTAACATTGACTACATCAATATGTCAGAACTAACGACAGAATCGACCAAATCTATCACCGTCGGGCCAAGCACCAATACCGGGGCTAACAGTTCGATTAACGGCACAAGTGGCACATCTTCCAGCAACACCTCATCAAATTCTGGAAGCAGCACCAATTCCAGTGGATCAGGGGCTAACAGCGACTATACGAATGTACGGGCTATTTCAACATTCACTTTTTGGGATCAGCTTCACAATCACATCCAACAAATTTTACAAGTCGACGAAGAATACAATGATGCACTCAACAAAACTCTCGTAAACCGCGATGCAGCCGTTGTAACGGTTACCGGAAATAAACGCCAAATCGATGCCGTTAAAAAATACCTCGGAAAACTTGAATCCCGAATGCATTCACAAGTAATGCTCGAAGCTCACCTAATCGAACTCACCTATAATGATTACAGCTCTATCGGGGTTAACTGGAGCAAGTTTGATCTCGGATTGAACGGAAGTTTTACTAACTATAAAAACAGTTCTAACAATCTCAATCCTCTCGGTGCATCAGGGCCTGTGTACTCATTCGGGATCGATTTCAATCCGGCAGGATTGATTGATTTTCTTAAAACCTACGGTAATGTTGAAGTACTCTCAAACCCAAAAATTCTAACTCTAAGTAATCAACCCGCCGTTATCAATGTCGGACAGCAGCTCAGCTACCTCTACCAAAACGGCTCTATCGCCTCCTCTGACGCACAAACCTCT
The DNA here is from genome assembly GCA_964553185.1 of uncultured Sulfuricurvum sp. GTDB lineage: Bacteria > Campylobacterota > Campylobacteria > Campylobacterales > Sulfurimonadaceae > Sulfuricurvum. Next base: position 10,784 of record CAZKJU010000036.1, read on the forward strand.
GCAACCACGACCAATACGCTGGGATCGGTTTTTGTCGGACTCACCCTCAATATTATCCCAGAAGTGACCGAAGATGGGTATATTATCATGCGGATCAATCCTATCACCAGTGAACTGTTGAATGAATCAGAGCTCAATGTCAATTCATCAAGCAGCAGTTCAACCACAACAACAACACAAAGAACGATGCCGCCCGATACCCGAGTCAAACAGATGACCTCGATTGTCAAAGTCAAAGATTCCCAAAAAGTACTAATCGGCGGACTGATTGAGAAAAAAATATCCAAAGACAATAACAAAGTTCCTGTAGTAGGGGATATTCCGTTATTTGGCCGTTTATTTAACAACGATACCGATACGGTACGTAAAAGCGAACTCTTTATCTTGATCACACCGACATTGATCAAACAAGACATTTTTCCCTCTATCGATGATGCCATTCTAAAGCGGTTTGATTAAAATGTCCAAATGGCTTGAAGCAGCAGATCAATTCGAAGAGCGGCGAGATAACCGCGACTATTTCGAGATGCAAAGTGCCCTTGAGGCGATTGAAAAAATCCATACAGTCCTAAGTTCAACTGCACGTCAGCTCATGTTTTTGATCGGTGAACCGGGAAGCGGAAAAACCTTTCTTCTCAATCTTTTGTATGAACAAATGGCATCTCAGCGCCATGTGATCTTAATAGAGACTCCGTTTATTACCCCCCTCAATCTCCTCTATCAGCTCATTCGCCATAAAGGGATCGAACCTTTTGGTGAAAACATTGAACAACTGCGGATGCAAGCTATAGAGCTGTACGGTTCGAGTGATCATATCATCATGATTGATGAAGCCCAGTTGCTGAGCACGGAGATGAGGGAGTTTATTCGAATTCTCGCCGATTCAAAAGCCTTTTGGTTTATGTTGGCAATGCATAAAAGTGAGGGGGAAGCCATTTTGCGCGCCCCCCATTTTAAAAGCCGTCCGCACAAAGTGATAGAGCTTACCCCGCTCACCCTCGTTGAAGGAAAAAACTATCTTCATCGTGAACTGTTACGGATCGGATTTTCTGAAATTATCGATGAGATTTCCCCTAAAATGGTTAAACAAGCCCATCATATCAGCCGTGGAAACTTCCGAAATTATAAAAAACTTTTTCACCATCTGTTTCATCTACTCCACTACACCAATGTTAATGGTAAAACCAAATACCTTCGTCCCTCCCCATGTACGATAACTATGGCGGCAATGGATGCGGAGCTCCTCGATGATTAATAATTTTGACAATCTTGTAGCACGTTGTACCGCTATGCGCCGTCGTCGGATGATCCGGCTCTCACTTATCATTACCGGAATTCTCTTAGCACTCGTTGCGTTGGTTGCACTCTATGTTCAATGGAGTATCCTTACCCAGGTACAAAAACCGGCACAAAAACCTTCTGTAACTAAACTTCAACCCGTTTCAGCGACTCCGACATCGGTTGCTCCAACTGCTGTACAACAACAAAATATCTCTTATTCGCTGCCAATGCAAGATTCCACAAAAACGCGCGCATTTGTAATCCAACTTACTTCCAGTAAATCCTATGCTGATGTTAATGCAACTCGCCATAGACTTCCCTCTAAATACCTTCCCAGTCTGGCTATTTATGCAATCAATGGTTTTTATACACTGCGTTACATCGATATTTATGACCGTGCTTCGTTACCTCATGCCATCGAGTATTTTAAATCATTAGGTTTCAGTACACCGACTGCGTACAAATATAATCCCGAGCGTGTCGCAATCTCCGATAACGCTGTCCCAAAACTAACCACACCGCCACCATCAGCAGCTCCTATCGCTAATGAAGTTCCAATACCGGTTGCACCACCCCCTTCCTCTGCCCCTGCACCGGTTAAAACGTTATCCGGCAATCGAGTATTCAGCGTTCAAACATCAACTCCGAATACAACATCTGATTTTATCACTTCCTATCGTAACGCTCCAAAGTACGAAACTGCATTGATTATAGCACGCGACTTTTACGCTCAAGAAAACTATGTTGATGCCGCCATTTGGGCTAAAAAAGCAAATCAGCTCAACCGAGAAGCCGAAGAGGCATGGCTGTTATACGCAAAATCGTATTATGCCCAAGGACGCAAAGCTGAAGCGATCAATATTTTGGAACTCTACCTCAACTACAAAGATTCCAAACCCGCCTCCGAATTGGTTCGGATGTGGAAACTAAACAGCACACACTAAGGAGAAGAGGATGATCCGTCAACAGGTACGATTGGGAGATTTGCTCATTTCCGAAGGGCTTATTACCTCTGAGCAACTCGAACATGCTCTACAACAACAAAAAGAGTCAGGATTTACAAAAAAGCTGGGGGAAGTTCTTGTTGCTGAGGGGATGGTATCGCATAAAGAGATGGCTCTGCTCCTCTCCAAACAGCTCAAAATTGATTTTGTCGACCTATTCGGTGAAAAGATCGATTTTAATTCCTTAGCCAAATTCTCCGTCTCATTGCTCACCGCTGCCAAAGCTATCCCGTTTAAAGAAGATGAGGACTACGTCTATATCGCTACTTCTGATCCGTTAAACTTCGATGCTCTCGAAGCGCTGGAGCGCAATATCGCCACCAAACCGATCAAAGTATTTCTCTCTCTGAGTGAAGATATCGCCCATATTTTTCAACGTCTTGAAATCATTAAAAAAACCCAAAGCATTGCTGCCGAAGTCAAGCGTGAGATTAACAATGAAGGCTCCAAGGGAGCTGATGGCGATGCGAGCGCTGTTATGCAGCTCATCAATCTCATCATCAAAGATGCGGTTTTACGACGTGCCAGCGATATTCACATCGAACCCGAACTGCGGAGTATGTCGGTACGGGCACGTGTTGATGGAATCTTGCAAGAGACATTTGTATTTGATCTTGATATCTATACGGCTCTAAACTCCCGTATTAAACTCCTAGGGAATTTGGATATTTCCGAACGCAGAAAAGCCCAAGACGGACGCTTTAGCCTCGATGTCGCAGGGGGAAAATACGATTTTCGTCTCTCTAGCACCCCAACGCTGTTTGGAGAATCGATCGTTATGAGGATTTTGGATCAGCAAAAAATACTCCTCAAACTCCATGAACTCGGATTTGAAGACAAAAATTTAGAAAAATTCAATGAAATCATCCATGCACCATTTGGAATCGTCCTCATCACAGGCCCAACCGGAAGCGGTAAAACCACTACCCTTTATGCAGCACTTAATGAAGTAAAAAGTATCGAGAATAAAGTACTCACTATCGAAGATCCGATCGAGTATCAGCTCCCTCTGGTTCAGCAGGTTCAGGTCAACGAACGGGTAGGTTTCAGCTTCCTTGAAGCACTCAAATCATTTCTCCGCCAAGACCCCGACATCATCCTAGTCGGTGAGATTCGTGATTTTGAAACGCTCAATTCTGCTGCACAAGCCTCATTGACCGGACACCTTGTTTTCTCTACCCTCCATACCAACGATGCCCCAAGCGCAATAGGACGTATGGTTCAAATGGGATTACAAAGCTATCTTATCGCTGACTCTTTAGTCGGTATCGTTGCACAACGGTTGGTACGTAAAATTTGTACTGAGTGTCAAACAGAGATGAAACCTCACAAAAATCTCCTCCGTCGTGTTGAACGCTGGATTGGCGAAGATTCAAAATTCTATGCCGGTACAGGGTGCCCAAAATGTAATAATACGGGTTATTCAGGACGTATATTGATCTCTGAAATCCTGATGGTCAATGAAACCATCGCCAAGATGGTTGCGGATGAAGCCTCCAAATACGAAATTTCCCGTTATGCCCAAGAGCATGAAGGGTTTGAACCAATGGTTATCGATGGACTCAACAAAGCATTACGCGGTATTACCACTCTCGAAGAGGTTCTCCGTGTCACCAAAGAGCTGTAAATGAAATTTTATCGGGTGCGCTACAAACAGGGAAAACGTAAATTTTCCACAACACTAGAAGCCGCTCACAAAGCAGAAGCACTCAAACAATTTCGTGACAAAGCCCTCGGTGTCCCCGTCGAGGTCAAGGAGATATCTGAACCTTTCTCAATTAAATGGGGAAAAATCAAAAAACGCTACACAAACCCTATCCAAAACCGCCGCGTCAAAGATGATGCCTACATCACATTTTTGGATCAGCTCGCAACCATGCTCGATGCGGGGATGCCGATCAACATGTGTATGGCTGAGAGTATCAGCGATACACAAGATCCGATGCTAAAAGCCATTTTTACCAATGTGCTGCAAGATATCGAAAGCGGTCTCAGCCTCAGTAAATCGGTAGTGAATTATCAACGTCAGCTTGGGACGCTATCACTCTCGATGTTTGAACTCGGAGAGCAAACCGGAACCCTCAGTAACGCTATCACTAAACTCTCAAATATTTTGCAGCAAATCTACGACAATCGTCAAAAACTGAAAAAAGCGACCCGTTATCCTCTCTTTATCATTGTCGCTATGAGCATCGCCTTTACGGTTGTCATTACCTTCGTCGTTCCCCAATTTCAATCCTTTTTCGAGCAATCTGGGATGGAACTTCCGTTCCCGACCAAACTCCTTTTATGGACGGAACACGCTATCACTGCCTATGGCCCTTATATCATGGGGGGTGCGATCATTTTATCGGTCTCGTTTAGTATGGCTTACAAACGAAACCCTGCTCTCCAACTCAAAACCGACCAATATTTTCTTCGAATCTACATCGTCGGAAAAGTAACCTATTATGCGATGATCGGGCGATTTATTTACCTCTTTAACGTCTTGACCGATGCAGGGATTCCGATGATCGATGCGCTAGAGATTGCCATGGGAGTGGTCGATAATACCTATATTAAAAAAGAGCTTCGGAAAATCCCCGTTGCCATCGAGGATGGACGCTCTTTAGCGCAAGGGTTTAGTGAGAGCGGGCAATTTGAAGGGATGATTTTACAAATGATCAAAGCCGGAGAGAGCAGCGGATCACTGGGAACGATGCTAGGTAAAGTAAATCGGGTGTATAATAACCGATATGACTATATTGTCGATAACGTTGCTACCTTAATCGAGCCGATTCTTATCGCTGCTATTGCCGGGTTTGTACTGGTATTAGCATTAGGGATCTTTTTGCCGATGTGGTCAATGGTCGATATCGCAGGATAAATAATGGAACTAGAAACCGGAACCATCAGCGTCGCTATAATGAGTACGATTATCCTCGCATTCGGACTATGGGTTATTCACAAAATAACCAATATTTAAGACTGCTCTTCAATCTTTCGGATAATATTTTCCGCTCCATTCGGGTGGATAAGCTCTCCTAAACGTTCACTTTTAGGGCGTATATCACTAGTTATTGCCTCTTGTAGCTTATAAACCAAACCGTCGTTTTGACGTTCACACCATCCTGCATCGTGATCGATGACATAACGGGCATTATGGTATTGATGATCTCCCGCAGCACTCGGATAGGGGATATAAAAGGCAGGAACCTTCGAGGCACACAGCTCCCATAGTGTACTCGCACCTGAGCGGCTGATCGCAAAATCGCTCCGTCCGATCAACTCGACGATTTGAGTCGTAAATCCGTACACTTCCGCATTGATCCCCATCTCATGATACGCGGCGCGGACACGCTCTTCTTCTTTGATACCGCATTGATGAATTATCTGGATTCTCCCATGATCGAGCCATGGCGCAATCTCCAATGCCAAATCATTGATAAATTTCGCCCCCTGAGAGCCTCCGAGAAAAATAACCGTTTTTATAGCATCACGAATACGAGAATTTTGGAAATAGCGCTCATTCACCGGATAATCACAATGATTTTGCCCCTCTTCATAAGAGCTGTAAAAGCCTTTGGCATACGGTCGTAATAATCGGTTTAATTTTCCGGTAACGGCATTTTGTTCATGGATGTAAAGGGGTGTTTTGCCCACTACAGCTGCTAATGCCGCAGGAGCTGCTGAAAAACCTCCGACACTCACCACCGCATCGGCTTTAAATTCGGCAATCAGGTTTTTGGAAATAGCAACGGCTTTGAGTATTTTCCATAACGCCCCGATTTTCCCGAATCCCTTTTTATTGACCACTCCGGTCGTATCGAGAAAATGGGTTTGTTCAAACAAAGAACTCTCACCAAACCATTGACGATCCTGCCCCGATTGTGAACCGATAAATATCACCCGATGCCCTCTTTGTTTCGCCGCTTCTGCCAAAGATAGGGCAATAACGAGATGTCCCCCCGTTCCCCCACCCGTAAAGATAATATTCATTTTTTATCTCCCGCTTTATAGACTATTTTTTTAGAGAGCATCAACACCATCCCGATACCGACTGCCGATGCCATCATCGCTGAACCTCCATAACTGAGAAACGGGACGGAGATCCCTTTGATCGGTGTGAGTCCGCTGATACCGTACGCATTGACCATAAAGGCAAAAGTAATCAAAAGTCCCACTCCGAGGCTAAAGAGATAGGCTGTATCGTTATGAGAACGGTTTGCGATTTTAAAAAGGCGATGAAGCAGAGCAATAAAGATGAAAGTAACAAAAAGTACCCCCATAAATCCAAACTCTTCGGCGATCCCAGCGAGAACAAAGTCCGTATGCACCTCACTCAAAAACCCGAGTTTAAACGTCCCTCCTCCAAGTCCGGTACCGAAAATTCCCCCATTATGAATAGCATTCAGGGAATGTCCGATTTGATACGCTTCTTCGGCATTTTCAATCCGTAAATGTTGCGCTATCGATTCAGGGAAAATCGCCAAAATTGTATTTTGAGCCGTTGCCCACCACGACAAAATACGGTCAATACGGTGTTGAGAAGTCACAATCAAAAAGATAAACGCAACCAAAGCACCGATAATCAGCGTCATAAAAAACCGAAAACTGCTCCCTGCGAAAAAGAGCATAACCGCCAGAGTCAATGCTAAAACAACCACCTGTCCCAAGTCATTTTGCAAAATCGCGATCAAAAACATCGCCAGAATAAAAATAGCCGCATACGGAGCCACCCGTTTGAACTCTTCTAAAATCCCCATGTTAGCATGATGACCGAGTTTACGAGAAAAACTCCACGCTAGAAAATAGACAAACCCGATTTTAAAGAACTCTACCGGAGCAAGCGAAAATCCAAACAGTTTAATCCACCGTTTTGCCCCACCCACCTCACTCACGAGCGATGCAGGGAGAAACGGCATAATAATCATCAAAGCCATCCCTCCGAAAAAGAGGGCCAGTCCTAAACGGTGGAGCCAAATATCAGGATCAAGCTGTGCCAGTGACCACATCAAAAGAATAGAGATAATCGCAACAATCAATTCACGTAAAACGAAATGAAAATCGTTGTACTCAAATAAGATAACCGTGTATGCAGAGAGGGTATACGAACATATCACCCCTATCGTAATAAGTGCGGTCGTTAAAAGAAATAATTTTTTATCAGGCATATTGGTGCTTATAATGTATAATTTCTAAGATTATATCGTTCTTTACTCTAGAGTTCGATAAAAATAGTTTGGAATGTTTTTTGCTTAGTACCTCTAAACATTTCGATGAAAGGATTAAAAATGGGTATCTCTATTTCACGAGCACATGATTTGATGAAAAGTGCGATGGATTATCGCTCTGCTCGCCAAGACATGATCGCCGGAAATATCGCAAATGCCGATACCCCTTTTTACCGTCCGAGAGATATCCGTTTTGAAGAGATGCTGGAGCAAAAAAGTGCTTCGATTTTTGCAGATAAATCGCAAACTCTATCCATGAGCCGCACAGACGGGGCCCATCTCTCAGGTTCTGAAGTGGGTTCTTCTTCGAAACCGACCACTTTCTTTCGAGACGGCCACATGGCACGCAATGATGGAAACAGTGTCGATTTGGATGTCGAAACAACTGAAATGGCAAAAAACTCAACGATGTTTAATGCCCTAACCGCAGCGCTCAAAAAAGATTCGGCTTTGTTCAAAAGCGTCATTGACGCTTCGAGCAAAACATCATAAGGATTAAAGGATGGCATTTTTAAACAGCTTTGACATCAGCGGGTACGGTTTATCCGCTCAACGTGTACGTGTCAACACCATCAGTTCCAATATCGCCAATGCTCAAACCACCCGTACCGATGAGGGTGGGCCCTACCGTCGTCAAGAAGTTGTCTTTAAAGCAGTTGATTTTAACAAAGTTTACAACCAAGCATTAGCAAACGATACAACTGGGCTCGGATACAGCGATCCTCTCAAAGAGGGGCTCTCAGGGTTGAAACCAAACCCTGCGATTATGAGTGTAGTGGTGGATAAAATCACCCGTGACGATACCGCGCCAAAAATGAAGTACGAGCCTTCCCATCCTGATGCGGATGCAAACGGATACGTTGCGTATCCTAACATTAATCCTGTGATCGAAATGGCCGATTTAGTAGAAGCAACACGTTCCTACCAAGCGAACGTAGCCGCGTTTGAAAGCGCAAAAAATATGGCTTCCAGTGCCATCACTATTTTACAAGCCTAAAGAAGGATAGACCGTAATGGCCAACATTCAATCCATAAAATCTCTCTCAACCGCCGATCTGCTCGCCAACAAGAGCGGCAGTGTCGCCGAAAACAGCAGCACTGATTTCGCACAAGAGCTCAAAAATGCTCTCGGAAATGTCAATCAAATGCAAGTTGATGGAGAGAGGGCAATGAGCGATATCGCAACTGGAAGTGTCAAAGACCTCCATCAAGCAGCTATTGCCATCGATAAAGCTGAAATCAGCATGAAACTGATGCTCGAAGTACGGAACAAAGCTCTAAACGCGTACAAAGAAATTACCCGAACGCAAATGTGATTTAGCCTCCGTTCATGCGCCATTCCAATAAATCAAAAAAGATCCTCGCCCTTTTTCTCGTTCTCATGCTCGGTTTTGTCATCTTTTTGACAGTAATGCTTTACACCGCACTGCATGATCGGGATATCCCCTCCATTTTTTCCGAAGATACCGCCAAAGCGCAGCGCGGTTCCATCATCAGTGCCGATGGGTTTAGTATCGCTACTACCCAAAAACTCTATAAAGCGGTCGTAAACACCCGCAACATCGACCCTGACAAAGAGGAACTATTTATTCAGCTTTTCAGTATCTACAGCGGTATTGAACCCAATGAGATCCGCCAACGTCTCCATACCCGTAAAGGTTCCGTAACCCTTAGCTATCACATCAGTCCCAAAGAGGCAATGTATCTAAAAACACTCAGCTTCGAACTTCGCCGTCTGGGGGTCTTTATCGAATACGAAACCTCAAACGGTGATCGTATCTTGCAAGGGCTCAATATTATCGAGAGCGGTGAAGCGCGTACCTACCCCTATGGAAAACTTCTCACGCCACTGCTGGGGTATCCACGTAAAATGGAAGAAGAAGGGTATACTCGCGTTTATGGGATCAAAGGGTTAGAGAAATTTTTTGATGAAGAGCTGAATCCTCAGCAAAACAAAACCCAAAAAGCACTGCGTGATGTCAACGGTTATCTCATTTTGAACAAACAAAGTGACGTCAAACGCCAAATCAA
>CAZKJU010000037.1:0-19266 GCA_964553185.1 uncultured Sulfuricurvum sp.
GGACTGAAATCGTGTGTACTCGGTGATGGGTCTGATCCTAAAGAAGCCGATATCATTTGCTACGACGGATTTTGCTCGGTGCATCAGCTCTTCAGTGTCGATGACATCGAGTTTTATCGCAACAAATATCCCGGTATTTTGATCGCCGTTCACCCTGAGTGCGATCCCGCAATTTGTGATCGTGCCGATTTCGTCGGTTCAACCTCTCAGCTCATCAAATACATCACGGAATTGCCTGCGGATCAAAAAGTGGCGGTAGGGACAGAGTTTAATATGGTCAACCGCCTCCGTCCAAGTAACACCTATATCCTCTCCTCTACCAAACCCGAATGTCCGACGATGAATGAGACGACGTTGGAAGATTTGTATCTCACTCTCAAAGCGATAGAGGACGGTGCACCGATCAATGAGATCGAAGTGGATGAAGATACGGCGTATTGGGCAAAAGTTGCATTAGAGAGGATGATGGCGTTATGATCGAACAATTTATCCGTAACGTGTTAGCTGAAGATGTGGGACGGGGGGATCTGTATGCCCGTGTTTCCGATGCGGTGAGCGCCAGTGCTAAAATCATAGCTAAAAGTGACGGTGTTTTAGCGGGAGAAGAGTATCTCAGCGTATTGTCTCATCTTGAGGGTTTTGTTATTGTTTGGCATAAACACGATGGTGAGTCGTTTGTAAAAGGGGAGGTGTTGATGGAACTATCCGGCGATTCGCATACGCTGCTTCGGATTGAGCGTACACTGCTCAATATCCTCCTCCATGCCAGTTCTATCGCAACATTGACTCGCAAATATGTAGATCTCATCGCACCCTATGGGACGAAACTTCTCGATACTCGAAAAACCCGTCCGTTGCTCCGTAGTTTTGAAAAATATGCGACCCGTGTCGGGGGAGCGACCAACCATCGGATGGGGCTCGATGATGCGCTGATGCTCAAAGATACCCACCTCGAAACAATTGATGATTTAGAGAATTTTATGGAAGAGGCGCGCAAAAAAATCCCGTTTACCTCGAAAATCGAGATTGAAGCGGAAGATTTTGAGATGGTAAAGAGGGCAATGGAGGTAGGTGCGGATATCGTTATGTGTGACAATATGTCCCCTGAACAACTGGGAGAAATTGTGGCATTTAAACGTGAGAATTATCCGAGTATTCTCCTCGAAGCAAGTGGTAATATCAGCCTTGAAAGCATCGAGCGTTATGCCGCAACAGGAGTCGATGCAATTAGTACGGGCTCACTCATTCATCAGGCTAATTGGATCGATGTGTCGATGAAAATGGATTAAGGGTGATTAGTGGCTGATGATATGGAAAAAACGGAGGAACCCACCTCCAAGAAGATCGAAGATGCCCGTTTAGAAGGAAATGTCGCCAAAAGTCAGGATATTGTTGGTGTCGCGGTTCTTTTTGTGGCTATTTTAGCTCTTCTTATGATGTTTACATTTATTGCCGATCGTCTGCTTAACCTATCGCGCTACTATTTTTCGTTAATGAATCAGCCACTGGATCGCGAGTTGATGTTTGATATGGCTCTGGTCACGTTTCGGGAGTTTCTTATCATGGCTCTTCCAATCTCTATCATTGTCGCGATCGCGGGAGTTTTTGGGACGGTAGCTCAAATAGGATTTAATTTTACCACTAAACCGCTTATCCCAAATTTTTCCAAACTTGACCCAATCAAAGGGTTTGCCAATCTTTTTACTCTCCAAAAAGCACTCGAATCGATTAAAATCACCCTTAAATCGTTAACTGCATTAGGGATAGGATTTATCTTTTTTTGGGGATATATGGAAGAGCTCCCGACGGTTGCCCTTTTTGGTCTCGAAGGTCAGATGGGGTGGTTGAGGGATAAGGCGATCGTGCTTGCATCTGTCATGCTTATCATTATTTTTCTCTATGCTATTTTCGACCTTTTTATCACCCGAAAGCAGTACTTTGACAAGCTCAAAATGTCGAAACAAGAGATTAAAGACGAATTTAAAAATATGGAAGGGGACCCTCATATCAAGGCAAAAATTCGTCAGATCCAGATGCTGGCGGCACGAAAGAGGATGATGTCTGCTGTCCCGACCGCCGATGTCGTCATCACCAATCCAACTCACTATGCGGTGGCGATCGTCTATGATGAGACCAAGCATAATGCTCCGGTCGTGGTAGCCAAAGGAGTTGATAATATTGCAATTCAGATCAAAAAAATAGCGCGTGAAAACGGGGTTCATATCGTTCAAAATCCCCCTCTGGCAAGGTCGCTTTACAAAGAAGTAGAGATTGATCGGGCGATACCTGATATGATGTTTGCTGCTGTTGCTGAGGTTTTGGCGTATGTCTACAAAATGGGCAAAAAGAGAAAGGAAAATGTGTAATGGATCGCTGGTACCATTTTCTCTCAGATAAAAAGACGATTGCAGGGGTATTCTTATTTATAGCATTGGTATTGGGTGGGGTGTTGCTCTATCTAGAACAAAAGGTAACCTCCCAGACGTTAGAACGGCTTAGCGATCAACTTTCACTTGCCCTCAATAATCAGCTCGAAAAAGAGCGCTCCAGCGCATTGAGATATGCCTTGATTCTCTCTCAAAATACGGCACTCAGTGATGCACTGGAACAAGAGGATGAGGATAAAGGGTTTAAAATCCTCTCAGAGGTGATGGAATCGATTAAACTGCACACCGATGCTTTGATCCGCTCACAGATCATTACCGCTGATTATGTTATTTTTGCCCGTAGTTGGGACAACTCATATGCGGGGATGCCGCTGGATTTTCACCGTCCCGATTTGCTCTATTTTCAAACACACCGAAAGCCTCGTTCAGCGATTGAAGTAGGGCGTAAAATCGGCATAAAAGCAACCGTTCCGGTCTATCACACCGAAAAGATGATCGGATTTGTGGAAGTGGTCTCCTTTTTCGAATCGACACAAGAATATTTCGACCGTTTGGGGATTAATTTGTACATCTTGATGGATGAGCGGTTTTATGAAACAGCGGTATTTATGCAAGAGAATCCGGCTATCGGGAAGGAGTATATTTTAGCAAATCCAAAATATACCAAGAGTGATTTGAAGCTTTTAAACGGGATTGATTTTAAGGCACTGAAAAGTGCCCGTATCATCTTTAGCGGCGGGCGCTATCTCTTTTATGAGCCGATGGTAAACGGGGAAGGGGAGACTATCGGAGCCTTTGTTTTTTCTCTCTCACCGAAGCAGATTACTACCTATGCGCACTCGGACGAAGAGGATATCTCCTTTTTGATCCATCTCTCCCGTAGCGAATTGTATGATGTGATGGTCAAAAAATCGCTCGATAATGGTCAGTTTCAAAGTGTTTACGATAAAGAGCTCCTTTATTTGAAAGATACAGTCCCTCTTGAAGATCGTGAACTTTATCTACAAGAGGCCAGAGAGAGGTTAAATGCTTACTCAAAAGAAGAGTTGATAGGGATAATGCTTGATTATAAAGTGACCAAAGAGATCAAAGGGGAGATACGATGAAGGTATTATTGCTCGAAGATGAATATATGCTCCGTGTGAGCATCACGGAATTTTTAGAAGATCTAGGGCTTGAAGTTGTTGGATTTTCAAATGGTGAGAGGGCATTTGATGCTATCTACGAAACCCATTTTGATCTTTATCTTCTCGATGTCAACGTTCCGGGGATGAACGGTTTTGATCTGTTGCGGACATTGCGTAAAGAGGGGAATAAAATTCCTGCTATCTTTCTCACCTCGATGGTCAATGTCGATGATTTGCAAGAAGGATACAAATCGGGATGCTGTGATTATATCCGTAAGCCGTTTGATCTTACCGAATTGCAGATACGGATTATGCATGCGCTGAAAAGCCACTATCATGACGGTGAAAACAAAATCGATTTCGGCTCAGGGCTGATATACGATACGGAGCACTTTACCTTGACCTATGAGGGTGTGAATATCGCTCTTTCAAAAACGGAAAAAGAGATTTTTACGGTGTTGCTCAAGCACACTAATCAGGTCGTATCGGTCGAGATGTTCCAAGATGAGATTTGGGGTGAGTATGTCGATCCGGCGAACATACGTGTTCAAATAAACAATTTACGCAAAAAACTCCCCATAGAGATTATTCAAAATCGACGCGGGCTAGGATACATCATTGAACGATAATCGCTACGCTCTCAAAAATGCTTTTCTCTACACGATGCTAGTGGCGGTATTGCTGCTCGTACCGACCTATCTGTATGTAACGTATATGAAATATGTGTACGAGATTCAGTATGAGTTTAAGCTAAAGCGTCAGTCGCATTTGATACTGCGAGCCATGGAAGAGTTTGACCCAAACGAGAAAAAAGTGTTTGATTATCCACGGTTCAGAACGTTCCAATCAGGGCTGTATGATCTCCATTTTAATCCTGTTTTTACCCTCATTCAATCTGATCTAAAGATCCAAAAAACGGGATATTATATACAAGAGGGGTATGCATATTTGATCGTGGCATTGCCGGAGCGACGTTATTTTGATGCATCCTATCTGGTGGTAGGCGGGGAGATTTCGTACGCTCGTATCTATCAGGATGTGGTCATGATTCTCCTCTCTATTGCCGCGCTGATTTTTGTTTTATCTCTTTACTTTTTGGATCGTTTCGCCCTGCCGTTTCAGAGAATCAATCAACGGCTCGATCAATTTATCAAAGATTCAATGCATGAGATCAATACGCCGCTCTCTATTATTAATGTTAATATCGATCTTTATCACCGATCTAATCCGACTAATAAATACCTTCAGCGGATTAAAGCGGCAACGAAAACATTAGCAACCCTCTATAACGATATGGATTACCTCATTAAAAATGAACGGTTGGCTTTTGAGTACGAGCGAATCGATTTGAGTTTGTATCTTCAAGAGAGGATTGATTATTTTCATGAAGTGGCAGCACTTAAAAATATCACGATTATCCCTAATCTTGTTCAGAATGTTACTATCTTGTTTAATCCTACACAGTTACAGCGTATTATCGATAATAATCTCTCCAATGCGATCAAATACTCTCATGAAGAGGGAAAAATAGAAGTTATTTTAGAACATTTTACTGATCATTGCATACTCCGTTTTAAAGATAACGGGGTCGGAATTGAAGATATAAACCGTATATTTGAACGTTATTATCGTGAGAATCGGGACAAAGGTGGATTTGGGATCGGTTTAAATATCGTCAAATCGATTATCGATAAAGCGGGTATTGATCTCCAAATAGATTCTATCTATGGAAAGGGGAGTACCTTTTCGTATATTTTTTATCCCCCTATCTACACTCATCCGTAATAAGTAATTTTTTTTACATAAATTTTACACTCCTGTCCTACAATACTCCTCGAAATAAGAATTTAAGGAGAGCCAATGCGAAAAGTGATACTGCTCGGTCTCGCTACTTTTTTAAGTGCGGCCGATTTATCGCAGGTGATTGAGACCCCGGATGCGACGGCCATTTTGAAAAAAGATGCCTTGCCGGCTGCAAAAGCGTATATGATGCCTGAGGGGTGTGTCAGTTCTGATCCCAAAGCGATCGCTCGTGGACAATATATTTTTCATAATCTAAATGGAAAAGATGCGAAAGAGAATCCCCCTGAGGGGCTAACGCGTCTTATGCCAAATGGAAAAGAGAAGCAAATGGGTAACTGCGTTGCTTGTCATAATATCGAGGGTGCAAAAGGGTATGGTAACATCGGACCTGATTTGACGAAGTATAAAGAACTTTATATGGATAGCGGCGTCCGTAATGCCCAGTTTATGTACCAAAAAATCGCTGACCCTCGGATGGACAATCCAAAATCGGCTATGACCGTTAATTTGGCAAACGGTCTTATGAATGAGCGTGAAGTGTGCGATTTAGTTTCGTACATCACAGCGGTTAAAAAATAAAGTTCAAGGAGAGATATTATGGAAAGAAGATCATTTTTAAAAGGTTTTGGGGCGGCAGCAGCATGTGCGGTAGCGCTTCCACAATTAGCGAGTGCGGCAGAAGAGAAAAAATCAGCTGGCCCGAATGAGATGAATTATGAGACAGCAGTAGCGGCGATTACCGGTGGTAAAGCACTGGTGGCATCGAGTAAAGTAAAAATGGAAGCTCCAGAGATCGCTGAAAATGGTGCGGTTGTACCGGTAAAAGTAACGGTTGAGAGCCCAATGAGTGCAAAAGAGTATGTTAAAGCAATTCATGTACTTGCTTCTAAGAACGGAAATGTTCGTTGTGCAAATGTCTATTTGACTCCGGCTAACGGAGAAGCATTTTTCGGTACCCGTGTAAAACTTGGTGGAACTCAAGATGTCGTTGCTATCGCTGAAATGAGTGATGGAACATTCCTTAGCGCAAAACAAAACGTAAAAGTAACCATCGGCGGATGTGGTTGATAAGACCGAATGTCATTCCCGCGAAGGCGGGCATTGTACCCCTTGAGGGTGAATCCAGCTGGATCCCCGGATCAAGTCCGAGGATGACGGCTACTATAAATAGATAATAAGGACCTATATTATGAAACATTGATCAAAATCAAACCAAAAGATTACAAAGCAGGCGATATCGTCAAAATCGATTTCATGGCAATGCACCCGATGGAAACAGGGATGAGAAAAGATAAAGATACAGGTGCGTTGATTCCAGCAAACTATATCGATGAAGTAAAATTCATGTTTAACGATCAACTTATTACGAAAATGGTGATTTGGGAGTCTCTCTCGGTGAACCCGTTGATGTCAATCAGTATGAAAGTGCCGGGTGCGGGAACGCTCAAAGTTATCGCAAAAGATAACAAAGGGCAAAGTGTCGAAACAACCAGTGCCATCAATCCAAAAGGATAAATGATGCAAAAACTATCAATCGCAACTGCATTGGTTTGTTTAGCCCTATTGGGATCAGCCAATGCAGAAGAGAAACTCAGTATGAGTGATGCCGATAAAAAAATGTATGCTGAGCTTTTAGAGAGTAATCCGGCTGAGATGGATGTCGCTGAGGGTGAACAACTCTTCGGTGACCTGATCGGAACAGCTGGATATGCGAAAATGCTTGGAGTGAAAGAGAAAGACCTTCCGAAATATATCGCTGGATTTCCACGTTATGTCGAGAGTGCAAAAAAAGTGGTAACATTGGCACAAACGATCCAAATGGCAGCGGCAGCTAATGAAAAACCGGTACCGAAGTTGGAGAGCAAAGAGATGGTTAAAATGTCGGCGTATGTCAAATCATTGGCAAACGGTCAAAAAACCAATATCGATGTCAAAGCAAACAAACACATGGCTGAGATGCAAAAACTTGGTCAACAAGTGTTTGAAGAGCGTCGCGGCGGTCGCGGTCTCTCATGTAACAATTGTCACAGTCCCGAAATCGTCGGTCAGCGTTTACGTATGCAAGAACTCCCAGATTTGGGTGCAAAACAAACTGCAGCAGCGGGAACCTGGCCAGCGTATCGTATGACGCAAAGTCAAATGGTGACGTTGGACAAACGGATGCAACAATGTATGAAAAATGCCCTTTTGGCTGAGATTCCGCTCGGATCACGTGAGATCGTCGCCCTCGAAGTGTACGTGACGAACAAAACCAAAGGGAACCCGATTAGTATCCCGAGTGTGAAACGTTAAGGGAGCGGTTATGGATTTATCACGAAGAGATTTTTTCCATATCGCTGCGGCGTTAGGGATTGGGTTGCCTGCAGCGGCTTCAGCGGCATCTGCACCGAAACGTATCGATGAGGTAGGCCTCAAAGATATCTACGGGTTCAATGCAAAAGGAAATGTGACGTTACTCCATATCTGTGATATGCATGCTCACATTAAGCCATTGTACTGGCGTGAGCCTTCAACGTTGATCTCTGCACCGAACCTCACTGGGACACCGGGGTTTTTGTGCGGTGAGTCATTTTTGAAACATTATGGAATGCAGGGGAAAACCCTTGATGCTTATTTCGACACGTTTATGAATTTTGACGCATTAGCCCATAAATTTGGAAAAATGGGGGGGATTTCACACATGAAAACCCTCATCAACCATATCAAAAAAGAGCGCGGAGCGGATAATGTGATGCTTCTCGATTCGGGTGATACATGGCAGGGGACGGGGGTTGCCCTCAAAACGGGCGGTGAAGCGATCGTCAAAGCGCAAAACTATCTCGGTGTGGACGTGATGGTCGGACACTGGGAATTTACCTACGGTAAAAAACGGGTAAAAGAACTCATCGAAATGTTGAATGCAAAATTTGTTTCTCAAAATATCGTAGGCGATGATTCGTTTGCCGATGATTTTGAAGAGCTGATTTTTGAACCCTACACCATTATGGAACGCGGCGGTGCGAAGATCGGTATTATCGGTCAATCGTTTCCGTTTACCTCGACGGCAAACCCGAAAGAGTTTACCCAAGGGTGGAGTTTTGGACTGCGCCTCGATACGCTTCAAACGTATGTGGATAAACTGCGTAAAGAGGAAAAAGTGGATTGTGTGGTTGTCCTTTCCCATGATGGATTTAGCGTTGACCAAGAGGTTGCTCGTCAGGTGAAAGGGATCGATTTCATCCTCAGCGGACACACCCATGACCCTTCACCTCGTCCGACAGTTATCAACGGTACGGTGATCGTCATCGCCGGGAGCCACGGCAAATACGTCGGGCGTTTGGATATCGACATCCAAAACCATAAGGTCAAAGGGTATGAGTACAAACTCATCCCTGTAGCCTCCAACCTGATCCCTGCCGATCCTGAGGGTGAAGCGTTGGTAAAAGAGCTCTATTCGCCATACGATTCAGAACTCTCCGAAGTGTTGGGGATTACGCAGTCAACATTGTTTAAACGTGATACCTTCCATTCGACGTTCGATCAGTTGATCAACGATTCGATTATCGATGCGATGGATTCGGATATCTCGTTTACACCGGGGTACCGCTGGGGAACTACCGTCCTCGGCGGTGATAAAATTACGATGGACGATGTTTATGATATGACGGCGATCACCTATCCGAACGTGTATACGTTCGAATTGACAGGTCTTCATATCCGTACATTGCTCGAAGATATCGCGGATAACGTGTTCAACGCCAATCCGTTGTATCAACAAGGTGGTGATATGAGCCGCCTCGGTGGAGTGAGCTATGAGATTCGTGTGGGTGCCGCCAGCGGTAAACGTATCACGAATATCATGGTAAAAGGGAAACCGCTCAATGACACCAAAGTGTATAAAGTCTCTTCATGGGGCGGCAATCTGCAAAATGCAGGCAGCAATCTCAAAGATTCTTTGACACGACCTGTCTATGATGTGACAGCGGCATATATCCGCCGTCAGAAGAACGTCAATATCAGTGGAAACAGCAATGTCAAACTGATGGATTACGATTGCGGATGTCCGAAAAAAGGTGCGAGAGGGTGCTAAGCGCCTTTTTGCTATTCGATTAAACTTAAGGAGTTAGGAATGAAATTAGTAAAATTGAGTATGGTAGCAGCAGCTACATGTTTATTGGCAACGTCGGCATATGCGCTTAAAACCGAAGATCGTAATCTTAAAGCAAATGGGCAAATTGAATATCTAAAAGCACCAGGTGCTGTCAATTCTATCGGTGAAATGTTTACCGAGGGTGAAGTGTATGGGCGCATGCGATCGAATATGTTTTGGTGGAATTGGGATAATGAATTTGAAGCTTATGGTGGAACAGGCAACAATAATATCTGGGGTGTAGGCGGGAGCTTAGTGTACAAAACAGGTTTTTACAATGGGCTTGGTGCTACAGTTGGTTTTTATGGCACTACTGCTTTAACAGATGATAACCTTGTTGTGAATGGTTGTGCCGCAGATGGTTGTACTAATGCTGGAAAAGCTGGTAAAGATGCGTATCGTACCCGTATGGATGGGACAGAAGCTCCTATCGGTGTGTTTGCTGAAGCGTATGTTGAATACAAAGCGGGTAAAACTGATGTTAAAATCGGTCGCCAAGGGATTGATAGCATCATGCTTGCTACCAACGATACAAAAATGATCCCAAATACTTTTGAAGCTGCGATGATCGAAAATAAAGATATTTCAAATACTACTGTACGAGCTGGATATGTTGTAAGTCAAAAACTTCGTGACCATCAAGAATTTCATAGTATCTTAGCGTACGACAGTGGAACAGGATCAAGTAAAGTAGCGAAAGTCAATGAAAACGATGATTCTGGTGTACACAAAGGATTAAGTCTCAAAAATATTCGAGCGATGAATGATGATACTAATCCTGAGATGATTTTAATCACAGTTGAAAATAAGTCAATTCCTAATTTAAAACTTGATGCAGAATATATTGGTATTGAAGGATTCTTCTCCACTATTATCGCAGAAGCAAATTATCAAATTGCTCTTGGAAGTGGCTGGACATTGACTCCGGGTATTCGTTATCTTAATCAAATGGATGATGGTGCGGGTGCAATCGGTGGAGCATCAATGACTGGGGCGCTTGGTAAAGATAAATATGGTGCATCATCAGCTGCTGCAAAAGCATCCTATACTGATCCTCTTAGTGCAGATGGGCATATTTGGATGGGACGTTTAGTTTTAGCAAATGGACCGTTATCGTTGATGGCAGGGTATTCGGATGTTGCCGATGAAGCCGATATTATTGCTCCATGGCGCGGATTCCCGACGGGAGGATATTCTCGTGATATGGCACAGGTTAACTGGGTCGCTGGTACAGAATCATGGATGGTAAAAGCTGATTATAATTTTGATAAAGCAGGTGTCGTTCCAGGCCTTATCGGTGCAATTTCCTATACGGATATGGATTTTGATGAGAAAAAGAATTTAGCAGGAACATCTGATCTTACTGATCGTTCAATGGTTCATGTTGATTTGATTCAAACCTTTAAAACATTGCCAGATATGGAATTTAAATTTCGTTTCGCTGCAATCGATGCAGATATTTCGAAAAAAACAAGTCCTACTTTAACGGTTGATAAAGAGTCTTACAACGAATACCGTTTTGAAATCAACTACCTCTTCTAAAGGCTGAGCGATGAAAACGTTGTTGGGAACTTTATTACTAGCCGTCACGAGTTTAAGCGCGTTTGATTATGCACTTAAACCGGTGCGGATCACCTCAGAGGTTCACTGTTTTTTTGGGAAACCTGAGATTATGGATAAAACTAACAACGGCAATATCGTCAACAGTTGTTATATCGATGCAGGCGAGGGATACGTGGTGGTTGACACCGGTCCCTCATACGCCTACGCTGAGTCTGCCTACAAAGCGATGAAAAAGATCAAATCCCTCCCCGTTAAACTCGTTATTAACACCCATATCCATGATGATCATTGGCTAGGGAACAACTATTTTACCGAGCAGGGAATTAGAGTTTTAGCCACCGATGATTTTAAAGTCAGTGCTGATATGAGTGTGCCGACCCGCATGCAAACGTATATCTCGAGCGAAGCGTACGCCAAAACGGTTCCGACGATGCCGAGCGAAATGATCAGTAGTGATACCAACCTCACGATTGGGAATCAAAAACTTCAGCTCCTTATTGCGAAACATAAAGCCCATACGGCAAAAGATATGGTGGTGTTTTTGCCAAAATCCAAAGTCTTGATTGCGGCGGATTTGGTGTTTAATGATCGTCTCCCATCGGTTCGCGGCGGAGATATCAACGGTTGGCTCTCTGCGTTGGATGATCTGGACAAGCTGGGAGCGGTACATGTCGTCGGCGGACACGGCAACCGTACTGACAAAGATGCGGCGCGTATGACACGAGAGTATTTCACTCAAATGAGAACCGAAATCCGCTCCGCGATTGCAGAGGGGTTGAGCATCGATGAGACGATCCAAAAAGTGAGTATGGAGAGTTATAAAAAATACAAACTCTACGAAGGGACTCATCGTCAGAATGTGGAAGCATCGTATCGGGTATTGGAGTGGGAATAATGAAAAAAATTCTTTTTTCCATTTTGCTGATCAGTACTTGCTCAACTGCTGATGTCCGCTTCGCTGAACCTATCCCCTCTATTGAAAAACCGCGTGAAGTGGTGATGGGGATCAGTCATGGTGATGATGAATCGATCCATCACGGTCTTAGTACCGCAAACAACGTTCTCAAATTTTACGGACCGGAGAAGATCCATTTGAGAATCGTTGCGTACTATCACGGTATCCGTACCCTGCTCAAAAGTGAAAAAGAGATTGCGGTTCGGGTTCGTGCATTACAGCAATACGGTGTCGAGTTTGTCGCCTGCGGCAACACGATGGAGACGAAAAAAATTACCCCCGATCAGCTTGATGATGATGTCGAGATCGTCAGTGCAGGGATCGCAGAAGTGATCGAACGCGCCACAGAGGGCGCATTTTACATTCAACCTTAGGAGTTAAACCATGAAAATTCTTCTCATTACAATATTGGCGGGATTTTTATCCCTTTTTGGCGGTGATCTTCACCTCTTTAGTGTTCCCAATGCGGATGGTAAACTAAATGCATCTGTTGTCGAAAAAGCACTTGAAGCCAACGGTTTTGTCATTTCAGCTAACAGCGAAATGAACGGGCCGTTTATGAAACAGTTCTCTCAAAGCGATTTCGCCCAATTCAATCTTTTGACGGCATATCATAAAGTTCATGCGGAATCGTTGGTTAAAGCACATCCCGATGCAGGAATCTTTGTTCCGATGGGATTTGGAATCTATCAACGTAACGGCGATAAAAATTTTCATGTCTCTATTCTAACCGCAAAGTCGATGGAAAAAATAGCAGGGTTTAAGGCCAAAGAGTTTGCTTTGATCGAAAAAGAGGCGATTGCTTCCCTAAAAAAAGCATTGCCGGGTGTTAAAGTGACTATGAGTGAGACTTCTCTCCCTGCCGAGGGGAAATTGCTGAGCCGATATGTAAAGGCAAGCAGTGCTGAGAGCTGGAAAAGTGATAAAGAAGAGACCGAAATGATGATCGAAGACGGTTTGAAACCGGCCGGTTTTGTTATGTCTAACTTTACCGATTATAACTTTGCGCTTGGCGATAAAAGCCCGTTTGATTTTTACGATACCTATTCGATCTGTAAACTCAAAGTGATCTATACCGTTGCAAAAACACGTCCTGAAGCAGCAGCGTTCGCACCGTGTACACTGATGGTGTATAAGAAAAAAGATGCCAATGAAATTGTTATGGGATTCCCGGGTGTTTACAATTGGATGAGTAGCGCTCGTGTGAGCGATCCTGAGGGAAAAACAGTGTTATTGCAAGCACAGAGCGATTTTGAAGCAGTTTTGAAATCGACAGTTGAGTAGTCTTTTTCGGCTTAACGAAAATTTTAGGGATACAGCTCTATACTTTTTTAATATAGAGGTGTGGAATGTTGTTTAGATATGTTTTAATTCTCTTTATTGCTGCCTTATATACCCTCTCTTTTGCTTCATCTGTCTCCAATACAGAGAAAAAAGAGTCGGTGATCGGTGTATTGGCTTTTCGTTCGAAAAATGATACTCTGCATGAATGGCAGCCTCTAGCCACCTATCTTAACAGTAAAATACCCTCCTACCGTTTTATTATTCGTCCTCTCAGTTATTCAGAATTTAATGCAGCCGCCGCATCCGATGAACTCGATTTTATGTTTACAAACCCTGAACACTACATCTATCTTTCAGCTAAATTTGACGCAAGTCGTATGGCAACCTTGATTCGCGCAAACATTGCTGGAAAAGAGCTGACAGAGTTTGGAGGGGTAATCATTACACGTAAAGAGCGTGATGATATTGAAACGTTGAATGATATACGGGGAAAACAGATTGCTGCCGTCGATGAACTCTCTTTGGGAGGATATTTAGCTCAACGGGTTGTGTTGCAAGAAAATGGGATCGATATAGTTAAAGAATCGAATATACACTATACCGATATGCCGCACGATAAAGTGGTTTATATTGTCGAGAGTGGTAGCGCCGATGTTGGATTTATCCGTACAGGTGTTTTGGAAAAAATGGCAAAAGAGGGGAAAATAAACCTCAATGATTTCAAAATCATTCATCAACAAAAGAATTTTCCACAAGCACTCTCTACAACGCTTTATCCCGAATGGCCGTTTGCATCCTCAAAACACACGGAACGGGTTTTGGCCAATAAAGTCGGTGTTGCCCTCCTTAATCTCCCATATGGATCGGATATAACTAAAACAGCCGGGTACTACGGATGGAATATTCCTCTCTCGTATGAGGAGATACGGATGATGATGCAGGAATTGCGGATTAAACCTTATGATGCTTCTCCATCGTTTTCCCTAGAAGATGTTATTCGAAAATATGCGGTGTATATTATTGCGGTTTTGGGATTGGGTATCTCTTTTTTGATGATCCTTTTTTACCGTATGAGAGAGTTGGCGAGATCGCTTCGGTTGAAATCGCTTTCACTCGAAGAACAAATAATGATTGTCCAAAAAAACGAGAGGTATCTGCGGAGAGCAGCAGGGGTCTTTCATAATTCCCGTGAGGGGATTATCATTACGGATGATAAAAAAATAATCATTGATGTTAACGAAGCATTTTGTGAGTTGACGGGATATGCACGTGAAGAGGTGCTTGGACAAAAGCCGTTGATTCTACGCTCCGGTCTGCATGAAAAAGTTTTTTATCAGGAACTTGATAATGAAATCGAGCAAAACGGCTCATGGCGAGGAGAGATTTGGAATCGTAAAAAAAATGGTGAACAATATGCCGAGTTTTTACGTATCGATTCGATCCGTAATGAAGAGGGGCAAGTCGAGAATTATATAGGGATTTTCAGTGACATAACCGAGCATAAAAAGCGGCAAGAGCAGCTTCATCACATGGCAAATTACGACCCTCTCACGAATCTCCCGAACCGCCACCTCTACATGACACTGGCAGAACAAATGTTGGCTTTAAACAAGCGTAAAGGGTCAAAAGCATTAATTGCCTTTTTGGATTTGGATGGATTTAAAGAGGTTAATGATGTGCATGGACACGCGATGGGAGACCGTGTCCTTAAAAAAGTTGCCATTCGTTTGGAAGAACAATTGAGAGACAGTGATACGGTTGCCCGAATCGGCGGGGATGAGTTTGTCCTTTTACTGAGTGATGTAGAGAATGAAAATGAGGCTCAACCCCTTTTGGAACGTATTTTGGTTTCATTAAAAAAGCCATTTGTAATTAATGATATTTCGATTATTATCGGTGCGAGTATCGGGGCCACCTTTTTCCCGGATGATGGAGATGATATTGATATTCTGGTTCGTCATGCTGACGCGGCAATGTATCATTCAAAAGCCAATGGACGTAATCAAATTTCCTATTTTGATCGTGAGAAGATGAAATAGAGTTGTAGTATTGATTAAAATTTAATCTATCATCCCTTTGTAAAAGTGTAAATAAGTGTTATAATCGGCTCATTCCACCTAAATTTAGGCTAGTATTGAGTATCGATGCCATCTAATCTAATTAATTCTTCTCACCATATTGTTTTGGTTACGCACAAAAACCCTGATGCCGATTCACTCGGTGCAGCATGCGCTTTTTACTCCTATTTGCTTCGACTTCAAAAAAAGGTGACCCTTTTTTGTGTCTCAACAGAGGTGGACCAAAACCTCGCATTCTTGCCATGGTTTGATAAAATAACCGCTCATTTCCCTGAAGAGGCTGATTGTATGATTAGTTTTGATTGTGGTAGCTATGGGAGACTAGGGATTGAAAAAGAACTCCCTCTGATTAACATCGATCACCACATCAGTAACGACTTTTACGGAACCTGCAATCTTATTGATACCACCGCAATTAGTACAACTGAAGTCGTTTATGACTATTTTGTTGCCAACGGTATTAAAATCAATGGTAAAATAGCGACAACGCTTTACGCGGGACTTATTGATGATTCCAAATGTTTTAGTGCTCCCCAGTGCAACGCAAAAACGTTTAAGATGGCGCACTCTTTGATAGAGTCTGGCGCTGATCATGCGATGTGTGTAGAGTGGCTTTATCGCCGCCGTTCACTTGCATCATTGAGAATACGCGGATTTCTCCTGAAAGAGATGAAGCTTTTTGCTGATGGACAATTGGCTTTATTTGAAGTCCCTCTCTCAGTGTTGGAGGAGAGCGGTGCTATCATCTCAGAATGCAAAAGAGTATTAGATGAAGCACTTGGGATGCGAAGTGTTAAAGTAGCGGTTATGGTACTCGAACACCCTCGCGGAGGGGCAAAGCTCTCTTTGCGCACCGATGGGGCAGTTAATGCTGCTAGTATTATGGCTCCATTCGGTGGAGGCGGACATTTTCACCGCGCCGGAGCACGTTTAAAACAAGACAATTACAATGAGCTCGTAAAAGATATGATGAGTATGATAACAAAGGAGTTGGTGTGAGAAGAGGCCGAAACGGTTCGGGAATAATTGGATGGATACTTGTAGTTTTGGTTTTAGGTGCCCTAGGATTTATGGGGTTTTCTCCTGCGTTTGAGCGAGAAGATCCAAAAGTGACCCTTTCACATGAAGGGTATTGGAACTTTAAAGAACCTATCCATGTTAATGTTGATGATATGAGCGGTCTAAAATCGTTCAAGGCAACTATCGCAACTCCTCATGAGGAGTGGGTTGTTGCAGAGGAGAATACTCCATCGAAAGCAACTAAAACATCATTCGATATTCTCCCTCCTAAAGGGGTCCGTCGGGTAGAATCGGCTTCGGTTACATTGAAAATCGAAGCAACCGACAATAGCTTGTGGGGACTCTTTATGGGAAATACCTATAAAGAAGAGATTACACTTGTTATTGATCAGCGCCAACCGATTCTGGCCATTATCGCAAACTCCTATAAAATTCAAAAAGGGGGATCGGCTATTGTCATTTTCAAAGCTCAAGACCCCCATTTGAAAAGTTTGAAAATTGAGACAAATTTTGGGAAAACGTTTATTGCGCAGCCGTTTATGAAAGAGGGATATTACGCCTCATTGGTTGCGTGGCCGGTTCAAGAAGAAACTTTTAGTGCTACTGTTGTTGCACGTGACCAAGCTGGAAATGAGGCTCGAAGTGCAGTACCTCTCCGTCTAAAAGATCATGTGTATCGTGTCTCAAATATCGAACTTAGCGATGCGTTTTTAGATGGAAAAATTGCTGAACTTGCCAACGTTTATGAGCAAACGGTCGGGGTGGATGATCGATTGGAACAATTCCGTATCATTAACGAAAAAGTACGCGCCGATAACGAAAAAGTGATTCATGAGATCACCTCAAAAGTCTCTAAAAATATGATTACCGAGTTTAATCCAGCACCGTTTTATCCGCTGGTAAACGGCCAAAAAGTAGCCGATTTCGGTGATCACCGGATTTATAGCTATAAAGGGCAGGAGAATATCTCTAACGCCTATCATATGGGATTGGATTTGGCGAGTGTTGCGATGGGACCGATTACCTCCTCTAACGCCGGTAAAGTAGTTTTCTCTCAAGAGAACGGAATTTACGGGAATTTACCGATTATCGACCACGGATTTGGATTATATACTCTCTATGGACACTGTTCAGAAGTTCATGTTCAGGAGAGAGATGCTGTAGCGCCGTCTCAGCAGATTGCCAAAACGGGTCTGAGCGGTTACGCGATGGGGGATCATCTCCATTTTGGTATCTTGGTGCAAGGGATCGAAGTGCGACCGGAAGAGTGGATGGATACAAAATGGATTTACGACAACATCACCAGTGTTATCGAAAGTGCTAAATTCACTATTAATCAACAGTAAAACCGATATAATTCATTGATAAATATTTGAGTCTTACACATTTTTGCGTAAAGATTTAGGGGATTGCAAAGGACAGAGTTGTCCTTGCCGCTAAAATGGGCTCACGTCCCCTTTGGGTATAGCTCATTGTAGTGTTCAGATAGGATAAGGAATAAAGAGATGATGCAGACAACGATTGGTAAAAGTGTTGAACTGGTAGGGATCGGTTTGCACCGAGGCTCTCCGGTAAAATTACGACTTGAACCGCTGGGAGCAAACAGCGGCATCGTTTTTTATCGCAGTGATGTAGGGATATCTATCCCCTTGATCCCAGCAAACGTTGTTGATACGAAAATGGCAACGGTAATCGGGCGTGAGGGTGTTACAATTTCGACGATTGAACATATGCTCTCTGCGATTTATGCTTACGGAATCGATAATCTACGGGTGATCGTCGATGCCGATGAAGTGCCGGTTATGGATGGTTCATCTATGAGCTTCTGCATGCTTCTCGAAGAGGCAGGTATTGTTGCCCAAGATATTCCGAAAAAAATAATGCGGATTAAAAAAGAGGTTGTTGTTCAAGAGGGGGACAAATACGTCAAATTAATCCCTTCCAATGACATGAACTATGATTTTACCATCAAATTTTCTCATCCCGTCATTGATAAACAAAGCTATGTTCTGGAATTTACCAAAGAGAACTATAAAAAAGAGATTGCCCGCGCACGAACCTTTGGATTTGTTCACGAAGTACAATACCTCCGTTCCAAAGGGCTCGCACTCGGCGGAAGTTTGGAAAATGCGGTCGTTTTAGATGATAAAAAAGTGCTCAATCCCGAAGGATTACGATTCGGAGATGAGTTTGTCCGTCATAAAATCCTTGATGCTATCGGTGATATGTCACTGATCGGGATGAACTTTATCGGCAACTATGAAGCGTTCGCAGGGAGTCATGATCTAAACCATAAACTGACATTGGAACTGCTTAAAGATCCTGCCAATTATGAGATCGTAGAGCTGGCAACCGCTGAGTCAAAAGAGCTGGCAAAAGCGTATGCATGATGCCCTCGTAATCGCACTGGGCTCTCCTGTTCTTGTAGGAATCTACAAAGATGGAGAGCTAGTCGAAGAGATCAAAAATGATGGTATGAGCTCGGATGTGTTAGCCGAAATTTTTGATTCACTTTTAAAAAAATACTCTTTTTCCCATTTCATTTATGCCAAAGGTCCTGGGAGCTTTATGGGGATCAAGGTCACCTATCTCTTTCTAAAAACTCTTAGTATCACGAAAAAAGTTCCCCTTTTGGCAACGGATGCCTTCTTTTTCAACCAAAATAGCCCTATCAAAGCAGTAGGAAAGCTCTATTTTGTTAAAAATAGGACAACCATTGAGTTGGAACCGCTAGTCTCCCCTGAGATTATCGCCTTCGAACTCCCTCAAAATATCGATTTAAAAAAATTTGATGCGGACAATCTCCCCTATTATGGGATTGATGCCGTAGGATAAGGAAGCCGTTTGTTCGTTAGTGTACCTGCAACGAGTGCCAATTTAGGACCTGGATTTGATTCATTGGGTTTAGCTGTTGATTTGC
>CAZKJU010000038.1:0-19260 GCA_964553185.1 uncultured Sulfuricurvum sp.
TATGAATGACTTTTTGGCGATCAATGTCCAACCGGGCAAAACGATCCAAGATATTGTTGAAGCATCAGGTAGTGCACTTCCATTCGGATGCCGTGACGGTGAGTGCGGCACATGTGTCGTAATGATCGAATCAGGTATGGAATACATGAGTGAAATCAACGAAAAAGAAAAAGCGGTACTTAAAACACTTAATGAAAGTAATCCGAAAGCTCGTCTTGCTTGTCAAATGAAAGTCGTCGCACCAAACGGATTGGTACGTATTAAATACTAATCTGACCTTTTCGACTCAGCTTTTGCTGAGTTGCCTCTTTTTTAATCATCTATCTGCCTAAAAAAATCCTATAATTTTCATAAGAACAAAATATGCATTTAATCTTATAAAAGTGTATATTTTTTAGGTGGCTTATTATGCAAACATCATTATCTTATAAGCAAAAGCAACTCCCTCGACTCTCGATGCAGACGTGGTTGCCGTTGTTACAATGCTCCCTGAATGACCTCGAAAAACACTTACAGGTTATTACCAATGAAAACCCTTGCCTAGAAGTAAAATCGGGCTTTGAAGAGTCCAATACGGGTGCAGGGGGAAGTAGTGCATATGGTGCTTTTCAAAACTATGTCTCTAACGCATCGAGCGAGCAAATCGAATGGCTCAGCATCTCTTCGACCTCACTCTATGAAAAACTCGATGAACAGATTGTAGCCCCACTTTTTCCGACACCGATTTCTCAAAAGATTGCTCGTCAGATTATCTATTACATCAATGATGAAGGGTATTTTGAAGGCTCTGTCGAAGAGGTAGCACAGCAGTGTGATACTGACGCTCATACGGTAGAGCGTGTGCGACAGCGTTTTGCCCATTTGGAGCCATCCGGTGTAGGGGCGATGGATTATAAAGAGTCCTTTTTGTTTCAGCTCAGTGATCATGATCTCGATGATGAACTCTCTATTTTACTCGGTGCGATGATTTTACAGTTCGATAAAATGGAGAAATTTATCAAACATCCGAGATTGCATGATGCTAAACACGTATTGCAGCATCTGAAAAATCCTCCGGCATTAGAGTATATGGAACCTGAATCACAAATCACCCCCGATTTGTTTGTCGAATTTTCAGGATCGGAACTCAATATTCGTATCAATCATGCGTTTTATCCTGATTTACAGGTCAACATGATCGATAAATACGACAATTTTGCAAAGCAAAAGTTCAAAGAAGCGCGAGAACTGGTCAAACTTCTCGATTTGCGTAAAGCGACACTCTATAACGTAGCGTTGGTCTTGCTTGAAAAGCAATACGCCTTTTTTATGGGGGGAGAGCTCAAACCGCTTCGCCTCCAAGATGTCGCAGATGAACTCGGATTTAACGAATCAACGATCTCTCGCGCTATCGCCGATAAATACCTTCAAACGGAACGGGGATTGTATGCGTTCAAAGACTTTTTCTCGAACTCCATCGGCGAAGTTTCCACCTCAGAGATCAAACATTTTCTAAAACGGCTGGTAGGGAGTGAGAACAAAGACGATCCGTTCAGTGACAAAAGTTTGCATGAGATGATCGAAGAGCGTTTCGGCGTCAAAATGGTACGCCGAGTTATCGCGAAATACCGTCAGGAACTCGATATCCCCTCGTATAAAGAACGGTTATTCCTCTACAAGCTCGAACTGCTCTAAAAACTCTTGTCCTTTACGGGCATCTCAGTGATTTCTCTATAATTGATATGATTGGTGTAGAGTTTTTGTATTTTTATTTCTCTCAGCATTGCTGAGAGTCAATAATTTAGCTCGATGGAGTATCGACAGCGGTGAAGAAGGTATTGCTTTTAGTTGTTGCGCGAGGGATTGGTTGGGTAAGTGCTGATTCGTCTCTCTCTCCTGTACGGATACGTTCAACTTCGAGTACCGGTGTAACCCAGATTTTCCCTGCACCATGACCTAGATCTTGTGTATGTGCTCGGATTGCTTCCATCGCTATCTCTTTGGTTTTATCGTTTGAGACGACAATAATGAGCATAACTTTTGGATACAAGTCTGGGGCATTATTTTTTTCGGCAATACCGAGAGAACCTTTTCCGATGACATCTGTAACCGTTACACCTTCGATCTCATTGTCGAACAATTCGCGAAGAACATCATTAAGACAGTGTTTGTTAAATACAGCGGTAATCTGGACCATTTTGGACCCCTTTAAGTAGTTTGTTGAAGAGATTATAAGATGAAAATGAGTGAGCATTCACTTTTTTACTGCTTATAAATTAATCAACTTTTGAAAATAGTTTGCATAGAGTGTTCTCGAAAAATAATGCTACAAAATTGTCATCTCTGAATAAGAACAGCACTTGCAATGGTTAAGCATATAATCCATTTACAGGAGCACACTATGGCTAGAGATACACTGATCGGCGGGGCATTATGGGAAGAGTATTCCACTGAAGTACAACGACGGATGAATGATCCGATCAATATGGGTGAGATTACTCAAGAAGAGGCAGACGCTGCCGATAAAAAGTTGATCATTGCCGATTTCGGTGCAGAGAGTTGTGGTGATGCGGTACGTTTGTACTGGATGATCGATCCTAAAAATGACGTTATCGTTAAAAGCCGATTTAAAAGTTTCGGATGCGGAACAGCGATCGCAAGCTCTGACATGATGGCAGAACTGTGCATGGATAAAACGGTTGATGAAGCACTCAAAATCACCAACATCGATGTTGAAAAAGCACTTCGTGATGAGGAAGACATTCCTGCTGTCCCTGGGCAAAAAATGCACTGTTCTGTGATGGCGTATGATGTTATCAAAAAAGCGGCTTCGATCTACAAAGGTGTTGATATGTCGGAGTTTGAAACCGAATACATCGTCTGTGAATGTGCTCGTGTAAGCCTCGATACCCTCAAAGAAGTGATTAAACTGAACAAACTTGAAACAATCGAACAAATCACCGACTATACGAAAGCGGGTGGTTTCTGTAAATCATGTATCAAACCGGGTGGACATGAGAAAAAAGATGTCTATCTCGTCGATATGTTAGCAGAAATCACCGCTGAGCTTCAAAAAGAGGCGATTAGCAAAAAAATCAAAGAAGCAAAAGGGGATGGCAACTTTAACGCGATGAGTTTGGTTCAAAAACTTCGTAGCATCGAGTCTATCCTCGAAGAGTACATCCGTCCAACGCTCAAAGCCGATAACGGTGATGTCGAAGTTATCGATCTCAAAGAGGTTGAAGATGGACATGAACTCTACATCCAGTACAAAGGGGAGTGTATGAGCTGTTCAATGAACACCACGACAACCCTCGCAGGGATGCAGGATATGCTCAACTTTAAACTCAAATCTAATTTACGAGTGATGGTGGTTTAATATGGCATACGCCACGAAAGAGGGAACTTTTGGGTATCTGAAAAAATTTGGTAACTATTCGAAAGATTTTTACCGCTTTAACGGAGAGCTCTTTTTTCCTTCACTCGGGATCGGTACCTATAAACCTGAGCCGTACAAAGAAGATAATTACATTATCAACTTTGCCGAAGCGATCAAGATGGCACTTCGACGGGGGATTAACCTGATTGATACGGCGATCAACTACCGATACCAAATCTCTGAGCGCGAGATTGCTGAAGCTCTTAATGCGATGTTTGCAGAGGGGGAGATTAAACGTGAAGAGGTGATCATCGCTTCTAAAGCGGGATTTATACCTCTAGACTTTCCGTTTCCTGAGAACCCTTATGGTTGGATACAAGAGAACATTATAAATAAGGGACTAGCCACCAAAGAGGAGATCATCATCGATCAGCACTGTATGGCACCTGCGTATCTGCGCTGGAGCTGTGAGCAGTCATTGCATAATATGGAGTTAGAGACCATCGATATTTTCTACCTCCATAATCCTGAAACACAGCTCGGTTACGTCGATCAAGAGACTTTTTATAACCGTATTGAAGCAGCATTTAAAGAGTTCGAAGCATTAAGAGAAGAGGGGAAAATCGTCTCATACGGAATAGCGGCATGGAACGGATTCTTATACGAAGCGGATCACACGGAGTATGTATCGCTTGCAAAAGTGGTTGAGCTAGCCCATAGAGTTGGTGGAGAAAATCATGGATTTAAATACATCCAAAGCCCGTTCAACCTCGCAAAACCTCATGCATACGGCTACGCTAATCAACAATGCGATGATGGACTCTTTTATCCGATGATGCATGCGTGTGCGCGATATGGTTTAACCTATATCGGATCTTCCCCGCTGTTGCAAAAAAATCTATTTAAACGGGCCTTTGCTCCGAATGTTGCGGAACTCATGAACACCACAGAATTAAGTGATATCGCGAGTGCATTACAGTTTGCTCGCAGTGCAGGAGGGATATGCTCTGTATTTGGAGCGGTTGAGCCTTCACACGTGATCGATAACGCGGTGTTAGGATATTTGCCTAGTGCATCTATTGATTCGGTCAATACCCTTATGAGGGGTGCATATGCTGTATGACGTTATTGTCGTCGGGAGTGGGATATCAGGTCTCTATGCAGCTCTTTATGCGCGTAGAGCCGGACTCAATGTCGCCCTCATCTCCAAAAGCAACTCATTACGGTCTAACTCTGCCGTAGCATCAGGGGGCATCAATGCGGTGCTGAAAACCACTCGTCATGATTCATGTCGTGATCACATCGCCGATACGATCAAAGGGGCTGATAAGCTGGCTCGTTTGAGTGCGGTGAGTGCGATGGTTACGGGTGCGGAAGAGATCATCCAAGAGCTCCGAGATATGGGGGTAGCGTTTGATACTGACGAAGAGGGAAACATCGCACAACGACCATTCGGAGGAACCAAGGCAAAACGTACCTGCTATATCGCCGATAAAACGGGTGCTTCTATCACACAAACTCTTTTGATGCAATGTCGTAAAGAGGGGGTGAAGATATTACCCAATTATGTGATGCTCGGGATTGCTACCTATAAAGATCAGCTTTCAGGAATCACTCTGCTGCGTCGTCGTGATTCACAGGTCATTGCCTTAGCGTGTAAATCACTGATTTTAGCAGGTGGTGGGTTTGCCGGTATCTATCGTGGACATTCGACCAATTCCCAAGAATCGAGCGGTGATTTGATTGCGATTGCATTGCGGGCAAAAATGCGTTTGGCCAATATGGAGTTTGTACAGTTTCATCCGACCACATTGTTAAACAGCGGTACTTTGATCAGTGAAGCGGCACGAGGAGAGGGGGCGTACATCGTCGATGAGAATGGTGAGCGTTTTACCGATGAGCTTCAAACGCGTGATAAGCTCTCACGGGATATTGTCAAACATCAGTTAGCGGGACATAATGTTTATCTCGATTTCCGTCATTTGGGTGAAGAGTTAATCGATAAAAAACTCCCATCAGCCCGTAAACATGCTCTGATGGGTGCAGGGATTGATATTCTCACCGAGTTATTACCGATTACCCCATCGGCTCACTACACGATGGGGGGGATTTGGACGAGAACCGATACATCGAGTGATATCCCCAATGTATTCGTGTGTGGTGAATGTGCCCATAGCGGTGTACATGGAGCGAATCGATTGGGCGGTAACAGTTTGCTCGAAGCGGCCTATTTTGGTCGTGTTGCAGGTATAGAGGGGTCACGTGCCGCTAAAAAAGGGGAATTCCACCCGATCGATTATGCATTAGTGGATAAAGAATCACGCTACGTCGAGGCGATTTTAGAGGGTGAAAACCGTTTTAATATCAATACGATGCGACGTAATCTGGGTAACAACCTCTATAAAAATGCAGGGGTGTTTCGGACCCATGATTCTCTGGCGAATGCGCTTGAATATGTCCACTATTTGATGAAAATGTCTTCAGGATTGTGCTGTATCAACAAAGAACGTAATGATAACGTCGAGTTGATGTCGATCATTGAATTTCGCAATGCCCTCACAGTCGCCGAAGCGATGCTCATGTCCGCTTTAGCGCGCGAAGAGAGCAGAGGGGTTCATTATCGTGATGATTTCCCGACCCGTGATGATAAAAATTATGAAGTCAACACACTTATCCGTCGTTTAGCCGGAACCTTTTTACGTATCACGTTTGAAGGACATCTCTCATCGGATTGGTGGCACAGGATACGGCAGTTTTTTCACGCACAGTAGTGTTGTGAATTTCATTTATCGTCATCCTCGGACTCAATCCGGGGGTCCAGATTCAAAATATAGCTGGATTCCCGCCTTCGCGGGAATGACGGAAACCAATTAAAGGATACTCAATGGCAAAAGTTATGTTACGTTACGATTCAAAAGGTGAAATATCTTTTTATGTTGCAAAAAAAGACATGGAAGAGACCATCAAAAAAGCAGAATTTGATACCGATGAAAAATGGGGTGGAGAGGTAGAACTTTCCAACGGTGAGACATGGTTTATCGAACCGTGTGCGAAAAAATTCCCTTCTGAAGTAGTAGCCGTTCGACGCGGAGAATAATTTTTATAGGTGAATTATTATTTTGTTTACTTCTTGTGAGATTAACTCGCTATAATTTTAAAACAACAAACTAAAACATTTATTGTTTTTTATTATAGAGGGCTTATGATCTCAGAAATAGTTACTATTACACATGCCACACCCATCGGAAATATCTTTCATGAAAATCATGAAAGTGCTTTATTTGAGGGGGATGTATTAGTTCATAAAGTACTTGATTTCTTTGCTGTGAACGGGGTGGATGCCGTTATTATCAGCGAAAATGATTTCCCTATCGGTATAGTGACACATAAAGATATGTTGCGCATCGTCTCTAACTGTGACAATACCGGCCTTCCGATCAAAGAATTTATCTCCTCTCCTCTTATCATGTTCGATTCAAAAACAAGCGTTGCAGAAATAATTGATAAAATGGAAGATCTCCCTTTTGATAAAATAGTTGTTCATGCTCAAAATAAAATTGTCGGCATTATTGATACAAGGCATCTTTTGTCGATGTGCTATACCCACTTAACCCCTTTGATAAAACATGAATATAATATGATTCACTCGTTGATGGGCTTAGTGGGAGAAGATGACCGTGATTTATTAAAAATGGCGACGACGGATACTCTCACGGGAATCGGGAATCGACGATTATTTGAAGAGATATTTCAAGCACACCAATCACTGGGTGAACGTTATGATGTTAGCCTCTTTTTGCTTCTATTCGATATTGATAATTTTAAAAGTATTAATGATACGTTTGGACATGGTACCGGTGATTCTGTATTAAAAGAGCTTGCACTTTTAGTGGGTAAATCGATCCGAAAATCCGATATTTTTGTCCGTTGGGGGGGAGAAGAATTTGCTATATTGCTCCGTTATTCTGACCCTATAGCTGTAATGAAAGTGGCAGATCAAATTCGTAAACGGATTGATAAGCACAGCTTCGAGTCGATCGTCCATGTAACTTGCAGTTTCGGTCTCACCTCCATCTTACCGAATGAGCCGCTTGAAACAGTCTTTGAACGGGCCGATAAAGCACTTTACCGTGCAAAATCTGATGGTAAAAATACTATACGGATGGAACTTCCATAACAACTCTTAATTGATATGATGGTAAAAATAGGTTTAATTACACTCACCAATAAATGGTTATTATTCCTCATTTTTTGGCAAATCTATCCTAAAAATTCTCATATGACATTTTTTTTCGTTTAATTGGCTGAATTTTACAAGACATTTTTGTCGCTGTAGCTTATCATTATCGCTAGTTAAAGGATTATACGTAATGAATATTGTTTGCCATCAAAGCCCTTTTATTGATTCAATTTATCATATTCCGACCTATCAGTATAAAAAAGAGCGAGATTTTCAATTTTTTGGCTCACCATCGGTTCATGAACATATTATTTTGAATGATGGATGTGCTGTTTTGACGTTTGAAATTGACGGTAAAACGTATGAGTTTGACGGTGATTTGGTATGTGGAAAATTTACACATGCTCCCAAAATAAAAATTGTATTTAAAGACACGTGTAAAAAGTTGACGATCATTCGTCTCAGTGCGTGTGGTATGTATCGACTGACCGATATACCGATTGTTTCAATGGTCAACCGCATCGCCTCTGCATCCATTATTGATATTAATATAGAAACGCAGGAGAGGGCAGAGAAATACATCCAATCGGTTGAAGAGATAATGAATGGTGAAGCACACAAAGCCTCGTATGCCATGACGCGTGAGATTATCCGGTATGTGAACGCTAACTTCGCACAACTTCCGACAAATGCAACAAAAGAGGTTGCACACCATTTTGGGATATCTGAGAGCTCATTGCGCCGTTATTTTAAAAAATACCTTGGAATCAACCTCTCTACGTACATTATTACAATAAAGCGTAAAAAAATGATTCAATCTTTGTATGAAAATAATTACGATTCGATGAGTGTTCGAGAAAACGGTTATTATGATCAATCCCATTTTTTGAATGATTTTAAACGTCTTTACGGAGTACCGCTGAAGCAGTATTTTCAGGATATTCAAATATTGAAAAACCAAGCTCCCGCTTTAATGCATTTTTTGTATCACTGCAATATTGAAAATACGATCTAAGGGGAAGATGTGATTGTAAATGCATTGGCACTAACACATTCGACACCGATCGGTAAGCTTTTTACCCGCGAAAATAATGTACGGTCATTTGATGTGGATACTCTGATGCAAGAGGTATTTGATCATTTTACATCCTACACGGCTGATGCTGTGATTATCACACAACAAGCATTGGCGGTGGGTATTCTGACACTCAAAGATATGGTGAGGGTTTTAGGAGATTTAGAGAATTTAATGTTGCCGGTCAAAACATTTATGACGGCTCCCTTGAAGACTTTTCATTCTACGATGAGCATCGCGGAAGTTCTTGATGAGATGAAAACTATGCAGTTTGATAAAATTGTTGTTCAGCATGTGGATGAGGTGGTGGGGGTGATGGATCAACGCCATTTACTCTCTATTTGTTACAACCAATTAACCCCTTTTATCAAACATGAATACAATATGCTTCACTCTCTTATGGGGATGGTCACAGAAGGGAAAAAAGGGTTGTTAAAAATGGCAACCACCGATGCGTTAACAGGAATCGGAAATCGGCGATTGCTAGAAGAGGTTTTTCAAGCGCATAAAAGCCTCGAAGAGCGGTATGGTGTAACGTTATTTTTACTGATGTTTGATATTGATGGCTTTAAAGCGATTAATGATACGTATGGCCATAATATTGGTGATTTAGTTCTCAAAGAGCTCACCACATTGGTGGCATCTTCAATCCGTAAATCCGATCTTTTTGTACGTTGGGGTGGAGAGGAGTTTGCTATTTTGCTCCGATATTCCGATCCGATAGCGGTGATGAAAATAGCTGAACAGATTCGTAAGCGGATTGATGAACATCCATTTCGAAGTATCGCGCATTTAACATGCAGTTTTGGCCTCACCTCAGTACAATCGGGAGAAACCTTGGAAGTAGTTATAGATAGAGCAGACAAAGCTCTCTAT
The DNA here is from genome assembly GCA_964553185.1 of uncultured Sulfuricurvum sp. GTDB lineage: Bacteria > Campylobacterota > Campylobacteria > Campylobacterales > Sulfurimonadaceae > Sulfuricurvum. The sequence continues at coordinate 9,490 of CAZKJU010000038.1, forward strand.
CGTGCTAAAGAAGAGGGAAAAAACACTATTCGGATGGAAAGTCTTTAGAGCTCAATCTCGTATTGTTTGATTTTATAACCGATTTGTCGTGCACTCATCCCCAAAGCTCGCGCCGCTTTAGTCTGAATACCGTGAGAATCGATCAACGCTTGGATGATTGATTCTTTTTCCAGCTCTTGGAGGCTTTTACGTGTCACCGGCCCTGTTGATGAGGGTACTGCTGTCGGAATCGGATTACTGGTGGTAACTATCGGTTGCATTTGAATCGTTGGCTCTGGCTGCATGTAAAGCTTTTGATAATTAAACGGTAAAACATGGGCCAGCATCTCCGGCTGAATCTCCCCGTCAGGACAGATAAGAACGATACGCTCCATCGTATTTTGGAGTTCTCGGATATTTCCCGGCCACGGATAATCGAGTAACAGCTCCATGGCCGGTTTAGAGATATGCATAGTTTTGCGGTGCTCTTTCATAAAACGACCCAAATAGTGTTCGATGAGGAGTTTCACGTCTTCATACCGTTCACGAAGCGGCGGAAGGTTGATTGGAATAACATTGAGACGGTAAAAGAGGTCTTCTCGGAATTCTCCCTTACGTACCATCTCTTCAAGATTACGGTTGGTTGCGGCGACGAGGCGGACGTTGGTTTTGATTGTTTTATTCCCACCTACCCGTTCAAACTCCTGCTCTTGCAAAATACGGAGGAGTTTGACTTGGAGAGCCGGAGTAATGTCTCCGATCTCATCGAGAAACAGTGTTCCGCCATCCGCCAGTTCAAATCGCCCTTTACGCATCTCTCTAGCATCGGTAAATGCCCCTTTTTCATGTCCGAAGAGTTCGGATTCGAGGAGTGTTTCACTGATGGCGGCACAGTTGAGTTTGATCAAAGGGCCGTTTTGACGTTTGCTTAGATTATGAACCGCAGTTGCGATAAGCTCTTTACCCGTTCCGGTTTCACCACGGATCAAAATCGTCGCATCGGTCGGGGCTACGGTATTGATCATCCCGAACACTTGTTGCATTCGTGTAGATCGTCCGACAATGTTTTCAAATTTATAATCTTTTTGTGTCTCTTCTTTATAGTAAGTTTTGAGTTCAGTGAGAGACTCTTTCTCTTCGGTGAGTTTTTGCTGTACTTTGAGTGATCCGACAAAAAGTGAACCGACGATGGTCAACATACGGACAATTTCGTCGAAGTTGAGAGGGCTGCTTTTCCCGATATTGGCGGAGATGACACCAATTACCTCTTCATCTTGAAGGAGGGGTACTGCGACATAGGAAACCATTTGCGTCGAGATATTACCCATTTTGTTGAGATAGTTGATGTTATTGTGGATATTTTCTATGACGATCGGTTCGCGGCTTTTAGCTGCCAATCCTGTAGCCCCTTCGCCAAAACGATAGGTTGCTACTTTTTTTTGGTAGGGTTCTAAATCGATCGATGCTAAAAGTTCGAGCTCATTGAGATCCTCTTTTTTACGGAAGAGGGCACAGCGTTCCAAATAGCCGTGCTGTTTTAGCCGCCGCATCGCTTTTTCAATACTGACGGTGATCTCCGTTGTACTGGTAAGCATGACCGCGACTTCATAAAGTAGATTGATCTCTTTGTACGCAAAGGTCAACGCACAGGTCTGGCACTCTTCACGATTAGGAATATTGGCTTCATAGGTCATCATTGCATTATCTTTTTTATAAGTTATACAGTAATTGTAGTACAAAACGCGACAATGAACCAGTATTCATGTGGATAAAAAATAGGCAGTTTGTAGAACTGATTTTGCACTATAAGCAAAAATGATCCAATAAGGAGAACCTATGCAAATTACCGTTCACGGAACACCGACCCCTCTAGAGGGAAAAGAGATGACTATTTGGCGCGAAGCGCCGGCTGCTCGTGTTAGCAATTTAGACGGGAGTCAAAATGTTATCGGAATGATTGCTCCGACCGCTCAATTGCTTATTGCAATTCCTTCATTGAAAACCGAAGTATGTTCGTTGGGTGCTAAGAAATTTAATGACCTTATCAAACAATTCAAAAAGCTTAAAACCGTGATGATTACCACCGATGATGCCTCATTTGTCAACGATTTTGTCACACGTGAAGGGATTGATTCGGCGGATGTCGTGATCGATACCAATCGTGATTTTGCTAAAAAATTCGGAATTCTTATCCCTGAGGGAAAACTAAAAGATCGTCTTGCGCGTGCGGTATTCGTCATCGATCAAGAGGGGATGATCAGTTATGTTGAAGTTGTCCCTGAGATCACCGATGAAGTCGATTATGATAAATGTATCGAAGCGGTTGATAAAGCGGCGAATTTCAAGAAAAAAGGGCACGACCACGAAAACTGGATGGGCGTGTAAAAAAGGATCTCAGATGGTCGAACAATACATTACATGGCTCAATGAACGTGGATTCCATCCCGATGATTTGGAATATAGCGGATTCAATGGCAATACCCCATTACTCTTAGCAGCGTTAGAGGGTAATGCGATGATGGTCTCTCGACTCATCGAAGCGGGTGCCGATTTGTACGCGATTAATGATGATTTTAACGGGGTGCTTTTTAATGCCTGTTACGCGGCATCGACAGAAGTGATCCGTTTGTTGGTTGAAGCGGGTGCTGATATCAATGATACCAACGAAGAGGGGACAACGGCTCTTATGTATGCCGCTTCCGCTTCACGTTTGGAGTGTGTCAAGATGCTGTTGAGTTTAGGAGCCGATACAAAACTCCAAAACGAAGACGGGTTTAGTGCACTGGAACTGGCTACCAATCGCGACGTCTTTAATCAACTGCGTAGTGCGTGAACAAACCCTCTTAACCCGTGAGTGGGTTGCGTCTAAACAAACTTTTTTGGATTGGGAGACGCAACCCAGCTCTTTTAAACACTATCCTCACTTTTGCTATCGCGTGAAGCTAAGCGAACACCCCTCGTTAGAATGGCTCGCCCAAACACGCTGTATTACGGATGAACATATCATTTCTCATAAGCCCTACCGCCGACTCAATGTCCCCTCTGCCGGAAATCTCCATCCAATCGAAATCTATGTTCAAATCCGAAATATAGCAGGGTTGCTCAGCGGGATTTATCACTATGATGTTTTAAACGAAGAGTTGGTGATGATTCGAGAGATCGGTGGGGAGGGGATTGAGCCCCATGTAGGGTTAGATAAACGTTTTAGCGGAGTGGTCGTGATGATCTCGCTTGTGCCGTTTCGATCCTCATGGAAATACGGCGTGCGCGCGTGGCGTTATCTCTATCTCGATCTGGGGCATCAAATCGATGCGCTTGCGGCTTCCGTACGACATTTTGGGCTATCTTTGACAAAAATGTCACACAGCGAACATCTTAATACGCTCATGGGGATGGGAGAGGATGAGGTGATCGGGGCTATTTATGGAGTTGGAGAGATGAGTGAACGTGCTGTTAAGCCTATAACCACTCCTTTGATGCACGTCCAACCGACCGATTACACCGAATACCTAAACACACTTATCGAACCGCTTAAAACAACGCCCGCATATAATGAGATACCCGATACGTTGATGTATGAAGATTTTGTATTTCTCAACAGATCCCGCCGAAGTGCACGGGAGTTTAACCCCCATACCATGAATGATGCTACACTCCAACAACTCATCTCGATAGCAGCACCATCATCATTGGAGATCATCGTGTTTGTTTTGCAGGCACACTCTATGCAAATAGGGAAGTATCGTAACGGGAAATGTGCCGTGAGTGGAAATTTTAATTCTGAAATAGTTCATCTGCTTTTAGATCAGCGTTTTATTTCAGGATCAAATATGGTAGTATTAATCCATGCAGAGCATTTTTGTGCCCAAACCCATATCGAAGCGGGAATCTATGCACAAGAGCTCTATAGAACGTGTGAACATCACAATGTGACGTGTAGCGGTATCGGAGCTTTTTATGATGAAGAAGCTTCATGCTACTCGGAAAGAGCGCTGCTATACGCGGTGGCAATAGGGGGAAAAGTATGATTATCGGAGTACCAAAAGAGATTAAAACAGACGAGTTTCGTGTCGGTATGACCCCATCAGGGGTTATGGAGTGTATAAAAGCAGGGCACAGTGTGTTCATTGAACAAAATGCAGGAGTGGGAAGCGGATTTGAAGATTCTCTTTACAGCGATGCAGGGGCAGTCATACTCGACAGTGCTGAGGATGTCTATACGGGTGCTGAGATGATCGTCAAGGTGAAAGAGCCGATCGAGGTTGAATACAACCGCTTACGTGAGGGACAAATCCTATTTACGTATCTTCATCTTGCAGCGGATAAGCGGCTCACCGAAGTGCTGTGTGAGAAAAAAATCACAGCATTGGCGTATGAGACGTTTCGACTCAACCGACGGTTACCGTTACTGGAACCGATGAGTGAGATTGCAGGGCGGATGGCGACCTTGTTTGGAGCGGTTCATTTGGGTCGTTACAATGGGGGAAGCGGAAAGTTGCTCGGCGGTGCGGTTGGGGTTGAACGTAACCGTGTTCTGGTTCTCGGAGCAGGAGTAGCCGGTAAATCGGCGGCGGACGCGGCGGCAGGGCTGGGTGCTGAGGTGGTGATGATGGATATTAACACGGAGCGGCTCACCTATTTGCGTGATGTTATGCCCTCAAACGTGAGTATGATCTACTCCACACATGATAGTATATTAAATAATATAAAAACAGCCGATTTGATTATCGGAACGGTATTGCTCCCAGGTGCAAAAGCACCGAAACTTATTACCCGTGATATGCTCTCTCTGATGAAAAAGGGCTCTGTCATGGTCGATATATCCATTGATCAGGGGGGATGTTTCGAGACCTCTCATCCGACGACCCATTCTCATCCGACGTTTGAAGTAGACGGTATAGTTCACTACTGTGTCGCCAATATGCCTGGGATGTATCCGCGCACTTCGACGGTGGCATTGACCAACGCGACACTCCCTTACGCGATTAAAATCGCTTCTACACCGCTTCCGACTCTGTTAAAAGAAGAATTGTATGCCTGTGCATTAAACACGTATGACGGTGATGTCACCAACGAGGCGGTAGCTACTGCTCACGCAATGCCGTACAAAGGAATAGTAGTATGAGTGAAGTCGATAAAGCACACGAGATATTGGGAATCTACCGTTTTTACAAAATGGATGGTAAGCTCTACCACTACGATGAGGATGATCGTCTCGATGAGTTGTTTGATGCGGTAGTTCATGCCATCAATGATTGCGGTATCCTCAAACCTTTGTTACCGCGTGAAGAGTTTGTAGTGCCGTGCCGTGGGATACTAAACCAAGAACGTGCGTGGCTTCAGCGATTCGAGCATCAGGACACCCGCGCTTTTTTTCTGAGCGATATTTATGACTTTTTGAAACTCTTTACGGGACGGACGAAACTGCGGGTGAATTAAATCACAAACGCCCCGTCTCGATAGATCACTTCATCTCCGAGTGAGAACGTATGGGTATCAGCGAAGACATCGACGTGATACAGTCCGTCTCGACGTTTAAAGCCCGGTTTGCCGTAAGTACCGTGTTTTGCTCCCAGTGAGAAATGAACTCCGCACATACGCTCATAAGTTCCCGTATCGGCAACGGTGCGTGTTTTGCTAAAGGCTCGGTTGAGTCCGAAACCGAGTTCTCGTATCCAAACAGTCCCCTCGTCTCTTCGTATATTAGATAATATTAGATCAAATGCAGGGGTAGAGTTTTCACACGCGACCACTTGCCCCTCTTCGACGATCAGGGTGATGGGGATTTCAGGTGTATTGATTTTGTAGGTGACATCCCCGAAACAATAGATTTTTACCCGTCCGTGAACTGCTCTGAGGTTTTGCGCTTCGGTAAACACTTCCCCCAGCGGGAATTGTCCGCCCCAATTCGCTAGCCCCGTGTAATCTCCGATGTTGACTTTGGCAGGTTCGAAGGGAGAGCCGTAGATCAACAACTCTCCGCCGCTGTCGAGTATCCCCATCGGTGCAGTGCCTATTTTGGCTTGTAGGGCACGACCGAGTGGGCGGTAGTACTCTTTGTCGTATTCTAGTGAATCGATGAAATAGGATGCTTCGTCGTCCGACATACGGCTGAGGTGCGGGTGTTCGATCACTTTGAGTTTGAGTTTGAACAGTTCGACTCGGAGGCGAAACGCATCAAGGCGAAAATTGGTCGATTGGATCAAAACGACCAAATCAGAGGGGTTTAGTGCCTCTAACAATGATCGAACCTCTTGTGGCTCATGTGCATCGAAATCAATCATCTGAGCATGGGGTAGAGCGCGTTTGTATCCTTCCATCAAAATTGTCGCTATCAGACATCGTGTGTCGTACACGACAATCGCATTTTCTTTATCGCTGTGGTGAAATGCTTCGATTAGTAGGCCGCTCACGTATTGTTGAGCTTTTAGAATCAATTCATTTGTCGGCAATGGTTCTTCCTCGGTTACAAAGGTTATTCTCTTTTATTATGCGAATTATAGCTTAGATTAGAGTTTTACAGAGTCCGAAGAGTATGCTTGTAGAATGATTTATGCATAAAGTTAATAAAAGATTCTACAAGGATGCTAATGCTCCCCGCAATCGTCGAAATTAAACCCGACGTCTTTTTCACAGGCGCCTTTGACCCAAAAATCCGTACTTTTGACATCATTATGAAAACGGCAAACGGCAGTTCGTACAACAGCTATATCGTTCGCGGAAGCGAGGGGGTAGCCGTCATGGATACGGTAAAAAAAGAGTTTAGTGACGATTTTTTTGCACGGCTTGAGAGGGTATGTGATTATGATGAGATCAAATACATCGTGTTGCATCATCTTGAACCCGATCATTCCGGTGCATTGATCGAGCTGATGGAGCGTGCTCCGAATGCGAAACTCATCATCTCAGGGCGCGCGGTGATGATGCTTAAAGGGATTATAAAAACCGACATCCCCTATGAGATCGCAACAGCGGGGAAAATCATCTCTTTGGGAAACAAAACCATTGAGTTTATCATGACGCCGTTTTTACACTGGCCCGATACGATGAGCAGTTACCTGCACGAAGAGAAACTCCTTTTTAGTGGCGATGTTTTTGGAAGCCACTATTATGATGAGCGCTTATTTGATGATTTGGTAGGCGATTTTTCGTATGCATTTCACTACTATTATGACCATATTATGCGTCCGTTTAAGCCCTTTGTTCTTCAGGCACTTAACCTTTATGAAGCGTTTGATATTGACCTGATCGCACCGCTGCATGGACCGATTTTACGGAGCAATCCTCAGAGTTATATAGACAAATACGCTCAATGGAGTTCGGAAGCACGGTTTCGTAAAAATGAGTTCAATACCAAAATGCTCTCCGTTTTTTACATCTCCAGTTATGACAATACCCACAAAATGGCGGAAAAAATTACCGAGGGTGCGGACAGTGTGGAGGGGATACGGGCGAGTATGTACGATCTTGCATCCCTCGATGAGCCCAATATGATTACCCTCCTTGAAGAGTCTGATGCAATTTTGATCGGTTCTCCGACGATCAACGGCGATGCGGTTAAACCGGCGTGGGATTTGCTCTCGTGTATGGCGTATTTGGAACGTACCGGAAAAATCGGTGCGACATTCGGATCGTACGGTTGGACGGGAGAAGCTCCGGAAATGCTCCATGAACGGCTAAAAGGGCTCAAATTTCGTCTCCCTCTTAAACCGCTCAAAGTGAAACTGATTCCGACAGAGGAAGAACTCGAAGCATGTGTCGCATTTGGTCGAGAAGCCTCGGAGATCGCGATGGGAAAAATGATTGAGATGAGTATCTAGACTAAGAATTGCATGTTAGTTTTTATATTTTCTGTCATTCCCGCGAAGGCGGGAATCCAGCTTTTTTTTTAAGATGGATCCCCGGATCAAAACAAGGGTACCGCTCGCGAAGCGATGTTTCCTTGAGTCCGAGGATGACGGGTGAGTGAGGTTTATATCATGAACGAACTGGATGTTATGCGTACAGAGATTGAAAACTATCTCAAAAAATACGCGATTGATGATGAAGCACGTTATATCATCGCACCTCTCATCGCCAAAAAATCGTTAGAGATGAACCATCTCTACCAAGACCTCGGATTCAAAAACCGTATTGAAATGGGGCAATACATGGGTAAATATTTTCCCAGATTAGCTCAGATGAAGCCCAAAGATAAACTCTGGAAAAAGTTCCTCTACGATGCAATCGGAAAAGTGGCTCCTGCTTGTGCAACCTGCAATGACCAAGAGCACTGCTTTACCTGCTTGATCGCGGAGGCAAGTGCGTGAAAACCCCATCGATTACCACCACAGAACTCTACACACATCTCGATACCCTCATCGGTGCGGATATACCCGTCTTTATCCACGGAAGCCCCGGAATCGGAAAATCGTACATCGTCGCCGAGGTAGCGAAAAAACATAACCTCGAACTCGTCGATGTCCGCCTTTCTCAGATGGATCCCGTCGATTTACGCGGTGTCCCCGCGATACGCGATGAGCAAACGGTGTGGATGCCGCCCGTGTTTTTCCCAAAAGATACTGAAAGCTCAGGGATACTCTTTCTCGATGAACTCAACTCCGCGCCTCCGTCAGTACAGGCAGCGATTTACCAACTGGTACTGAACCGCAAAATGGGAGAGTATGAACTGCCACACGGTTGGCGTATCATCTGTGCGGGGAATCGGATATCGGATCGAGGGGTTGTGTTTCGTCTTCCGACACCGTTGGCGAACCGAATGGTACATCTGAGCGTCGAGGCACGATTCGAGGATTTCAAACTCTTCGCGATCCGTGAGGGATTGCACTCGTTTGTGATCGGGTTTTTAGGATTCCGTCCCGATCTCCTCACTTCTGAGAGTGTCAGCGAAGATGATGCTAACCCCGCATTTGCGACACCGCGCAGTTATCATATGCTTTCCAATGTTCTCAAAAGCTCTGAAGATACTTCTCGTATCGCCCCGATCATCTATGGGCTTATCGGCTATGGTGCAGGGATCGAGTTTCTCTCGTATGTGAAAGTCTACGAAAAACTCCCCGACGTGCAGGCGATCTATCGCGGTGAGTATCCGAGTGTCGATAAAAGCGAACCGGCACTGCTATACGCTCTGGTATCGGCAATGGTGGAACTCTATCGTGGCGGCGAGGAAGCATCCAAACATCTGTTTGGATTTGCGCAAAGTTTGCCGACCGAGTTTGGGGTGATGCTGATCAAAGATGCCATCGTCAAAGATGCCTCAATCGCCGAGTGTGCTGAATTTGACGGATGGATTGAGCGCTATGGCGACTATATCCTTTAGTGATCGACTGGAGAAGATTAGGGTTCAGTTTCTCTTTGATCACCCATTTTTAAGCGTTCTCGCCCTCTCAATCCCTCATAAATACCAAACCAATCCACACATGCTGTTTGAAACAGACGGGGTGAGTATCCGTGTCGATGAGACGAAAATGCTGGGGTACGATGATGCGCGGCTAAAGTACCTCTATGCCCATGTACTGCTCCATATCCTCCTCAAACATCCGTTCAGAATGAAAGGGCGGGAGAAACCGACATGGAATCGTGCATCCGACATTGTGATCGGATTGCTACTCAGCGATTTTCAGCGGGTAGGAGAGGCAGATGAAGAGGCGATTGTCCTCGAATCGTTTCGCGACAAAAGTGTTGAAGAGGTGTACCATGCCCTCTATCGTGAGAGCGATGAGGGGGAAGGACAACAGAGTGACAAAAACCCCAATCAAGATAAGATGGACATTATCGAGCACGAAGGGGATA
>CAZKJU010000039.1:0-1336 GCA_964553185.1 uncultured Sulfuricurvum sp.
TGAAATGGAAGTTATCCGCGACAAAGCAGACAACTGTATCATCGTCTGCTCCATCGAAAACTTCGACCCTATGGGCGTTCATACAGGAGACTCCATCACTGTTGCCCCTGCTTTGACATTGACCGACAAAGAGTACCAACGTATGCGTGATGCATCGTTTGCGATTCTTCGTGAAATTGGTGTCGATACAGGAGGGTCAAACGTCCAATTTTCTGTAAATCCTAAAACAGGTCGTATGATCGTTATCGAAATGAACCCGCGTGTATCCCGCTCATCGGCACTTGCATCCAAAGCAACCGGATATCCAATCGCGAAAGTAGCAACATTACTTGCCGTCGGATTTACCCTCGATGAGATCACCAACGACATTACCGGAACTCCGGCGGCGTTTGAACCGGTTATCGACTATATCGTGACCAAAGTACCTCGTTTTACGTTTGAGAAATTCCCTGAAGCGGAATCAACCCTCACCACCAGTATGAAATCGGTAGGTGAGGCGATGGCAATCGGACGAACCTTCAAAGAGTCGGTTCAAAAAGCACTCTGCTCTCTCGAAACGGGCCTTTGCGGTTTTGATCCTATCGATGCAGACTTAGAGTTTGTCAAACACGAAATTCGCCGCCCAAATGCGGAGCGTATCCTCTATGTGGGGCAGGGTTTCCGTATGGGACTCTCAAAAGCTGAAATTTTCGAGCTCTCCAAAATCGATCCGTGGTTCCTAACCCAAATCGAAGAGATCATCGCTCAAGAAAAAACCATCACTACAGCAACCCTCAGTGATGAGAATCAGCTTCGCCGCCTTAAAACCGAAGGGTTCTCCGACAAAATGATCGCCAAATTGATCTCTCAAAACGGCGGAAGTGCCAAAGAAAATGATGTTTATACTGCTCGTAAAGCCCTCTCAATCGCATTCGAATACAACGAAGTCGATACCTGTGCGGCAGAGTTCGGTTCATTGACACCGTATCTCTACTCTACGACCAACATCACTCGTCTTGGAACCCAAGCACCGCGTCAAAGTGATAAGAAAAAAGTGATGATTCTCGGCGGAGGACCAAACCGCATCGGTCAGGGGATTGAGTTCGACTACTGCTGTGTCCACGCCTCGTTTGCCCTCAAAGAGATGGGAATCGAGACGATCATGGTCAACTGTAACCCTGAAACTGTCTCTACAGACTACGATACGTCGGATGTCCTTTATTTCGAACCGATCGATTTCGAACATGTCCGCTCTATCGTCGAAGCGGAGCAGCCGGATGGGATCATTGTCCATTTTGGGGGACAAACTCCTCTCAAACTCGCGAATGGTCTCCATGAAATCGGTGCTAAAATCGCG
>CAZKJU010000039.1:1346-19182 GCA_964553185.1 uncultured Sulfuricurvum sp.
GGAAAACCGTGAAAAGTTCTCGGCATTCGTGGTCGAAAAAGGGTTAAAACAGCCTGAAAATGGTCTCTCCATGACCAAAGAGGGGGCTTTCGAGATTGCTAATAGACTGGGATACCCTGTTCTCGTACGTCCATCATATGTTCTGGGTGGACGTGCTATGCGTATCGTCTACAATGAAGAGGAGCTTCGTACCTACATGGATGTAGCGGTATCGGTGAGCAACGACTCTCCGGTTTTGGTTGACAAGTTCCTTGACCAAGCGGTTGAGCTGGATGTCGATGCGATCAGTGACGGAACCGAGGTGTATATCGGCTCTGTTATGCAACATATCGAAGAGGCAGGTATTCACTCAGGAGACAGTGCTTGTTCACTCCCTCCGGTCAGCCTCAGTGCAGATATTCAGGCTCAGGTAGAGCAACAAACGAAGAAAATCGCTTTGGGTCTCGGCGTTATCGGTTTGCTCAATATCCAATACGCGATCTATCAAAATGAGGTTTACCTCATCGAAGTAAATCCTCGTGCATCGCGAACCGTACCGTTTGTCTCTAAAGCGACCGGTATGCCTCTGGCAAAAGTGGCTACCCGTGTTATGCTCGGTGATACACTCCGTAATGCCCTCGCTTTTTATGATAACTACAACATCGTTATGGAAGCAGACGGATTGCTAAAACCACGTCTCAAAGGGCATGTAGCCATCAAAGAAGCGGTATTCCCTTTCAACAAACTCTACGGTGCCGATTTGGTCCTCTCTCCAGAGATGAAATCTACGGGTGAGGTTATGGGTATCAGCCAAAATTTCGGTGTAAGCTTTGCAAAAAGCCAGTTGGCTGCCGGAAATAAGATCCCGACATCAGGAACCTGTTTCCTATCGTTTATCGAAACCGATAAAGTTCATGCTCCTGAAATTGCACGTGGACTCCACAACCAAGGGTTTAAACTCGTCGCAACACGCGGTACGCAAAAAGTGATTGAAGCTTCAGGAATTCCGTGTGAAGAGGTACTAAAAATCTCTGAGGGTCGCCCTAATATCGAAGATGTTATGAAAAATGGAGAGATTTCTCTCGCGATCAATACCTCTGATAACAAAACATCAAAAAAAGATGCTGAGCAAATCCGTCAAATCGTATTGCGTATGGGAACTCCATATTTTACGACGCTCAGTGCCGCACGTGCTGCTATCGAAGCAATGGGGCACATGGGCGATGATAGTTGGATGGAACCGCACGCGATCCAAGATTATCTACTCTCCTAAATTATGAATAAAGTCCTTCTCGCCCAAACCGACACAACTGTCGGTTTTCTCTCTCAAGACGCAAAACGTTTAGGTGAGATCAAAGGGCGCGCAGGTAATAAACCTTTTTTAAAAGTCTACGCAGAGCTAAAAGTTTTACGTCACGACATTCGTATTCCCCTGCTCCACCGACAGCGTGTCCGTCATAGCACCAAAACGACTTTTGTTGTCAAAAACCAAGCGTTCCGTTATGTATGTGACACAGAACACGCTCGTCTCATCAAACCTTATGGATGGCTCTATTCTACCTCTGCGAATGAGAGTGGAAAAAACTTTGATAGCACCTTTTGTCGCACCATCAGCGATGTAATCGTGGAAGATCACCGTGGTCTACATGAACAAAGCGCCTCAAAAATCTTTTTAATGAATACCACCCACTTAAAACAATTACGATAGGAAATTTACCATGAAACATTTCACCTCTGCAAAACATATCATGATGGGAACCATGGGACTCGTCGTCCTCAGTGCCTTAAGCGGATGCCAAAGCGCACCGGAAGAGCAAGCCTCAACCGAGCAAGCCGAGGGACAAAATAAATTCCTCGTTGTCGAACAGCTCAGTAGCGGGAAATACGTAATCGTCGAAGAGATGCCGACAACAGGTCCTAGCCGTGCCATCATCAAAGAGACCGATGAGAACGGTACCGTACATGAGCGGGTGATGAGCGAAGCGGAGATGAAAGAACTCGCCGATCAAGAGTACAAAAAAATGGAAGCGGGGCAATCCGAGCTCAATGCCGAACCTCAAGGTGAGGGGATGGGACTTGCCGGAACAATCCTCGCAGCCGCAGGGGGTGCATTGCTGGGAAATATGATCGGAAATGCGTTAATGAATAATAAAAATGTTCAAAGACATCAAGATGCCTCAAATCGATCAGCATACCACCGTTCGGCAAGCGGTATGAACAACAGTGCTACCTCCAATACACAGAAAAAAAGCTATTTTGGCAATTCTGCTTCTAAAAGTACAACATCTAGCAGTAGTTTCGGAGGATGAAGATGGTATCCCTTCAAACCATCAAACCTATTGATGATCGCACCTTAGAGCAATTCGGATTCGGATGGCATACCGACAGCGATCAAAGCAAATATGTTGCGAACGAACTGGTAGTTGTCAGCGATGCCGAAGCCGAAGCTTACTACGAAGCGGTCAATGAGCTCTACGATATGTATGCGACTGCCGCTCAACACGTTATCGACAATAATCTCTTTTTTGATCTGGGGATCCCATTTAATCTTATTGAGCCGATCAAAAAAAGCTGGGAGAACGATGTTCACTGGCATCTCTACGGACGATTTGATCTCGCAGGCGGGATCGGCGGGGCTCCAATCAAACTGATCGAATTCAATGCTGATACTCCAACTGCACTTTTCGAAACTGCGATATTACAGTGGGCATTGCTCAAACACAACGGCATGGATGAAGAGCGTCAGTTTAATAACCTATATGAAGCAATCAGCGATAATTTCCGCCGTCTCGTTACCCTTTTCGATGATCCTGAACTGTTTGAAAAACATTACGATGGATGGAAAATTCTTTTCAGCTCTATCAGCGGTAATATCGAAGAAGAGCAAACGGTACGATTGCTTCAGCAAATGGCGATCGATGCAGGATTTGAGAGCGGATTTGAACCTCTAGGCGGTGTCAAATTCGACGACGAGGGCATTTATGACGCTAACGAAGAGCCGTATGAGTATTGGTTCAAACTCTACCCGTGGGAAGATATCGCGATCGAAGAACCTGAACTCGCAACACAGCTCGCAACCATCATGAATAACCAAAAAGCAATCATTCTCAACCCCGCTTATACCCTGTTGTTTCAATCCAAAGGGATGATGAAAATACTTTGCGATCTATTCCCTGATTCGCCGTATCTTCTCAAAACCTCCTTCGAGCCACTCAAAGGTGTAACACACGTTGAGAAACGGATGTTCGGACGTGAAGGTGCCAACATACGCATTATGGATACTTCAGGCGCTGTGATCGAAGAGAATGATGGCCCGTATGGCAATTTCAAACCGATTTATCAAGAGTATGTCGAGTTTCCGAAAGATGTGGATGGCAACAGCTACCAAGCAGGAGTTTTCTTCGCCTACGAGGCGTGCGGCTTAGGATTCCGACGCGGTGGTAAAATTTTAGGTAATATGTCTAAATTCGTCGGACATGTACTGCGCTAAAACTATTTTTATTTGGAACCGGATATTACGATAGTGATTCCGGTTTACCGGTAAAATAACCTTGTGAATAATCGACTCCCAATTCTTTAATTGTGTTATAAATCACCTCATCCGATACGAATTCTGCAATCGTTTTCGCATCAATTTTCTTAGCAAAATCAATAATCGTTTCAACAATAATGTGGTGACGAGGATTTCCAGCAATTTCTCGTATCAACGAGCCGTCGATCTTAATGTAATCTACGCTCAATTTTAGTATGTTTTCAAAATTAGAATATCCTGTTCCAAAGTCATCAATCGCTATTTTTGCCCCCAAAGCTTTCACTTGTGCGATAAACTGCGTCACTTCATCATAACTCTCAATCCCTTCGGATTCCAAAATTTCAAATACAACCCGACCTGCCGTTCCAGTTTCGGTAATCGTTTTAATAATTTCACTCACTGTATGCGGATTACGAATATCACTGTCCGATAAATTAATGGAAAACTCTTCCTTGCGTGAAGCGAAGAGGGTACAAGCTTGATAGACTACTTCAAGAGTAATCCTCGGATAAAGTTTCGTTTGTTTTGCAATCGATAAAAACTTCAGAGGAGGAATAATATTTCCTTCATCATCAATCATCCGCACCAAAGTTTCATATTTATCGATCGTCCCCGTATTCAAGTTCAATATAGGCTGATAGTGGCAAATAATACGATGTTCAAACAGCGCTCTGCGGACATCTGATGCCATCATCAGGTTTGATCGATACTGTTCTTCAACTCCTTCCTCCTCATTGTAAAACGCTATAGGCTTCTTATTTGCTTTAGCATGATGCAAAGCGATATCTGCCCGTGTCAGAACTTTTTCATGTCCAATTGCAACACCGATGGTTATTCTGATATTCAAGCTCTCTTCTTTAACCAGAAATGTCTTTTCGTCTAAAAATTTCGTAAGCATGTTTAAACGATGTTCCAATTCGTTTTGATCAAATAACTTGGTGAATACCAAAGCGAATTCATCTCCCCCTAAACGATAACATGCTCCCGATAACTCATTCAGCCATTTACCTGTCTGTACAAGCATTTCATCGCCGATTGAAATTCCAAAAAAATCATTAATTTCTTTAAAATCGTCTATATTGACAATTGCCAGAGCTGAAATCCCCCCTTTAAACAACAATTCTTGAAGTCTATAACGATTTGGCAATCCTGTCAGCCGATCAATGTAATATTGATTTTCCAATTCACGGGTTTTTTCATTGACCTTTATTTCCAAAGAGGTATTCATGGTTTCCATTTGCTCTAGATACAGTTGAGTCGTTTTTTGCATTGCATTAAATGCGGTAGCAATCTGCTCAATCTCGATGCTGCCGTCATCTTCAAAAACCATTTGATCCCCAGGCTTATAATAACGGACTTTTTTTGCTATCTGTGTGAGTGGTGATAAAAGATGGCGAACCCACCAGACTGCCGCAAAAAAAATCAGTGCAATACTCGCCCACACCCCATAAACAATTTTATGGATAGATTTTCTGGTCTCTTCATAAGCAAGATCACTGTAATACAGTGTAATTGATCCCATTGACTGTCCAGTTGTAGGTTCTTTAATCGTATGAGTGACACATACCGCTTTGTGTCTGGATTCTATATGTTCTTTACTGTGTGTATAGAAATAAAGTCTCGTTCCACTTTGATCACGAACCTCTAATTCTGTAACATCTGGTACTGATATGACTGGAGAAACTTTTTGCGAAATTTGGTCATAAAATTTTAGATATAAAGCAATTTGTAACGGTTTTTCAATGGTTTGCAATAACAAATCCGCTTTTTGTTTTTCTGAAACCAATACTGTATTTTCAAAAACAATACTGACAACTCCACCAATCGACATAAAAATCAAAAGGAAAATCAAAATCAATGACCCTACGATTTTGTATGAAAGACGAGTCCTAGCAAGATTCATTATTTATAGACCTTCAGCAGGGTATTATTATTCACTATTATATTAAACAAAACTGAATATTAATTTGAAATTATGTGATTTTAACCTATAATATAACTAATAAATGATTTATTTTTTTAGCGTTAATATTCTTCATATTAAGCTCTTGAAAATACTCCTTTTTTATTCTATAACACTAACTTTCGATGAAAGAATATTAATGACAACTCGTTTCTCTCTTTCTCTATTATTGGCACTTCCTTTTTCACTTCTAGCAACTGAAACAAAAAATGATGCGACCCTACTTGCAGCTCTCACGAGCGACATCAATTCTATCGCTCAAAGTGCCAAAGAACAACGTGCCAATATCGACTATCTTCCCTATGTCATGAGTGTCTTTGACGGTGAAGAGCTCTCCCGTGCCGGAGCCTCATCGCTTAAAGATGCCCTTAGTTTGGTAGCCGGCGTTAATATCGCCAGCGACAACCTTTCCCTCTTCAATTCTGTCTTTCGCGGTTCCAATCCGGTAGCTTACGGACAAAGTAAGCTTGTTATTGACGGTGTTGAGATTAATGATCTCTTTTTCGACGGCTATACTGCCTATCTGAGTATGCCAGTCGATATGATCAAACGGATTGAAGTCGTAAAAGGGCCGGGTAGCTATAGTAACGGTCACTACGGATATGCCGGATCGATTATCATTACAACCTATAAAACCGAAATGCCTATTGGTGAAACCGGTCGCTGGTTTGCATCTGCCGGAAACAATCGTACCGGTAAAATTGGCGGTTCATTTGCCATAAAAGATGACGATTTTTCCTTCTCGGCAGATGTCTATACCGTTCATGATGATCTCTCCCTCTCTTATGGAAAAGACGGGCTTTCAAATAATCTTTTAGGTGCTGCCAATGCACCTCTTTCTCGTTCAGGCAATGCCCCATCCTCTACCGATGCAACAATGGCATCTGCTTCCATTAGCAAAGGTGCATTTTTTGCCGACGGACGATTTTCTTCGTATCGACACGGCTCAGAGGGGGGGATCAATTTCGCCCTAGCTTCTGATGGAGATCACTACAACGTCGATCAATGGCATCTTGGTATCGGAGCTCACTACACAGTGGGAGATTTTACAGGAGCCATACAAGCGGCAATGACACAAGACAGCTTCACCAGCCATCAGCTTCTCGCTCCGGCGGGGCTGCGCCTTCCATCACTGACGCCTCCAACCGTTGTTGTCACTTATTTAGACGGCTTCTACGGTATTCACGAAGCCTTTATCCGAACGTATCAGATTAGTAATACGCTGAGCGGATCAGCTTTTGGAGGGGACATAACGATGGGTCTCAGCGGCTCATGGAGCAATACTCACTCCGAAAAAACCATCACTACCGATAGAGACAGCGGAAGCGGAATGACCGACTACTCGACATCACTCCCATTTTTCAATCCGGACGGCTCGCTCAACAACCAAATGGCCTACGTCACCTACGAACGTACTCTAAGTAGCAATCTGATCGGTTACGCTTCCCTCACACTCGATCATCGCAACGGGTTAGCAACGCAAATCGATCCGCGTATTGCGACCGTGTATACAATCGATCCGGATAATCTGCTCAAATTTTCCATCTCCCGCGCCCATAGAAACCCATCATGGCAAGAGATGTTTACTCTCAATAACAGAGCTCGCTGGGGTAATCCTGATCTTAGCCCAGAAACCGTCATAGCATACGAGACTCAATACATCCATAAATTCGAATCGGAACATACTTTCTCTTTAAATCTATTCCGCCTTGCCAACAATGATCAAATCTATTTGCAATACAACGCTTCCGCAGGGCGTTATGAATATGTCAACGGCTCAAAAAGTTTGATTCAAGGAGTTGAAGCCGAATGGCGAAAACGCTATGACGATACCTCGTTTTACGCCGCCTATACCCATATCTGGGCAGAAGATGGCGATGGAGTGACATTGCCAAATGCTCCATCCGATACGGCACGCGGTTTTATCACTCAAAACTTTAATCAAAACTGGTACGCCTCTCTTGCCGGGCGATGGCAAAGTGCTACTCCGCGAGCGGCAGACGATACACGAAGTGAGATGAAATCCATCGGTATCGTAGATACCTCGATCGGCTATAAGCTACCTCGTTTACACAGTGAAGTTCAATTGACCCTCAAAAATATCTTCAATTCTACAGAACTTTATCCGAGTCCAAAGGGAACTTATAACGATGACTATCCTGCAGTTGGACGCACCTATTTAGTTACCGTAAGGGGAACATTTTGAAATACATACTGACATTATTACTTTGGTTAAATACTCTCGGATGGAGCGCATCGTATGATCCGTTCTTGCTCAATACGCATCTCTCTTTACTTCCGAAAATCGCTATGCTCGAAAAAAGCCTTTTTACCCATAGCAAAGCACCTCTAAAAATTTTAATTGCCTATGAAAGAGAAGATGAGGAAACTGCAGAATCATGTGCAAAATTTTTGATGTCAAAATTTAACGGTGGAGTTAACGGACATCCTCTCGTCGTTAGCATACAACCGTTCGATAGGCTTGACACTTCCAACACTTACCATCTAATTTATGCACTAAAAGCAAGTCTCTCTCAACTCAAAAAAGTTCACAATGCCGTCGGATCTTCAGGTGCAATCACTGCTCTCTATGATGCCGATAAGCTTCGAGATGACGGTCTTTTACTCTCCATTCAGATGGAGCGTACACCGGTTATTCTGATCAATTCGAAAGCTCTTCGGGAAAATCGTTTTTCTTTCCCGGATAGTCTCTTGGAAATGGCTCGTATTATCTAAGCTCTTTTTGGTTCCAGTGTGCTTGAAGGGCATTGGAGATATTCATTAGGGCAAAAGTGACGATAAAAATCAATAATCCTGGGAAAAAGCTTACCCACCACGCGATATCGATCACCTCTTTGCCACCGCTGAGAATGCTCCCCCAACTCATTTGCGGGGCAACAATTCCAAGACCCAAAAACGAGAGTCCTGATTCTGCCAAAATCGCCCCCCCTACCCCAAAGGTAAAACTCACCAAAACAATCGGAGCCAACAGCGGGGTATAATATTTGAGCATTATTTTCAGAGGATGGACTTGGGCTATGTTGAGTATCCGTATATATGGCTTTGAAGCGATTGCAAAGCTCTCTGAACGAATCAACCGCGCCGTCCCCATCCATCCTGTAATCGAGATTATGAGTACTAAAACCCAAATCGACGCATTTACATAAGTGACCAATGTTAAGAGTAAAAACAACGTTGGAAACGTTAAAAATAGATCGACTACAACAATAAAGAGCTTATCATACCCACCGCGCAACAATGCTGCACTTACACCATAGAGCAGCCCTATAAAAGTCGAAATAAGGGCACTCGAAAATCCGATTAAAAGTGACACTTGTCCCCCATCCATCAAACGTGCCAATAGATCACGTCCTAATCTATCCGTACCGAACCAATGATCCCAGGAGGGAGAGAGTAAAATAGCAGTGGAATCTAACTGTAATGGATTGACCGTATAAACAAACGGTCCGATAAAAGAAAAAGAGATTACCGCGAGCAAAGCGGCAATACTAAAATAAGGCATTACTGCTTTATGCCGAGCAATGTGGTCATCATCTGATCGATTGTCGTAATGATTTTTGCCGCAGCTCCATATGAGGTTTGGTAACGGATAAGATTCGCCAACTCTTCATCAATACTCACTTTAGAGACAGAATCATACTCTTGTTTCACCGCATTGAATTGTGCTGTAATAGAATCATTACTCAGAATTGCTGAATTGGTCTTCGTTCCGACATTTGTAACCAATGTGTCATAATATCCATACAAAGTATCCGAAGCCGTTTTTGTTCCACTTTTAAACTTGATCGATGAAAATTGAAGCTCCACCATATCAAGTGCAGTCTGATTATCCCCATTAGCCGGTGATTTATGACCTTTGATAAGAGTTGGATTATTTTTTAAATCTGTGTTAAGATTTATTGTTTTAGCATCATAACCGTCAAAAAAGCGGTTAATTCCTGTCACACCGGCAAAATTTGTCCCTTTATCTTCGATCGCAAACGAGTATCCTTGAGAAGCAAAAGATGATTTGAGATTGAGTTCAAATGTATTCGAAGCAAATCCGGCAACAAGCATATCATCGATATCGTTCAAGGCATTATTATCATTATTATCATCAATCGTAGAATCATTTATCTGATCAACAATTCCACCCGAAGCACCCGACATAATTGTTAAGTCATTAATAGTAATAGAGCGTCGTGCAACTTCTTGACCATCAATATCATAGACAATAACATCGAATTTTCCGGTATTAAAGTTTTCATCCGTATTCATCAATGCATCCGTCGCATCAAAACTCATTTTGTTTGAGCGCATAGAAGAGGTGGCACTTTGTGCATAGAGGTTGTTGGTACTTTCGATCATACCGCGAGCAAGAGTATCTAGATTATTTATTGTCTCTTGTAAAAAGCCATCTTCAAACTCACCGTTCTCACCGATTATAGAACCGCGAAGCTCTAGCATAGCCCCTACTTTTCCACCCGTGATATTACTTGCAAACGGAATTTTTACCCCATCTTGTCGCTCATAATACAAATCATTGTAACCATTTTGATTTCCCAGTGTATCCACGCCGATTGGGTGAAAACTATGACCGTCAACGAGGTTGAATCCTCCGACTTGGATCGTATAGCTCCCATCTTCGATGGCAATATTGCTGTCAATATTAGTCCGACTCTCTACTTGTCCAACCAATACTTTTGAACCAATGAGTTTCGAAAGTGTCATCTCCAGCTGGCTTCTCTGATCGCGTAAATCATTTGCATTAGCGAGTCCACCAGCTTCTTCTTCATTAATAGATTTATTAAGACCGGCAATCTGCTCTGCAATTCGATTCACTTCATTAATGTTCACTTTAATTTGTTCGTTTAGAGAACTTTGTAAACCTGCGATTTGTGAACGAGTTTCAGAAATATGTTGAGAAAGCGTTTGTGCTTGTTGCGCCAAAGCAACTTTGAGTGCACTGTTACTCGGGTTATTGGCCAATGACTGCCACATATCAAAATAGTTTTGCATGTCATTTTTAATACCAATATCATCAATCTCTGGGAAATAAGTCGAAAGCTCTTCGAGAGATTTTTTCAACGTATCCGAATACTCTTTATTTTGTGATGCTGTGGTATAGCGATTAAACACAAAAGAGTCAAAGACACGAACGATTTCGGTAATCTGGACCCCATTTCCACGCTGTCCCGGATCGATACTAATCGGATAGGCTGCAGAGGTAACGACGCGCTGTCGGCTGTACCCTTCAGTCTCCGCATTTGAGATGTTATGACCTGTCGTATCTATACCTATTTGTGCCGCATTTAGTGCACTGTATCCGATATGCAAGGCGTTAAAAATAGATGCCATATTATGCTCTCACTTCCAAAAATGAAGATTCAGCAGAGGCTATTTTTTGATATCCCTCCATTTGCGTCGGAACAACCCTCTCCAATAGGGTATTGTAAAACGAGCCGACACTTAAAACCATTTTTGCGTATTGTTGATTAACTTCTCGAAGCTGTGATAAATGTTCTTTGAGTGAATCGAGTTGTTGATGTTGTTCATTATCTAAAAGCTCAGAGAGAGGGCGTGCAGGATGTTGTGTCATCAATTTTGAAATTTCGCGGTCAATCATCGCTTTTTTGTGCTCAAAATTTTTAATTTTCTCTTCTTTAATCGCTAAACGATCAAATTGCGGATTATGATTGGCCTCTTTAATATCAGCGATATCTTCTCTGGATAATAAGATAAGTGACTCGAGATCTTTGATAGCGCTTTGTAATTGATAAGACAACATCATAAACTCCTTATGCTTTAGGTCAGCTCTTGCGCGATACGCTTCGCTAATGATTCGATATCGACACGATATTCACCTTTTTCGATGGAAGCTTTCAACTCCTCGATTCGGCTTGTGTCACCTTGTTTCGTAATAGATTGCACGGATTTCTCCTGCTCTTTATTTTTCAGTAATGGGTCTTGGTATGCTCCTCGAATGAGTGAGCCGTTCACACTTGAGATCATGGTGAATCCTTGTTTTCCGTTTATGATGTATACAAACCATATCGGCAAAATCCATTAAAAATTTAGTCTATTTTTCTGTTTTTACACCCTTTTGACTAAGGTGATCAAAAAGCATTTGAGAAAACCCAAATCCTCCTGCACTAGCATTCGATAACTCTTCACGATACATCGATTTAAATATCTTATCCCCTGGATCATTAGAGCTGGTAAAAACATTTTTTTCATCTTTCATCGCTTCATCCAGCATCATTTTCACAATAATCGCTTCAAATTGATCGGTTTTCTCCCGCAACGCTTTATCACCCTCTTTGGTTCCAATGGTAGGGACAGCTTTGTTATACTGTACAGAAGAGATATCCATTAGATGACCTCCAGATCAACTGTGATAGCTCCGGCACTTTTCATTGCTTGGAAAATCGAAATCATCTGTTTTGGATTGGCCCCAAGTTTTTGAAGGGAACGTGCAATATTCGCAACCGTTGTCGTCCCTTTCTCCGTATAGACTTCATTTTCATTCAAACCGATGACGAGGCTTTTATCCATCGCCACACTCCCTGCAGGTTTTGCCACTGTATTTTGGGCAAGAATTTTAACGGTGATCTCCCCTTGGGTAATCACAACCGGCTTCACTTCGACATCTACACCCGCAACGATTGTTCCGGTGCGCTCATTAATAATAATTTTTTGCTCTTGTGCGTAATCAATATCAAGATTTTGAACTTCTGCCAAAAATTCAACCATCGAGCGATTTTGAGGTAATTGCAGTTGAATCGTTCTTGGATCAACCGCCGTAGCTACATTGGAGCGATATTTGGCATTGATTGCATTTTGAATCGCTACGGAGTTAGCAAAATTGGATGATTTGAGTGATAAAGTTGTATTTTGTTGATGGTAAAGGTCTTGGTTGATTTCACGCTCTACCAAGCCCCCGCCATACACCATCCCAACCGTCGGATGGGATTCTGCACCGGAACCTTTTTCGTTTTTACCACCGATGCTAATAGAACCTTGCGCGAGTGCGTATATCTTCCCATCAACCCCTTTGAGAGGGGTCATAAGAAGTGTTCCACCTTCGAGCGATTTAGCATCACCGATAGAGGAAACCACCACATCAAATGCATCCCCTTGACGAGCAAACGGAGCAAATTTGGCCGTAACAACAACCGCAGCAACGTTTTTGGATTTGATATCAACCGGATTCATATCGATGTTCATCGCTTTGAGCATGTTGGCAATAGATTGGAGGGTAAATTTAGAGGTCGTACCGTCACCCGTTTTTTTCAAACCGACGACAAGCGAATATCCGATAATTTGGTTATCACGTACACCGACGATATTAGCCACTTCACTGATGCGTGCGGCTTGAGCAAGACTTAGTAAGCAAAAAAGCAGTATGAAAATTCTCATGCCCATCCTTTAGTATTACAAAGGATTAAGCAAAAGGCATTCCAAACTTAGGCGTAGTAGGTTAAAGAAGTTTTCCCGAATTTTTTGAATTTTATCCGATTAAAATGGCCGATAGCATCAGGTAATTCGAGGGTACTCATGTGCTCGATAATAATCAAAGTTGCCATTTCAAGCGGAAGTGAAGCGATCATATCAATTGTTTTATCATAAATTTCCTCCATCCCCTCACGAATAGAAAAAGGGGGGTCCACATAGATAAAAGCACTCTCCCCCAATAATTCGAGACGTTTTTTAACAAGGGTGATATTACTAAAACTGTCCCCCTCGATAATTTCACACGACGCAGGATCGGTTTGGGCAATATTTTCACGCAGAGTGCGGATTGCATCTCGATCTTTTTCCATGAAAATGATCTTTTTAGCTCCACGACTAAGAGCTTCAAGTCCGATAGAACCGCTTCCTGAGAACACTTCAACCAAGACGGAATCGATAATATCAAACTGTAATGTATTAAAAAACGATTCCAATACAATCCCTTTCGAACTTCGGGTTGTCTCTTTGGAAGGGAGTTTTAAAGTTTTGCCCTTGTATTTTCCGGCAATGATTTTTTTCGTAATGGTTGGATTATTTTTCATAAAATGCTCGTACTGCTTTGAGAATATTCGCTTGATATTCACGGGTTAGTTTTTCAATGTGACGTTCTAAAATTTCAAAACTCACATTCTCCTCTTCCTCTTTAACACTCACTTCATCATCAACAGTTATAGAACTATTTTTCTGAGTATCAAACTTTTGGCTTAGAGCATGAAGCAATTGAGCTTTCGAAAAGGGTTTAATCAAATCTGATCCCTCACTCACACCGATTACAAAAGTAGGGTATTGATCATCTCTAATATCTTTATCGCGGATCAAAATATCACATTGACGAGGAGAACTCAAATGCCCATCCAGGAAAAGTTCCAATGAACGTTGTAACAAAGGCGAATCACACTGTACGGCTACTTTCATCTCACTTTCCTCTTAAATAATAGTCGATACTATAACGCAAATCTTCATCCATATCCATTAAACTCTCCACCATCCACTTCAGATACCCAGGGTCTTTGAGAGCAATCTCTTCTATCCTTTTTTTAGCATATTTTCCAAACGGCAAACGTGCCAAAAGAACATAGCTTTTGGAGATTTCGATCAACCGCTCAATATCCGCTAAATCTAGGAGGTATTCCAATACCATTTTAGTGTGCAGCGCATCACTGAGGGGATGATGCGCGATTATAGGGAGATTATGTGCTTTAAAAACGGCTTCTTCTTCGCGGTACAACCGAAGTTCATAACGCAAAAATTGCAAACTGTATCCCTCCAAATCATCCATCAAAGACTTGGAACATTTCAGCGTATCGATAACGCTCCCCTGCCAGGTTATCCCCTCTTTTTCGAGCATTGAGAGTTCAAATGGGGCATTATGGGATACGAGTATATTTTCCGCAGTGTTCAGAGATATGAACTGTTCGGCACTAATCGATTGAGCGAACGAGGGGGAATCTTTGACCATTTCATTGGTGATATGGTGAATTGCAGAAGCATGAGGAGGGATTTTCTTACCAGGATTGATCAATTCAGAATGAAATATCTCATCAGCGATCATTCCCACCGCACAAATACGGTCTTTAATCTCCAAACCAGTCGTTTCAGTATCGAAAAAAACCAGCATCACTACTCTGAGATGGATGTTTTTAGGGAAGCCATTAGATTATGGTAATGTTCTAATGTACGGAAACTTTTTTCAAAACGCCAACCCAAAACAAAGGTGATAATATCTCGTTTCTGCTCTGGAGCTAGTTTTTCAGCACGACCGTAATACCCTAAAGAGATGTTTTTGTTTTTAACTTTTGCATTTTTATCGTAAATAATAGCAATAATCTGAGCGTATTTACCCTCTTTAATCGACCCTAAATCTTCATCAGACAACGATAACCCCGAAAGATTAATCGCTTTATATTCAAATAGATCTTCAAACGAATCTACTTTTGTGTTGATTCCTAATTTTATATAAAGCTCTTCGATCTGTTTGAGATTGCTTTTACGTTCTAACTCATAACTGGAGATTTGTGCCGTCAGGTTTTTTAGTCGATCCAGTGCCGAACTCACATTTTCTCCTTAAATCTCTCTCTATTTTGATAATTTTAACCACAACTAGCTTATAATACGTCACTTTTATTATTTGGGATATAAATGAACTATTTACGTATTCAAGGCCCCACCAAACTGAGTGGAACCGTCACCATTTCAGGTGCAAAAAATGCTGCATTGCCACTGATCACCTTAACGTTGTTGGGACATAATCCTATCACTATGAGCAATACCCCTGAAGTCGCCGACATCAAAACACTCCTCAAACTCCTTGGGAACCTTGGTGCAACCTATACGTTAAAAGATCATGTTCTCAAAATCGACACATCAACCGTAAACCATACTATGGCAAACTACGATATCGTTAAAACCATGCGTGCATCGATCCTTGTTCTCGGACCGTTATTGGCACGTTTCGGACACTGTGAGGTTTCTCTTCCTGGAGGATGTGCTATTGGTCAGCGCCCGATCGACTTGCACCTCAAAGCGATGGAACAAATGGGAGCAACCATCACCATCCATGCCGGATACGTTCATGCCGTAGCACCCGAAGGGCTCAAAGGGGCTCACATCATCTTCGACAAAATCACCGTTACGGGAACTGCCAACGTTGTTATGGCGGCAGCACTCGCACACGGTAAATCGGTCTTAGTCAACTGTGCAAAAGAGCCTGAAGTGGTGCAACTGTGTGAAATTCTCCGTGACAGCGGTATCGATATCACCGGTATCGGAACCTCCGAGCTTACCATCATCGGTACGAGCGGAAAAACGATTGATATGGTGGATTTTGAAGTAATTCCTGATCGTATCGAAGCGGGAACCTATATGTGTGCCGCTGCTATTACTGATTCTGTTGTGACATTAGAGCGTGTTCGTCCCGATCATCTGGACGCTGTTACCGCTAAACTAGAACAAATGGGATGTCGTGTAGAGTGTACGGAAAGTACCATGACCGTTTATCCTGCCACAGAGCTCAAACATATCGATATCATTACCCAAGAGTATCCGGCATTCCCAACCGATATGCAAGCACAATTTTTAGCCCTCGCTACCCGAGCAAAAGGGGCTAGTACCATCGAAGAGCGCTTGTTTGAAAACCGCTTTATGCACGTTAGTGAGCTGCAGCGTCTAGGTGCAGAGATAAAACTCAGTGGACATACGGCAACCGTTATCGGGCCATGTGCACTCGCAGGTGCTGATGTCATGGCTACCGATCTCCGCGCATCGAGTGCATTGGTACTCGCCGCTATGGCAGCAGAGGGGACAACAAACGTCCACCGTATCTATCACCTCGATCGAGGATATGAGAATCTAGAGCTTAAACTCCGTACACTCGGTGCAAATATTGAGCGACTTCAAGAGTAGCCTTCACTTTTCCCTTTTTCACGGGAAAACTTCCTATTTTCTTCTTTTTATTCCCCGCAACGATAGCTAAGATTGGTAATGTGATATTCGCAATAACTTCTCGGACGGATCCGAAAGATTTTTCTGAGTAATTTTTTCATACCAAACTGCATGCAAAAAGTGTTCCAAAAGAGGTATAAACAAGGAAGAATCGGGGCTCCTCAAAAGAGGAGAGAAAGAGGGTTTATAGGTCACCTTCGATGACATTTTTGAAAGTATTGTAATAAATATTTTGCATCTCAGGAAGTCTCATTGTGACATCATTGAGAGTAAATGTATCGCCACCCACAGTTCCAATTTTTTGACATGCGAAAGAGCCGACCATCGCTTCAAACGCTGCGCAATTTTCAGGGGCAACTTCAATAATCGCACGAGACATACTCTCTGCGAAAATATCACGAGAGTCCTCTATACGCATCGAAGCACTCACACCTTTATCACTCACACACGCCATTTTGGCAAGTGCGATTGCCGCGCCGCCTGAGCTACAGTCTTTTGCTGCAGCTAAAAGCCCTTTTTTGTTTGCTTCGATAACAAGGTTCCATAACGCACGCTCTTTATCATAATTGATGATAGGAATTGTACCTGCAACGACATTGTAAAGTTCTTTCATATAGAGTGATCCGCCGAATTCCGAACGGCTTTCACCGACGAGGTACAATGCATTTCCATCTTTTTGGAACGCGGACATTAACACTTTATGCTGATCTTCATTCACTCCGACCATAGCGATCGATGGAGTAGGGAATACCGATTTACCGTTCGTTTCATTATAAAGAGACACGTTTCCGCCGATAACCGGTGTATTGAGTTCGGCACACGCCTCTTTAATCCCAAGACACCCTTGACCAAACTGCCACATTACTTCCGGATTTTCAGGGTTACCGTAGTTGAGACAGTCGGTAATCGCTTTTGGGGTGGCACCGCTCATCGCAACATTACGTCCGCTCTCGATTACCGCTGCAGCCGCTCCCGCTTTCGGATCGATGTAACAGTAACGAACGTTACAGTCAGCACTCATCGCTAATGCTACACCGTTTTCTTTGATACGGATAACTGAAGCATCGAGTTCGCCCCCTTTTTTGACCGTATTTGTTTGTACCATCGAATCGTATTGCTCATAAATCCAATGCTTATCGACAACTTCCATCGAAGCAATGAGTTTTTCAAATGCTCGTTGATTATCAACCGCATCGAAATCACTGAGTTTTACATTAGCGATCTCATCGAGATATGCTGGGCGGCTCATCGGACGATCCAATACCGGAGCCTCTTCGCTTACCGGATCGACAGGTACTTCCGCACATTTTTCACCGTGCCAGAAGAGCTCCATTTTTCCGGTCGAAGTTACTTCACCGATAACGGCGCAGTCAAGATCCCATTTCTCAAAAATATCGATGATCGCTTGT
>CAZKJU010000040.1:0-19115 GCA_964553185.1 uncultured Sulfuricurvum sp.
GATGATGATGTCTGCACCTGCACGTTTAAATCCAACCATCGTCTCCATCATCACACGATTATAATCAATCAATCCCGCTGCACCCGCGTGTTTTAGCATTGCATATTCGCCGCTTACGTTATAAACTGCCAACGGTAACGATGTGGCTTCACGAATATCGCGGATAATATCAAGATACGCCAGTGCCGGTTTCACCATCAAAATATCAGCCCCTTGTGCTTCATCGACGAGACTTTCACGAATCGCTTCTCGGCGATTCGCAGGGTCCATTTGATAAGTCGAGCGATCTCCGAAACTCGGAACCGATTCGGCAACATCCCGAAACGGTCCATAGTAGCCGCTCGCAAATTTAGTCGAATAGCTCATAATCGGCAGGTTCACATACCCTCCCCCATCGAGTGCGTCACGCAAGGTTGTAATAATCCCATCCATCATTCCCGATGGGGCGATCATATCTACCCCTGCTCGAGCATGAACCAACGCCTGTTGTGCTGAAATTCCCAATGTTAGGTCATTATCCACTGTTTCATGAACATGGTCAAGAATTCCGCAATGTCCGTGATCGGTGTACTCACAAAAACACAGATCGGTCACGACAAACATTTTAGGAAATGCATGTTTGATGGCACGAACTGCTGTTGCAATGATCCCATGATCACACAGAGCATCCGAACCGACTGAATCTTTTACTTCGGGGATACCAAAAAGGATAATCGAGTTAATCCCTAATTTTTGTAATAGTTCACACTCTTTTAAAATCTCATCTAGCGACATCTGATAGACGCCCGGCATTGAGGATACTTCGTTTTTAATCCCCTCTCC
Source organism: uncultured Sulfuricurvum sp. (assembly GCA_964553185.1). Lineage (GTDB taxonomy): Bacteria > Campylobacterota > Campylobacteria > Campylobacterales > Sulfurimonadaceae > Sulfuricurvum. The sequence continues at coordinate 823 of CAZKJU010000040.1, forward strand.
CGGACGTACAAACAGCGGATAGATAAAATCATTCACACCCACATGAGTTTCACGAACCAACGCTCGTAAGTGTGAATTAAGACGGGTACGGCGAAAACGCTCCATAAAATTGCTCCAATAAAAAGTAAAGCAAGTTTAGCAAGTGTTAGATTAAGAAAAGAAAATTATAATTGCCACATGAATACAGAAATCAAATTTGAAAAATCCTCTATTGCCAATATGCCTAGCAAATACGGCAAATTTAAAATCCGTGCGTACAAAGAAGGACACCAAGAACATCTCGCGATCTTCACCGAGAATTTTGAGCAGCAAGAGTCTCCATTAGTACGTATCCATTCAGAGTGTCTAACCGGCGATACCCTAGGAAGTATCAAATGCGACTGTAACAATCAGTTACACAAAGCATTGAAACTAATAGCTGATGAGGGGGGATTACTCATCTATCACCGACAAGAGGGGCGCAACATCGGTCTACTCAATAAGATCAACGCCTACGCTCTGCAAGATCAAGGACGCAATACGATTGAAGCGAACGTTGAGCTTGGGTTTAAACCCGATCAACGCACGTATGATGTGGTTAAAGAGATATTTAACGATTTTCATCTCACAAAGATTCGTCTTTTAACCAATAACCCCGCAAAAGTTAATGTTGTTGAAGGGCTAAATGTTGAAATAACCGAACGTATTCCTGTTATTATCGATCCGAATCCCCATAACGAAGGGTATTTAAAGGTTAAAAAAGAGCAAATGGGACACATCATTTAGCACTTATCAACATTTATTCCACTTTTTTAAGTTAGAATCGATTACTATAGAATCAAAAATTGAGGGATTATGCGTTTACTACTTTTACTTTTTACCCTTTTTTTTCCCCTTTTCGCCCTCAGTAATAATTATAAGGTTGTGATCGAAGAGCACGCAACAAAAGGGAAAGCCCGCAAATCATATGAAAGTTATCTCTCAAACCCATCATCCCTAATTGCCCAAAATTCACAAAATGAAAAATTTATCATCCATTTTCGTAAATCAGGTGAACGCTATATCATTAGTGCTGAACCTTTTTCTAATCGTCAAGATGCAGAAACTTTTCTCGATCAAATCCATTCAAAGCATCCAAAAGCATTCGTATCTCAAGGGATTGCCGATGATATTCAGTATCTTTTGGCCATCCATCGAAAAACCCTGAGCCAAAAACAACCCGTTAGCGCAACATCAAAACAAGAGGTACAAACCCCTCCAACGAAGGTATCACCCCTCTCTCCTGCTTCATCTCCGCAACAAACTTCTGAGGAAGAGACTACTTTTTCTTATCTCACCTTGAGCTTAATACTCGGTTTATTAAGCACTATACTCTTTATCCTTTGGCGTGAACGTGCTTATAAAATGCTCACAATCCAGAACAATGAACTCTTTGCCCAAAAAGAGCTGATTCAAGCTTCTATCCAAGCAAAAAATGATTTTATCGCCATGATGAGTCATGAGATAAGAGCCCCGATCAATGCGATCATGGGGATGAGTCATCTTGTTTTGGAATCCAGACTTACCGTTACTCAGCGCTCCCAAATATCAAAAATTAAAGACTCTGCCTCATTGCTTTTAAATTTGATCAACGATATTTTGGATCATTCCAAAATTGAAGCGGGGAAAGTGACTATTGAACAAATTCCATATGATCTTAATGCCCTTTTAGATGATATCTCCAATATCGTCTCCCATAAAGCAAATGAAAAACAGATCGAACTTATCTTTGATATCGACAATAGTGTGCCGAATAAATTGATCGGAGATCCGTTGCGTCTTTTACAGGTACTTGTCAATTTACTCAACAATGCGGTCAAATTTACCGATCAAGGGAGCGTCATCCTCAGAGCGCGTGGTCAACAGATAAGCCGTTTAAATCTCAAAATTCACTTCGAGGTTATCGACACCGGCATCGGAATGGATCAAGAACAAATTGCCCGACTTTTCCAATCGTATTCTCAAGCCGATGAATCCATAGCGAGAAAATATGGGGGCACCGGTTTAGGACTCGCTATTTGCAAAAATTTAGTATCGCTAATGGGTGGGAGTATTCAAGTTCATAGTGTCCCGAATCAGGGAAGTACCTTCTCATTTGATATTAAACTCCACTCTGATTTTGATTTTGAAAAACGTCACTACCGACTTCCGACAACCGAATTAATGTCCAAAAATGCCCTTATCTTAGATGAAAACAAAGATAATGCTGCCGTTTTACAACGCGGATTGGAATATTTTCATTATGAAGTCAAAACAGTAGTCGATTCACTCGATGCTGTAGCCCTCTTTAAAAAATACAGTTTTGATATTGTCTTTATCGATACCAAACTCTCCTTGTGCGGAGAGTTTAAAAGAGAACTCCAAAGCCGGATCAAAGAGGATCAATTAAAATTAGTATGGATGGGTGAGGATATCAAAAAACGGGGCGGCTTCATCCTCTCGAAGCCGTATAATCAACTCGACATTTTCAATACTATCCTCTCCATTTACGGCTATATGGATCAAAGCGGAAAGCACCAGAATAATACTAAAAAGCTCAAAGAGAGTCTCAAAAAATTTAGCGGTGAAACCCTATTGCTTGCCGAAGACAATGAGATCAATCGCTCTATCATCAATGGACTTTTAGCCGGAACCGATATCAAAATCATTGCTGCAGAGACTGGAAAAGAGGCGGTAGATCTTGTCGAAACCAATAGTGATATCCGTGTTATCCTAATGGATATACAAATGCCGATCATGGATGGGTTTGAAGCTTCCCGTCTCATTCGTCAAAACTCAGAAAATGATCTTATCCCTATCATCGCCGTAACCGGAAATACGTTAGAAAGCGATATTCAAAATATCAGTAATGCAGGGATGAACGGCCATATCGTCAAACCGATCGACGTCAATACGTTTTATACCACCCTCTACTATGCTTTTGAAAAATCACATAACCATACCAAAAGCACAAATACCGCTCTTAATATCGCGTAACTTACGGTAAAATGGGCTTTTGCGTTTCATTACGCCCAATATTACCAAATGGACAACCTATTTGAAATCTTTAAAAACCTTACTTGATCTCCGTAACATAAGCGTTCCCGAAGATTTTTTCGTGAAAATTGAACACTACAAAGCATTGCTTGAGAAATGGAATAAAGTTCATAACCTGACGGGAGCGAAAACGCTGCAGCAAATCGATGAATTTATCGTCGATGCGATCACTCCGATCACTTTTTTGCCACCACTTACAAAAGCGATGGATATTGGCACAGGAGCCGGATTCCCCGGTATGATTTTGGCTTTTGCACTGCCAAATACCCATTTTACACTTGTTGAACCTCTCGCTAAACGTGCCAGCTTTTTACAATTTGTAAAAGCGGACTTAGGGCTCCAAAACGTCGAGGTTAAAGCACTACGTGCCGAACAACTCCCCAGCGAGCCTTATGATCTCGTTACATCACGCGCTGTTACCGATACACAAATGCTCCTCAAGCTCTCCGAGCCATTTTGTATCAAAGGGACACTTTTGCTCTTTTACAAAGGGGAAAAAGTGTATGATGAAATCGATGAATCACTCGATTACCAAATTATAGAAGCGGAAAACCGCCACTATTTGCTCATAAAGAGATAATTATGCTAAAACTTTTATTATTAATCGGTATTATTGTCGGAGTTTATTATCTTTTTTTCAAAAAGAAAAGCCTTAATCCCCCTTCTTCAGACAACTCACAAGAAGAGGCGATGATACCGTGTGCCAAATGCGGTACATATGTTCAGGCCAAAGAGACACTTAAGCGTGATGGTAAACACTACTGCTCTCGCGAATGCTTAGAAGGATAAAATCATGTTGTTATTCGGTCACCCTTATGTACCCTCTCAACCGTTTTATCATATTGATGCGATCGAAGCGATACGGCACACTCCGGCCAACTCGGTAGTAACTCTCTTTTTTACCCCGGAAAATCTCGATATTATCGAATATCTCCGCCAAAACAGTATTCGATTCGCACTCCATATTGAGAGTGTAACGGACGCGGTTATCGCTGAAAATTTAGGAGCATCCTATCTGATTGTTCTCCCAAAATATGGTGAAGCAATCCAAAAAGTAGCGGAGCACTACCTCTTTGATGCAAAAGTTTTAGGGTACCTCGAAGAGATGGGTGATTTGGAAGATTTGATTGAGATGCGGCTGGATGGAGCGATATTTTCCGATGCGATGATTAAGATTAACTCTTAATCAACCCATTCCCTTTTTAAATCTTTGTCCAAACACGCCAGTATTTCATATCCGATCGTGCCGACAGCCACTGCATAGTCGTTAGCATTGTTAAAAATCAGCAACTCCTCTTTATCACTGGCAAAAGAGGCATTATCCATCGAAATACGACCGCGTAACGCTATCCCCTCCGGCGTGACATAACGGTTGGATGCAAGACGGTCCAAACCGTTCGCGTAGCCCAGATCATACGTCGATACCACTTCATCTTCTGCCGCTTCATAAATACCGTTGTATCCGACCCGCTCCCCTTTTTTGAGAGTACGGCTTGCCACACGATCTCCCCACAATGAAAGAACCGGTTTTAAATCGGGTTGAGAGAGTGTTTTTTCCATCTCCAAACATCCATAAAGGGCAATTCCAACACGAACCATATCATCTTTACAACCCGATGATCGAAATGCCCCTGCGGAGTTGGAGAGATGAAATCTAGGTTCCCACCCATATTTTTTTGCTAATGACGATGCTTTTATTTTCGTCTCGTCGAAATTTCGACGCTGCCAAAACCACTCCGAGCTCAAAACATCCGAACTTCGCAAATGGCTCATGACTCCAACACATTGCAGCCCTTTTTCACCCATACGGACAAATGCCTCTTCGAGTTGTGAAATAGCAATACCATTGCGGTGCATCCCAGTATCCACTTTTAATTCAACCCGACTCCCCTCTCCAAATTGCTCAATCGCTTCAATCGAATTGATCACATAGCTGTAGGTAGGATTATATTTGGTAGGAAGATCCCCTAAAATGAGGACATTATCGAAAAACTGAGCGATCTCATCCGCTTCCCGCTCCAACCGCACAACCGCTTGTCGGATACCATATTGTGCCGCGGTCTGTGCTATCATCACAGCACCGTGACCGTAAGCGTTATCTTTTAAGACAACAGCGATTTTATCTTTTCCACCGACTTGGTGTGCGATAATGTCAAAATTATGAATAAGCGCCTCACGGCTCAATTTAATAGTTCCCATGAAGGAATTATATTCTAAGGATTGTTAATGCGTTATTTCCCCGCCGAATTTGAACCTCAAAGTTTTGTTCAACTCATTTTCCCCCACCCCCAAAGCGATTGGGTACCCTATCTTGAAGAGGCACGTGTCTGTTTTGTAAACATCGCTAATGCAGTTGCCCGCTATCAGCCCTGTCTTATCATCTGTGATGACGTAGAGCTCGTCAAAAGCTATTTTACGTCTCACGATAATATCATCTTTGTATCGTATCAGAGTGATGATACCTGGGCACGTGATTGCAGTGTTTTGAGTGTTATCGATGAGGATGAAGGGGAACCCTTGCTCCTCGATTTTACCTTCACCGGATGGGGCGGAAAATTTGATGCCACCCGTGACAATGCGATGAGCAGTGCAATCGCTGATGTTTATGGCGCGCCGATGCAAAAAATCGATCTCATTTTAGAGGGGGGCGGGGTTGAGACAAACGCTAACGGTTCACTTTTGACGACAGCAGAATGTCTTTTGAACCCTAACCGAAATCCGCATCTCGCCAAAGGACAAACCGAAGCCATCCTCAAAAAAGAGTTTGGTGTAGAGCAAATCCTATGGCTTAATCACGGCTATTTAGCGGGAGATGATACCGACAGTCACATCGATACTCTAGCCCGTTTTATCGATATCGATACGATTATGTATGTCAAATGCGATGATAAAAATGATGAACATTATGATGCCCTCAAAAAAATGGAAGAGGAACTGCTAGCACTTCGAGATATCGACGGCGAACCGTTCAACCTTATCGCTTTACCGATGTGCGAACCTGTTTTCTACGATGATGAACGACTGCCGGCTACGTATGCGAACTTTTTGATCATCAACGATGCGGTTTTGTTACCGATCTACAATGATCCGCATGATGCTGAAGCGATTGCGATCTGTGAACGAGCTTTTAAAGGACGTGACATCATCCCTATCGATTGTTCTGTATTAATACGACAACACGGATCACTCCACTGCGTCACTATGCAGTTTCCAGAAGATGTGGGATTACGGGTGGAATAAAAGGCTAAATCCCGAATAAAGAAAATAGCCCGAAGCACCTAATAATACAAGGGTTAAAACGATTTGTTTGGTGTTTAGTTTCATGGCTAAAAGTATAACGACTTAACACTAATGTAACACTTCTTCTCTACAATTCCTTAACACTATTGTAACATTTAAGGAATGTAGATGAAAAAAATAACTCTCCTCTCGATGGCGGCGATTGCTGCGCTCGCCACCGAACCTGTCACGATTCAAAAGATCACCGTTGAAGCCTCAGCACCGAAAGCAGATGGCAAAAGTGTCTCTGCAGATGAGATGGTGAAATTTTCTCGCCAATCGGATCTCGGAGAAATGCTCTCCAATACACTGCCAGAAGTAACCCTCGTCCGAAATAGCGGTGTCGGTAACGATGTTATCTTACGCGGATTTCGCAAAGACAACATCAATGTCACTATTGACGATGCTAAAGTATGCGGTGCATGTCCCAACCGTATGGACCCGCCTGCAATGCACGTTTCATCAGCACAAATTGCTGCTGTTGAAGTTCAAGAAGGGCCATTTGATGTCACACAATTTGGAAGTCTCGGCGGTAAAATTAATGTCGTTACAAAAGATCCTGAAAAAGGACTCCATGGAGAGGTTTCTGCAACATTAGGAAGTTTTGATTACCGCAAACTTTCGACTACCCTAGAAGGTGGTAATGATTCTGTTCAAGCAGTTGTAGGATTTAGCCGTGAGACATCAGGTCAATATAAAGATGGTGAGGGGCGTACACTTACAGAACAAACAAACTTTTTAGCAAAATCACCAGCACAAAAATACGATTCAGCATACTTAGATGCAAATGCGTATGAACGCAATAATTTTTGGGCTAAAGTGGTCGGAAAGATTGGTGATAATCAAAAAATCACCCTTAGCTATTTCGGAGATCGCGCGGATGATGTCCTCTATCCACGTTATCCTATGGATGCACAAGTCGATGATACCGATATGTTCAATGCGAAATATCAATTATTGAATCTATCTGATTTTTCAGATGAATTAAAAATTGAAGTGTATCACTCCAAAGTCAAACATGTCATGGGAACCGATTTTAGAAACTGGGATATGCCAATGACATTTGTAAATGGTGGAACGACATATATTACCACTATGGCTACTCCAACCGTAGCGCCAGTTGAAGCAATCATCAAAGGGGCTTCTATTGAAAACACACTAAACCTCGATAATGTAAAAGTATCAGTAGGTTTGGATGGCAGTATTCGCAACTGGAACGGTACAAAAACTATGGATGTAGCTTCATTGTACAACAGCTCAACCGGTGTGACGATGAACCCAGCAGCAGTAACTTCAAGCATCCTTCCCGATGTCGACACAAAAAATATTGCCCTTTATGCTAAAGCATCAAAATCAGTTGGTCAATACGATCTTAGCGGTGGCGTTCGATACGATGACACCACTATCAATGCTGATCAAACATTAATGGCAACTGTTAAAGATAGAGAGTACAACAACATCAGCGCTAATCTCATGGCCAAATACAACTATTCGCCAATGACCAATGTATTTATAGGGGTTGGACAATCCGTACGTGTACCTGATGCTAAAGAACTTTATTGGTCAATTTCTGCAAAAAATACCTCAAACGTTACAACTACGATTTTACATGATAATTTAAATGAAACCATCAACCGCGAAATCGATGTAGGAGCCGAACACACTGCCGGAAATTTTCACGTCAAAGGTACAGCATTTTATAGCGATCTAAAAGATTTTATCTACCAGTACAAAAATCAAACAGTTACCACAACATCAGGTGTTTCAACCCTATCACCATGGGCAAATATCGATGCCAAGATTATTGGATTTGATCTCCAAGCTGATTATCTTCTTAATAACGAATGGAGAGTTGAATCAGGTATAGCATATCAAAAAGGGACGAAAAAAGATGTCGGACAACTTGATTCTCTAGCAACATTGACCCAAACGGATAAAGATTTAGCTGAAATTCCTCCAATGAAAGGGCGTATTGCCCTTGTATTTGATTCATCTGTTAACTATATGATGGCAGAGTGGCTAGGTGCTTCTGGGCAAACTATCGATTCCGATAACGGTGAAAAAGATGTTTCTGGATATGGTCTTCTCAACCTAAAATATGGACATGATTTTCAAAATGGTTTTTCACTGATGGCAGGTATCAATAATTTCTTTGATCGTACCTACGCAGTCAATAATAGCTATATCGGCAATGAACTCATTACCGGCATTAGCACAACCGATCCATTAGTACTCAATGAACCGGGCCGAAGCCTCTACGCAACCGTAAGCTATAAATTCTAACCCCATGCCCTTCGGGGCATCAACGTTTCGTCAACTCTTCATTCTCCAAAAACCAGTTAAAGCCAAACATCAATCCGGGTGTTTTGGCTTTGGTCTCATCCATCGCAAACGCTTTCGCTTCAGATATAGGAATTTCGACTACTTCGATCATCTCGACATCGACTCCGCCCCCATCGCTCACCCTCATCGATTCATTCACGCGCGCACTGTAGAGAGTTTGTACCGATCCGGCAAATCCGACAGCCGTATAAAACGAAGTTACCCTCTCGATCAGTTCCAGCGGCACATGGAATCCACACTCTTCCAAAATCTCCTCATGGGCGATCTCGACCAGTGATTTCTCTTTATCGACGATGCCGGCACACAGCTCATACGTATAGCCATCATCATTTTTAAGATAGACAGGGGGGCGAAACTGTTTTACCACGATAAACGTATCATGCTCTTCATGATACAAGAGGATCGCTACACTGTCGTGTACTTCAACCATATCCCAGATTTTAGGTATGTCGTTTTGGAGATATTGCATCCGTTTAGGCTTAACAAAATTGGAATTTTCACACGCTACGATCGTGACGTTTTTAATCATATCCGATTCTTAGAAAGGTTTAGGTTTGAAAGTTGTGCTGTCAACGTAATAGGTTTCATGAAAATCGAAATAAGGTTTTCGAACCGGTTTATTTTTAAGAGCCTTTCTAAATTTGGCATCCATTTTATCCCGAATCGCCAAAAACACCTTACGCTCTTTGCCACTGAATCCTTCGGTTTTTTTCTTCATAACACTAAGCGGATCAATAGCGTTGCTTCCAGCGTACATACCAAAATGTAAATGAGGACCGGATGAAAGCCCAGATGATCCGACATAACCAATAATATCACCCTGCTTAACCTTAGAACCGGAATGAACTCCCGTTTTAAATGATTTTTGATGGGCATAAAGGCTGGTTAATCCATTGCTATGGCGTATTTTTATCGTTTTCCCGTATCCATTTGAATATCCTGCAAAACTTACACGTCCCTCACCCGTTGCTAAAATCGGTGTTCCAGGACGCGCACCAAAATCAACCCCTAAATGTGCCCGATAACGATGAAGGACCGGATGATAACGCCGTTTCGTGAAACGAGAGGTAATACGGGGATTTCGAATAGGTAGTTTAAACAAAAACTTCTCATATTGCCCCCCCTTCTCATCATAAAATCGCCCATCACTGTGACGATAAATAGCAACACGTTTTCCGTTTACTTCCACCATCGCGCCGTGCACTTCCGGCATCGAAAAGGGTTTTCCTAATCGATATTTCTGTGTATAGACCATAATGATCGGAGCACCGGGCTGGAGCCCTTTGCGAAAATCAACTTTCCCTTTAAACATTTTGACAAACACCGAAGCAAGATTTTTAGAACCGGTTGTTTTTAGAATATCATCATAAGGGAGTGTTTTGATAGGGAGATAAAGGGTTTCGGTGTACTCTTCACTGATGATCGGCACAACCTTCATCTCATAGCGTCTTTTAGGGGTAAGGTAAAGCTGTAACTGCAATTCATCATTCACAGGGATAAGGATTTGACGGATAATGTTTTTGTTATCCAATACCATTTGACAGTTTGCACTAAAAGGGATATCTTCGGTAAGCTTTTGATCCTCTTTATCGAGGTTATAATAAACCGAAAGTGGGAGTTTTTTCCGTTCTAAAAAAGAGAGGAAACTTTCACCGTCTTTCCATTTAAAAGGTTTAACTGAACCGCCGAAAAGGAGAAGGGGCAATAGCAATAATACGAAAAAACGGCCCATTCTCATCCTTGATCGAAATAAAAAAGAATTAAATAATAGCAAAATTTCCATTTACAAAGATGTGATAAGCTATAATCGCTATTAATTACTTTACCAAAAGGTTACTATGATGCGCATTTGGCTTATTACTCTTATCGCGTGTGGCGTTCTCAACGCTTCATCTATCACTGCACCGTTACTCCAAGTCGAAAAAGACCGAGCAACAATCACAGCAGAAAACTTACGTGAGGGGATGAGCGGTTTTATCGTTCGAAATTTTGATGCTGTTCACAGCACCATTATCGCCAATGCACGTGTTGAGCAGTTAAACCCATCCAATGGGAGAGCTATTCTAAAACTAAGTGAATACGACGGTCTTCGCCAAAACTCACTCCCAAGCGGTAATTGGACACCTGCACCCTCCGATACGGCGATTTTAGCTTATGATTATGAGCGTGCCATCCTGATTGCTCCCAACGATGATACTTACGATACCGTAACCAAAAGCATCTCAGGAATAGAATGGATCCATCCGGATAATTTCGCTACCTATCTCTCCTACGAAGGACACCCGACTCCCCTCGTTGAAGATTTCAGACGTTACTGCACCGCCAATTCAATCGGATTGCTCTATATCCAAAGCGCTCAAAACCTCTTTACTCTCGATTGTAAAAGTTTCACCCTTTTACAAACTACCCCTTCTCTGAATAAAACGACTACAGAACAAACTCCATTTTTTACCCGTATTCCGACGATACGAGCTGCATGGTGGGGTGAAGGAAGCTCCCGTTTGGATAGCTATGAGCCTTATTATTTAGAACAAATCGCTTTAAAGAATTCAAAAAACAAAGAGTTATATGAGCTCTACAAAGCAAAATTTAGCAATAAAAGCGCACTATTGCGCAATTTTGACGTGAAGGAATAACGATGCTCTCTTCCAGTGCCATCGACTTTTTTACCCATTTACTTGGGAAAGAGAATGTCTACAGCGATAAAGCACACTTGATAGCCTACAGCTATGATGCTACACGCGAAAAATTCGAACCTGACGCGGTTCTTTTCCCTCGCTCGGAACAAGATGTCAGTGATATTTTAAAATACTGCAATGAACACCGTATCGTGATCGTCCCGCGCGGTGCAGGAAGCGGATTTACCGGAGGAGCGCTCCCCTCATCTGGCGGTATTGTCCTCGCATTTGAAAAACATATGAACAAAATCTTAGAGATCGATATGCAAAACATGGTGGCTATCGTCCAACCTGGAGTTGTAAATATGGAACTTCAAAAAGCGGTTGAAGAGGTCGGTCTTTTCTATCCGCCCGATCCGGCTAGCCAAGAGTACTCTACCATCGGCGGAAATGTAAACGAAAATGCGGGCGGTATGCGTGCCGCAAAATACGGCATCACCAAAGACTATGTGATGGCGATTCGCGCCGTTCTCCCAAATGGTGACATTATCAAAGCAGGTAAACGGACGATTAAAGATGTCGCAGGTTATAACATTGCTGGGATATTGATCGCTTCCGAGGGGACACTGGCGGTAACCACCGAAGTGACTCTAAAACTCCTATCCAAACCAAAAATGACCAAAACAGCCATGGGTATTTTCCCTACCGTCAACGCGGCGATGGAGGCAGTCTATAAAACAATGGCGAGCGGCGTCACCCCTGTTGCGATGGAGTTTTTAGACAACCTCACGATTCGTGCCGTTGAACAAGTGTACAAAAAAGGGCTTCCGATCGAAGCGGGAGCGATCCTTGTCACCGATGTGGACGGTAATCTCGAACAAGACCTCGATTTCCAGTTAGAGTTAGTAAAAAAAGTTTTCCAAGAAAACGGATGCAGTGAGTTCAAAATTGCAAAAGATAAGCAAGAAGCCTCTGATTTGTGGTTCGCCCGCCGTAACGCCAGTCAATCACTTTCCGTCTACGGATCTAAAAAAATCAATGAGGACGTTACCGTTCCCCGCTCCGCGCTTCCTGCATTGTTGGAAAAATTCTATGCGATTGCCGACAAATACAACATCAATATCCCATGCTTCGGCCATACGGGGGACGGTAACGTCCATACAAATGTCATGGTTGACGGGAAAGACCCTGAGCAAGTCAAAATCGGCTACGAAGCAATCCGTGAAGTGTTCCAAGCGACTATCGATCTAGGCGGAACACTGAGTGGAGAACACGGGATCGGATTAGCCAAAGCGCCCTACATGTCGATGGCATTTACCCCTGAAGAGATGGCGTTGTTCCAATCGATCAAACGAGCTTTTGATCCAAATAATATCCTCAACCCGAGTAAAATGGGGCTTGAGTAACCGATGAATCTAAAAGCGGCACTGCGTCATATTCGTCTATTCTTTTTGATGCTTTTTGATCGGGAGATCACCGTTTATGCCTCCAGTCTCAGCTTTTATACCATCTTTACTGTCGTACCTCTTCTCATCATCTCACTGAGTTTGATTGCCAATGTCCCTGTTTTCAACGAGCAATACGCCAAAATTCAGATTTTTATTTTTGATAATATTATGCCGGTTCAAACCGCTGCCATCGCAGGATATTTGGACTCATTTTTTAAAAACTCCGTCCAGCTTGGAATCATCGGATTTGCGACAATGATTATCTCAAGCCTACTGTTTTTTCAAAATTTTGAACACATCGTCGGAAAAATTTTCAAAACCTCTAAACGACAAATCTGGGATGCGATTACGACCTATTGGACACTTATTACCCTAACCCCTATCGTTCTGATCGCATCCATGAGCCTCAAAGCTTATCTGCAAGCTAACATCAGCGGTTTTGCCCTAAGTGCCCTCTCTATTTTCCCTTTTTTACTACTATGGGGGATTTTCTTTTTGATCTACAAAATTGCCGTTAATGCCGATGTCTCGATCAAAGCGGCTGCCATGAGCTCATTCATCGTTGCCGTTGTTTGGGGATTAGCGAAAAACAGCTTTGTCCAATACGTTTTTTATAACAAGACCTACGCCACGATGTATGGCTCATTTTCGGCACTCATATTTTTCTTTTTGTGGATCTACGTCTCGTGGATCATCGTAATCTATGGGATGAAACTATGCTATCTGATAAATCGCGCTACCCAGCGTAGCGATACCCAAGACTCCTAAAGCCCAAAAAGCCTCTTTTCGCCACATAGCCCCTAATGCCAAAATAACACTCATAACTCCAACCCACAGTGGAATCACAATACTGTTGATATCTCCTGATTCAAACATTTTAATCAAATAAGGATCGAAAAAATCCCCCCATGGTGTTAAATGCAGTACTAATACCGCAGGATAATAGAGATTGAAAATCAGTGCAAGAGGAATCGATCCCATATGCCACCAGCCAAAGGTTCCGAATATCGAGAGTGAGATTGGTAGCAATACCACATAGCACCAGATATGAAGTGCCAAAAATATCTGCCATGGTTTCCAATGTTCATAATAACGGATAAACATAAAGATCGAGAGTACACCAAACGACGAAAACCAAAATCCCAGCGAGAAAAAGAGCTTTGGGAAAAAAGCGAGCAATACTCCTAGTGTGATTAAAAGCGTCTGTAAAGAGACAACCTTTATCCCCCGATCATAGAGCCAATACCCCACCGCGATCATCCCAAACGCTCTTACCATCGGCGGTATAAATTCTAATGCCCACAGGTACAAAAACAATATCCCCAACACAATGAAAAAGAGGTCACGATTACCATGACGGTAGGGGAAATAACGGTTTTGTATCCACCGATACGGTGGACGCAGGAGAAAGTAAACCACAAGTGAAATAATCCCGTAGTGATAACCGCTAATCGAGAGGATATGACTAAGCCCCATGGCCCCTACCAATGCTTGAAATTCTTGGCTCATAGGGGTAGCAACGAACAGAGCACCGTAAAGTTCCTTCATCCATTGATCTTCATGATCCGCTGCTATACGACGATACCCTTGCTCTTTGAGACTAAGAGGCCGGTAGACCTCAACAATCAAACCGCGTGTATGTATCCCTTTTAGAAAATCCAAAAAAGTAACTTTTGCTACCTGAAGTTCAACCAATACCTCTCGTCCTCGCAAATCACGCAAATACGGTGACATCGCACACCGAACACTAGAACCGTTTTCCAGTCGAAGCTTCATGGATGTTTTGGGTTGATCTCCGATCAGACGTATCTCTTGATCGATTACTTCAGCACGTACGAGGGGATCGTCAAAGGTTTTAAGTTTAGTGAATTGGTAATACTCATACGAGAGGGAGAGGGAGGCAATAAAAAGAAGGAAGAGTAAAAAGAGTGAGCCGCTTTTACGATCAAAAAGATCGACTCGCTCTAATTTAGACATCAGATAATCGGCATTGAAACATTCGGGGCGCTATCATCGTCTAAATTCATCGTCGCACTTTTCATGTCGATACTCTCATAAACGATCTGCGCTGCACCGAACGTCGGACGATCGACGAAACGGGTGAATTTTTTCTGGAACATCAGTTTGACATGCCCCGTCGGACCGTTACGCTGTTTACCGATGATAATCTCGGCTTCCTCTTCCTCTTTTTCGACGTATTTGGAGATAAACTCTTTCCCCGCACTGATCGCCTCTTTCTCCCGCTCTTTCTCCTCTTTGTAGAGGTAAACATCATTGCGATAGACAAAAAGGATGATATCCGCATCCTGCTCAATCGAACCCGATTCACGGATGTCGCTGAGCATCGGACGCTTATCGGAACGTGACTCAAGCCCACGGTTTAGCTGAGAGAGGGCGATGATCGGAATCCCCAGCTCACGCGCGAGCATCTTCAGCCCCCGTGAAATCTCACTTACCTCGAGATGACGATCTTTTCCCCCCGTCCCGTTCATAATTTGGAGATAGTCGATAACAGCTACTTCGATCTCAGGATGGCGGCTTTTTAGTTTACGGAGTTTGGACCGGAGCTGATGGATATTAATCGAGCCGTGATCATCTACGAAAAGCTTGGATCGGCGCATCTTATCAACGGCATCGTTTAGCTGTTTGTACTCCTGCGGATTCATATCCCCCACACGGAGACGTTGAAGCTGGATAGAGGTTTGTACACTGAGAAGTCGGAGCATCAGTTGTTCCGCCGGCATCTCCAGCGAGAAGAATGCCACCCCGCTCCCTTTATCGAGGAGATTTTGCACCATATTGAGGGCAAAAGAGGTTTTCCCCATCGCAGGACGAGCGGCGATAATGACCAAATCCCCTTTGCCGTATCCCGTTGTCATTTTATTGAGCTCTGCATACCCCGTATCGACCCCGACAAGCACCGAATCGCCGCGTGCTTTCATCTCTTCGATATACGCCAGTGTCTCATCGGCGATGGATGGGGCATCTTTAAAATCAGTTGCTTGGGAGCTTTGGGTGATTTCATAGAGCTTTTGCTCCACCAAATCGACCACATCGGTTCCGCTGAGTTCCTCTTCGAGGGTTACCCGTTTGATTTCTGTCGTGAGGGTGAGAAGATGACGTTTGATCGCTTTGTCTTTGATCTCTTGAACGTAGGCTTTGGTATTGGCGATCGGATTGGCAGTGAGGATATCGACCATCACCCGCTCATCAAATTTTTGTTTTGCCGTGAGCTCTTTACGGAGAAACTCCTCATCGATTGGGAGATCACAATGTGCCAGAGACATCATGGCACGGTAAATTTCCTGATGGGCAGCTAGATAAAAATCTTCAGGGCTTAATGCGGCGTCAAATTCATCAAACTGAGCAGGGTCAAAAATAATGGAGCTGAGGACAGAGCGCTCAAACGCTAAATTGTATAAAGACTCTTCCATATTAATCTTCCTCTTTTTCCATTTTTTCGACCTCTTCGACAAAACGATCAACGAGCTTATCTTCATCCAGACGCGCCACCACTTCACCTTTGACCATCACCAGACCTGATCCTTTGCCATAGGCAATCGCAACATCGGCGTGTTTCGCTTCTCCGATAGCATTCACCACACACCCCATCACTGAGAGGTCAAGAGGCTTTTTGATGTGTTTCGTCCGCTCTTCGATTACCGCTACCGCACTGACCAGATCTGCTTCGATCCGACCGCATGTCGGACATGAAATGATATTGGGGCCCTCTTTGGCGACACCGCTGTCTTTGAGGATCGCACGTCCGACCTTGATCTCCTCTTCGAGCTCTCCCGTGATGGAGACGCGCATCGTATCGCCGATACCTTCTAACAGCAATGTTCCCAAACCGATTGCACTTTTGATCGTCGCATGAAAAATCGTCCCCGCTTCGGTCACCCCTAGGTGAAACGGATAATTGTTTTTCGGGCGAAGAAGACGGTACGCTTCGACGGTACGCTGAACATCGCTCGCTTTGAGTGAAACTTTAATATCAGTAAAGCCGAGGTCTTCGAGGTATTTGATGTTGTACTCTGCTGAGGCGACCATCCCCTCTGCACTCTGACCGTAACGCTGTTCAAACTCTTTTTCCAAACTCCCCGCATTGACCCCGATACGGATCGGAATGCGACGCTCTTGACACGCTTTTACAATCTCTTTTATTCTACTTTTTTCCCCTATATTTCCGGGATTAAAACGGATACAATCGACCGTCTCTGCTGCGATAAGGGCGAGCTTGTAGTTAAAATGGATATCGGCAACGAGAGGGAGAGAAATCTGCTCTTTGATCGCTTTGAGGGCACGTGCATCTTCCTCATCGGGAACGGCAACACGGACGATATCACATCCGGCAAAATGGAGACGATTAATCTGCTCCACGGTAGCCGCGACGTCAGCGGTGCGCGAATAGGTCATTGACTGCACCGATATAGGGGCATCACCGCCAATGGCGACATTTCCGACAAAAATTTGTTTAGTTGGGATACGTTTTATCATAAAATGATTGTAGCTTTTTGGATGTTAAAGTTACGTAAACCATATTAGCATCCTTGGAATACTATTTTTGCACCCATTCCCACTTTGGTGAATGGGTCATATTCCCTTCATATATCAATCTCGGACTTCCGAACTCTCCATCTCCCACAGCATCTTCCCCTTCATTCAAACCGACAATCGCACCACATCTAGCAATATTGTAATCGGGAAAATTTTTTGCCATATCGGCATCATTCAAAGTAGTGATCCCTTTATTCCCCTCTGCAATCGATTTGGACCATAGATGAACTCCGACTGTACGGTTCATCGTTCCGATTGCCGATTGACATACCGCTTGATGAGACTGTGTGGAAACTCCTAAAAATTTGGGAATCGCAACCGCTGCCAATACTCCAAGTATCAAAATGACAAAAATAAGTTCTATTATTGTAAAGGCACTTCGACTTTTCATGAAAATACCGCCTGCTCGCTTTTACAACAATAATATCATAAAAATCTTTGATTAGATTATTACTTTAAAAAATTTCTATTTATTTTAAATACTCTATGTAAACTCTATCGGGTCCATGTCAATCTCACACAGTGGCGATTTGACATATTTGATCGCACGAATCAA
Organism: uncultured Sulfuricurvum sp.; assembly: GCA_964553185.1. GTDB lineage: Bacteria > Campylobacterota > Campylobacteria > Campylobacterales > Sulfurimonadaceae > Sulfuricurvum. Next base: position 18,678 of record CAZKJU010000040.1, read on the forward strand.
AGAGGTCACTTTATCGCTTCGTAGCAGTATTTGGAATCGGTATTTATCAGCTATTTTTTCGATAGGTGACGCACCGAATCCTACAATCTGCACATTTCCCATCTGTTCCAACTGTTGCACCGCATTTTCCATCTCACCTTTGGCTTTCATGCCGTTTTTATGAGCATATAACAATCGTGCCAATTTTTTACTCGGAGGATATCGCCCCTCTCTGATTCTCATTTCATCAATCAAAAATTGCTCATAATCGTCCAAATAGCCCCGAAAAAATGACTCATTAAAACTTTGTACTAAAACCAGTGCATTTTGTTTTCGTCCGCTCCGCCCCGCGATTTGGATCAAGAGCGACAGAGCCTTTTCCCGCGCGCGATAATCCGATTGCGAGAGGAGATTATCAATCCCCATCACCACTGCGAGGGTAATATCGTGATAATCATG
>CAZKJU010000041.1:0-299 GCA_964553185.1 uncultured Sulfuricurvum sp.
TGTTCGATGAGATGGTTGCGTGCGCTTCCGATTTGCTGAGTGCTTTAGGGCTTCCTCACCGTCTCGTCACCCTCTGCACGGGTGATCTCGGTTTCGGTGCGTCTAGAACAGTCGATCTCGAAGTATGGCTTCCGGGGCAAAATACCTACCGTGAAATCAGTTCCGTCTCCAATACACGCGACTTCCAAGCCCGCCGTGCAAAGATCCGCTACAAAGATGAGGGGAAAAATATCCTCGCTCATACCCTAAACGGTTCAAGTTTAGCGGTCGGTCGGACGATGATAGCTATTATGGAAAAT
>CAZKJU010000041.1:309-8272 GCA_964553185.1 uncultured Sulfuricurvum sp.
AACAAGAAGACGGCAGTATCATCATCCCTGCCGTATTGCAAAAATACCTCTAATTCTACGAAAGAGAGTTTATGGCTGAAGATCAAGAAGAGATAATTATCATCGAGGAATCGGATGCTGCCGGCGTTGAAAAAACGTCTGATGCAACCGAAGTACCCTCAGATAAAAAGCCAAGTATTTTAAAAAACAAAAAGCTCATTATCATCGCCGCAGGTGCTCTTGTCCTCCTCCTCTCTATCGGAGGGGGATTCGTTTTTGTCTTCTCAGGACATGCAGAAGATGCAAATGCCACTTTAGAACAGCCTATAGCGGCACATGCCCCAGAAGAAGAGCCTGTTATCGAGCCCAGTGAACTGGAAAACATGATCGAGCAGGCCAACTATCTTTATGCTAACGGAAATCAAAACGAAGCCCTCAAGCTTTATGAGAAAATTGCCCTCTATTCTGAAGCCATCTCCCAATACAATCTCGGTGTCGTCCAACTCAAAGAGGGAGAGTTTGAAGCGGCATTGGAAAACTTCAAACACTCCATCGACAACAAAGAGAACCAATGTGTCAGTGCGATCAACGCCGCCGTCTGCTCTCTCTATCTGAAACGTGAAAATGATTTCAATACCTACATCAATTTGGCACAAAACTATCTCCCACAAGAGAGTAATTCACCGATGTATTCCTATTATTATTCTCTCGTAAACTATTACAAAGGGAACTATCTCGAAGCTCTCAGCGCACTTAAACACCCTACTACCGAAGAGTATCTTATAACTCAAAATGGATTACGGGCAAAAATAAGCGCTCTGTTCGGTAGTTTTGAAGATGCCATTACAGCGCTCAAAAATCAGTTTGAAGAAGATGATTCATTTTCATTGGGGCTTATGTATGCCAATATTGGTGATTTAGACTCTGCACAAAAACATTTAAATAATGCGATTATCCAAAACGAAAAACCGATTCAAGAACAGCTCGCTTTGTCTTTTGTCTATCTCAAAAAAGGTCAACATGATACTGCCGGAAAATTGATCAAGAGGACAACAGATACCTACCCAAAAGAGGTATATACACCTTATCCACTCAATGTATTCATTAAACCATCCCTCTTTAATCCTGATGATATTCAACGCTTCTATCGTGATCATAGCAATAACAATCGCGCAAAAATTTATCAGACTCTTTTTTATTTTGCCCCATATAAAATATACAATGCTGATCAAACCATCAACTATATCCGAAAAGGGAATGCCAATATTTATATTGATGACATTTCCAGTGCCAAAGAATATCTCCAAAAAAGCAGCCGCTCATCGAATGTTGATTACGGTATTGCCCTCGCTATCCAAAAAGCACTCAATACTCGTCTGCGAGATTCTAACGTGCAACTTCAAGAGCTCTTAAAAAGAAATCCTCAACACTCGATATTGCACTATAATCTAGCTCTGACCTATGCACAGCTAGGTAATACAGAAAAAGCGTATGATCACTTTTTGCGCTCCTATCATCTCGATGCCAGTAATTATATGTCCGGTCTTTTCGCTATCATGAGTGCAGAAATAATTGGTAAAGAGAACCCTAAACTAATCGCTATCCTCAAAGACAACCTTGCACAAGAGTCTGATAAAGAGGAGTTTGCTCTCTATCGTACCATGCTGGAGATTACCCAAAATAATTTCCAAGGTGCCGGCAAATGGCTGGAAAACCACTACAAAGAACGTCCATTCTATCTCGCACTCCAAGTCTCAATCGCATCTGAAGTAGAAAGAGACGATGTTGCTGCAAGAGATGCCAAACGCCTCTCTACTCTCTTACCGAACGATATCATCCCTCATCTCATGGTCATCGACACTCAGTTGAAAGAGCTAAAGCCAAAAGCATTCGCGTCATCCGCCATGAACTATCTCAAAAAACAACCGCTCCGATACGATGATCTTTACTTCGGCCCACAATTAACTCGTGACAAAGCGATTTTAATGGCAGCAATGACCGGGCAATTGACACCGCTGATTCAGCGTTTAGAACACAAACTCCAAACCACAACAGACCAGAGTGTCGATATTATGAGTGCTCTAGCTCAAGCTTATTTTTACAATCAAGATTTTGAAAAATCGTATACGCTCTATAACCAACTGATCGATACCTATAAAATCAGAGATGAACATACCTTTTTTATGGGTGCATGTGCCTCTATCGGAGCTGAGCATTATGAGAATGCTATCACCCTCTTGGAACTGGCAAAAATGAAAAATCCTGCTTATCTAGAGAGCCGCTATGCACTATCGCTTCTTTACATGCAAGCACGCAACAACCCAGCAGCAATTATCCATTTGAGTAAGATGGGAAATACGGGTTTTGTCTCACGTTATTTTGATTTTGGAATCGATACCGAAAAGCTAGCTACTGAGCCTCAAAAATATCATCCTCTGTAAATGAGGCGCTTTAAAAGGTAAAAAGAGGCACGTAATGGGCCATAAAGCAAATATCCTGCTGCAAGTATTGCCATCCCCTCGATAGGGTAAATAAATACCCCTAACGCGATAACAATCAATCCGACCAAAAACCGCATAAAATGGAATGTTTTAAAGTTCATTTTTTTAAAGCTGGGATAGCGAATATTACTCACCATTAAAATCGATAAAAGAGCTGCTAGAGGGAGAGTAAATACTTTTAATGCGACAAAAGCGGGATATTGTTCCAACAATATAACTGCAATAGAGATCATAATCGCTGCAGTTGGAATGGGAAGACCGATAAAAACACTCGGTTCAATCCGTGAGGTTGTAACGTTAAACCGAGCTAAACGAACCGCACCGAAAATAATGAATAAAGCGCTCACAACAATCCCAATCCGCCCGTAACTCTCACCGATGTAGAGGTACAATAGCAATGCAGGGGCAACTCCGAATGCGACAATATCGGCTAAGGAATCAAATTCAACCCCAAAATGGCTTGCGGTGTTTGTCATACGTGCAACACGTCCATCCAACCCATCAAAAATTAATGCTAAAAAAATAAACCATGCCGCTGAAACAAAAGAGCCCTCTAAGGCTAAAGCAATGGCATAAAATCCTGTAAAAATAGATGCCGCAGTAAAAAGATTGGGAAGAAGATAGGCGATAGGAGGGGGATTTTGGCGCATCGGATTAAGCGGCGTTTAGATATCCGATAACACTTTCACCTGCACGAACAGAGGCACCTGGATTGACATTCATACGGGTATTTTCAGGAAGATAAATAATACTTCGTCCCTTAGCTAAAAATCCGTAACGGGCACCCTCTTTGAATTTTTGACTTTTTTCTACCTCAATCCCGATTGGGAAACAGCTCTGTTCACTGAGATGTTCGATGTAGATTTCATCCCCTTTTGAAGATCTAAAGGAGAGGACCGCTTTTTCATTCAACGTATCGGAGAGGGGATTATAGAGTGGCAAAGAAGCACCGTGCCGAATTTTGAACCCTTCTACAGTACCATCAAAAGGGGCACGAAGCATCGAAACATCCCATAATGAGTTCATAATGGTAACTTTGGTCATTTTATTATCATCTACCATTGTCTCTTCAACAGATAAAACAACGCCATCAACGCTGCTGATAACGCTATCCGCCTCTGTTTCAGAGGTATTACGCTCAGGATTACGAAAAATAATTACTACAGCAAGGAGTAATCCCCCAAAAAGAAACTGAAAAAGATGTAATCCTGTCATTGTAAAAAAGAGGAACAGAGCTCCAATTACACCCGAAAGTAACCAGCCTCGATTTGAGAGGATAAAGGTATCGGTTTGAACGCTCATTTTGTGCTCCTTATTCGTCAATGACTATTTTTTTACTCGAAGATGTCTCTTTACGTGGTTCGAGTTTCGTTTCGATATTATTCTCAATTTCAAATACTTCGATTATTTCACGCACCTGATCACCGCTGATATTCTCTTTGGCATACAAAAGTTCCACAATTTTCTCAATCGCATCACGGTACTCTTCTAACCGAGTTTTAACGGCAATGTAACGCTCCGCCAATGTTGATTTGATGAAATTATCCATCTCTTCAGCCATTTTCTCACTGTACTCTTTTGCTTGCGTCATACCGCCACCCAAGAAGGAGCTACGTTGTTTTTCAAGAACCATAAGCCCCGCGACATCACTCATACCATACATTTGTACCATCGCTTTAAGAATGTCGGTTGTACGCTCCAAATCATTTGCCGCACCGGTAGAAATCTCGCCGATAAAGACCTCTTCTGCCGCACGGCCTCCGAGTAATACATCAATCTCTGCAATGAGTTCATGACGCTGCATTAAATATTTATTCTCTTCAGGAGTATTGAGTGTGTATCCAAGTGCCGCCAATCCGCGTGGGACGATAGAGACTTTGGAGACTTTTTTGGCCCCTTTTGTCGTTTCAGCTAATAATGCATGCCCACTCTCATGATAAGCAACAATCCGTTTCTCTTTCTCATCAATGCGGCGGCTTTTCTTTGACAATCCTGCAATCGCACGTTCTACGGCTTCACGCATATCGGCTTGACGTACCGTTTTTTGACTTTTGCGTCCGGCGAGCAATGCCGCTTCGTTCACGATATTCGCCAAATCGGCTCCCGCAAGACCGGCAGTGAGGCGAGCAATCTCTTCGAGATCGACATCGCTGTCTTGTTTTACCCCTTTGACATGGACATTGAGAATATCGATACGCCCTTGAAAATCGGGTTTATCGACCAGTACCTGACGATCAAATCGACCTGGACGGAGAAGTGCGGGATCAAGAATTTCAGGACGGTTGGTTGCCGCTAAAATAATGATCGGAGTATCGGTTCCAAAACCATCCATCTCCGCGAGGAGTTGATTGAGAGTTTGTTCACGCTCATCATTTCCACCCATCATTCCACCAGCTGCACGGCTTTTACCGATCGATAAAGATAATAGATGGGGCATCTTTTTTCGCCTGCTCAAACAAATCACGAACACGCGCCGCACCGACCCCGACAAACATCTCGATAAAACTTGATCCTGATACCGAGAAAAACGGTACTTCCGCTTCGCCTGCTACCGCTTTTGCAAGTAACGTTTTACCGGTACCCGGGCTACCGACGAGCAAAACTCCTTTTGGAATTTTTGCACCCAGTTCTACATAACGATCGGGTGATTTAAGAAAATCAACGATCTCTAAAACCTCTTCTTTTGCCTCTTGCGCACCCGCAACGTCATCAAATTTGGTCTTCGGTTTTTCTGAATTAATCAGTTTTTTGGAGTTTCCCATCCCCAAAATACCGCCCCCCATACTTTTTTGCATTCGTCCGGCAAAAAACATCCAAATAGCAATAATAATCAGGAAAGGAAATAGCCATCCAAACATTTCGGTAAACCAATTACTCTCCGAAAATCCGACATAGTTAATCTTTTTTTCATCCAGTAATGGTATGAGAGTTGTGTCCGGCCCTACAATACGGGTCGTATAAGCTACTTTTCCGGTTCCGTCATTGCCGATAGCACGAATATACGTTTGTCCGATCGAGACTTTTTCAACTTGCTTATCCTCAATAAGACGCTTGAGATCGGCATAACTGATCTCTTGGGTACGGGTCACATTTTGGCCGTTTATTTTACCGGCTAATTCATTATCGTCACCGATCAATGCCTTAAAAAGTACAATTACGGCGATTGAAAAAATTGCAAAAGTAATTAAAGGATTTTTGTTAAAAAAATTACCGTTTTTATCCGGATTCGGATTCGATTCGTTTTGAGCCATATTATTCATTTCCTTTTTGAGTCACCACTAGAGTTACCCATTCGTTTTCGACAAGACGTTCGGTTAATTCAAAGCTTTTGTAGGCGCGAAGAACTTTATCTTCATATTTGTCCATTATTCCTGAGAGGATTAAAATGCCCCCTTCTCGTAACCGCTTTTTAAGATCACTGGCTATGAAAACAAGAACATCCGCGACAATATTGGCGATAATAACATCGTATTTTTCATCAGTTTCGTTGATTGGACCTTCCCATAAGCGGCGGTACGTAATATTGTTTTGCTCTGCATTGACAATTGCATTTTCAACGGAGAGAGGATCGGTATCGCATGCATCGACGAGTGCCCCTTTTTTAATCGCTGCAATCGCTAAAATCCCGCTGCCGCATCCGACATCCATCACTACGTCACCGGCTTTGACATATTTCGCAACGCCACGCAAACATGACGCGGTTGTCGGGTGATGTCCTGTCCCAAATGCTAATGCAGGATCGATCGCAATGTTCAACATCCCTTCCCGAGGTTCTTCCCATGTCGGGTGGATATAAAAAGGGTCAATTTCAATCGGAGTGATCCCTTGCTGATACTGTGCGATCCAATCGTCGTTTTTCTCTTTGGTGAGAGTCATCTCAACATCGATCACTTCACCTAATGCGCGCTGCAATGCTTCAGCGAACTGCTCAATTCCCCAACTGATTGTTTCAAGGTCTTCTTCACTGCGGATAATGAAGCCCTCATCAATCTCTTCAAAACCAACCGGAAGAACATCGACCAAAAAATCGCTAAAAAGCTCTAGATGCGATGATGGTTTGACCACCAACATATAATAGTGATCTTGCATTAACCCTCAGTACCGAGAACAGCCGCAAGTTTTTCTTTGAGTACTTGCGGAGTGAATGGTTTAACGATATAGTTGTTGACTCCGGCTTTAAGGGCAGTAATAACTTCGGCTTTTCCCCCCTCCGTGGTTACCATAATGATTGGAAGATCACTAAAACGTGCATCGGCTCGCACTTTTTTAACCAATTCCAAACCATTCATTTCTGGCATATTCCAGTCGGTAATCAGCATTCCCATATCAGGATTTGCATCTAAAACACCCCATCCTTGAAGTCCGTCTTCACCCTCTAAAACATCTTCATAACCGAGTCGTGAAAGTGTATTTTTGATGATACGGCGCATTGTCGAACTATCATCTACAACCAATAATTTCAAAGTATGTCCTTTTGTAAATTCTTAACTAGTCAGAATAAATATCCCAATAATAACCTATCCATCTTTGTGGTAAGTTTAAAGAAAATTTTTGAGATCTATTCTCCCCTCATAAAAGGCCTTTCCGACAATGACACCGGAAACTTCTCCGCTTTGCAACAAAGCTTCAATATCGCTTCCGTCTTTGACCCCGCCGCTGGCAATCGTCGGTATTCCGGATGCTCTGGCAATCTCAAGGGTAAAATCGACATTCACACCGGAAAGTGTACCATCTCGTCCGACATCCGTACAAATAATCGCCTCTACCCCAGCATCGGCAAACGCACGAGCTAAGTCAGTCGCTTTCATGGTGCTCACTTCTCCCCATCCCTCAACTGCGACATAGCCATCGATTGCATCGATACCGACAACGATTGGATATTTGGCTGCCATAGATTTGACAAATTCGGGATCACGGAGGGCAATAGAGCCTAAAATCAGACGATCAATTCCCAACTCCAAATAGCGCTGAATCGTCGCTTCATCACGAATACCGCCTCCAAGTTGGAGTTTTACATTACAATTTTCGCGAATAGCGCGAATCTGCTCTAAGTTTTTCGGCTCACCTGCAAACGCGCCGTTAAGATCAACCAAATGGACCCATGTGGCACCCATCTCTTCAAACGTTTTTACCAATTCCCAAGGGGTATCGGAGTAGATTTTTGCACTCTCCATAAGCCCTTTAGTGAGACGTACCGCTTTGCCGTCTTTAAGATCGATCGCTGGAAATATAGTCATAATTACACACCTTATTAAAATATTTTGAACTCATAAATTTATAAAATTTTTGAGAATAGAGAGCCCATTTTTGTGGCTTTTCTCTGGATGAGGCTGTATCCCCATCACGTTGTCGTGAGCAACCGCACTCGTAAAACGGTATCCGTATACCGATTCCCCGATACTATCACCTTCATTCGTGCATAATGCATGATAGGAGTGGACGAAATAGAGATAGTGCTCTTTATCTAACCCCTCAAATAAAGG
>CAZKJU010000041.1:8282-18959 GCA_964553185.1 uncultured Sulfuricurvum sp.
TAGCGGTGTATGAAAACGGCTCGTATCAAATGCGACGACACGCCCCGCTATCAACCCTAATCCATCTGAAATACCGAACTCTTCACTCGATTCAAACAATAACTGCATCCCCAGACAAATACCTAAAAGATATTTTCCGCTTGCCGCGTACTCTTTTACCGCCTGATCCATACCTCGATCTTTAAGATGCTCCATAGCATCCCCAAAAGCACCGACACCGGGAAGAATAATTCGATCATAATTCTTGAGATTATGAGGATCCGATTCAACAACGACTTTCTCTCCAAGCAGATCAAAGGCATTTTTAACACTGGCCAAATTTCCCATGTTGTAATCAACAATGGCTATCATAAACGTTCCTTTTCATGAGTAAATCGGATATAGAGTGCCAAACTAACGATCAAAACAGCTACCCCACCTATAATATAAATTGCATTGATAAGCATATCCGGTGCCGTCATCGCAAATTTAAAGACTAGCATCAAAGCTTCGATAGAGAGGGCAATAATAATCGATCCCAAAAAGCGAACCATCGTTTTATGGATATCAGAAGCCGGATCTTTTTTACTTCGTCCGAGTACCTCTTCTTCAAAGAGTGTTTTAACCAAATCAAAGATAGCCAAAGAGAGGGTCAGCAAAATCGTCGCTTCAAAAATATCTTTGATTTCGATCCGATCATAATGGCCCATACCGTACGCTAAAAATCCTTCGATTCCTTTTACAAAAAGGAGGAGTGCCACAAACGATAACGCAACAGAAAAAAGAGCGTAAATAATTTTAAAAAAACGACCTGCTGCAGTCTCAGATGCGAGCGGATGGGCGATGCGAAGTACTTCAGCCAAAGGAAGATCGATACACGCAACATAAACAATCTCGCCATGTTCATCAAAAATCGGTTCCGATGCGGTCACCGTGAGTTCATCATTGAGCAATGATGGGTAGGGATCGGTAATTGTACAACGGCGCTCATGCATTGCACGGTAATAGTAGGCACGAGTAGAGCGGTTTTCACCGATATCTTCCTCTTTTTTCCCATTTTTAAGATAGGTTGCAGTGACTTGATTCCCTTTTGCATCCAAAAGATAGGCAGCTTCGAGTTCTTTTAAATCTCCTCGAATTTTAAGTAAACGTGCACTCAACGTCTCAACTGAAACGGAAGGGAGATGATTTGGAAGATTTTTATGAAATAAATAGCAAAAATAGGCACGTGCTTTTGGGCGAATTTCCGAATACTGTTGAATATCTTTAACGACCATACTCTCATCTCCTTTTCAAACTACTAAAGTTTCTACCTTCTTTACGAAACAACCCTTATCGGTATTGTTCTAAATTGGCATTAAAATAGAGTTTATTGTAGCTTAGTTGCGCTATAGTTACGCTTATGAATTCACCTCAAATCCGTATCGCTATTGTTCGACTTAGCGCACTGGGCGATATTGTCAATACCGCTGTCGTCCTTCAAATCATCCGTAAACATTATCCTGAAGCAATTATCGACTGGTATGTCGAAGAGGCTTTTGCACCTATTTTGAGAGCCCATCCTCTCCTCGATTCAGCCATTGCCGTTCCACTCAAAAAAATTAAAAAAACAAAAAATTTACAACTTTTGCGTTCAACCATCCATGAGTTAAAATCTCATCCGCGGTACGATCATATTATCGATGCGCAGGGGTTACTTAAATCGGCTCTTATTACCCATTTTTTAAAGGGACATGTCCACGGTTTTGATAAAAAAAGTGCACGTGAGAAGATTGCGGCATACTTTTACGATAGTGCCTCTGCAATTGCCTATGAAATGAATGTCATCAAACGCAATGTACTCGTCATCACCGACGCTCTTGGGATTGCTTACGATGAAAACGATATTTTAGATAAAAAGCCCCTTTTTCCCCTCCTCGAAAAACCTGAAAGTCTAATCGGTGAAAAAAATATCGCTTTCGTAATCGGGGCTTCATGGCCGAGTAAATGCTATCCGAAAGAACACTTTTTAACTCTCTGTGAAAGTCTCCCCTATCCATCTCATTTAATCTGGGGAAGTGATACAGAATACCAAGATGCGCAATGGATTGCTGCACATTGTGCTAATGCTCATGTGGCTCCAAAAATGTCACTCAGAGAGCTGGTCAGTTTTATCGGTCATTGTGATCTTACCATCGGAAACGATACGGGTCCTACTCATATGGCATGGGCTATGAACAGAGCTTCCATCACCCTTTTTGGCCCCACTAATGAGCGGATGATTTTCCCTACCGCCATCAATATCGGGATCAAATCTCCCTCAAATGTTAATATTTTAAAAATTAATCGAAACGATTTTTCGATCCGGGAGATTGACCCATCAACGATACTTAAAAAAGCCAAGGAACTCTTGTAATGTTCATTTATCGCCTCTTTTTAGTTGTGGATACCTTATTAATGGTACTTCCGAAATCATGGAGAAAAGGGCTCTTTACTTCCCTCGCAGCGTTAGCGCATACATTCGCTCCAAAACGCAATAAGGTTATTCAACAAAATCTCGCTTTTGCATTTAACCAAAGCCTGAATGATAAAGAAAAAGAGGAGATTGAGCATTATTGTTACCGCAATTTGGCTCTAAATTTACTCCAAACGATGGAAAATCGCCGCAACACTACCGAAGAAATTGCCTCGTGCGTAACGTTTAACAATCGTGAAAAGGTAGAAGCGATTTTGGCTCAAGGGAGGGGGATTATTTTCGTCTCTGCCCATTTTGGAAATTGGGAACTCGGCGGGGCTGCTCTCTCTTCACTCATTACTCCTATTGCCTCGATCTACAAAGGATTCAGCCGACAAGAGTTTGATCCCTATTTGTACGAAGCCCGTTCGCGTCATCGTATGGAATTAGCCGAAAAAAATGGCGCCCTTAAACATATGGCCAAAACCCTCAAAAAGAACGGCTCCGTATTACTAATGATCGATCAGGCGAGTAATGCAAAATACGGTGTCGAAGTTGATTTTTTAGGGCATAGGGCATACCACTCTTCAACAGCAGCCCATTTAGCCAGTAAATTTCAACTTCCCATCGTCGGGGTTTATATACTCAGTGAAGATGAAGAGCACTACACCATATCATTTGAAGATCCGATTGAAGTTGAAGGGAGCAGTGAAGATGCTATTCTAGATGCCACAACCAAACAAGTTAATACGATGGAACGGATGATAAAAGAGCACCCGAAACTTTGGTTCTGGTGCCATAAACGGTGGAAAAGAGAGTATAAAGAGATTTACGAAGGATAAGCTTTTGTCAGAACTTCATAAAGTTCTGAGGGTCTCATGTCAGGATTTTTTTCCCACCCATTTTTCATCACTGCATTATCTTCTAAGCCATTCCATACTTTGATATAGCTCCCCTCTTTATAACCGTGATCCTGACGGAATTGGTTGAGGATATTTTTTCCGACATAGAGACGATAAAGATCGGTAATGTTTAGTGCTCCCATATAGGTCAACTCAAAAAACTCTTCGATCAATGCACCGATCATTTCAGGCGAGATAGGGATGAGAGCAAGTCGCATGACGTTTTCGATTTTAGTCATCAATGCATCGTCCGCCGCAAACACTAAAGATGTATCCGTCACTAATTTCTGATATTCAGGAGTAACGGCGATACGAGACGCTAACTCCTCGATACTTTCCGCACCGCTTTTGTGGGTAAATTCCAATACCAAACTCATTACAAAATGCCATACATCGACAATCTCGATTTGGAGATTCGCATAATCGGTCGGTTGAGCGATGCTTTTCCAGTGCTTCCAGCCGAAAGAGTCTATCATCTCTGCTGATTCCATGTATATACAGCGACGCCAGTTGATAATTTTTCCCTCTTTGGTTGTCCCGCGCTCCCATCCTTTGCCGTTGGTAGAGTCGTTGAGTGTTTGTTGCAATTCGAGCATACAAAGCAATTTATTCATACACAATCCTTTAAAAAGTTTATAATTATACGCTAATATTCCACCCATGGAAAAAATAAATTGTCATAAATGCATCTATTATTTCGTAACGTGGGAAGCTCATCAGCCACACGGGTGCAAAGCGTATGGCTTTAAAGCAAAGATGATCCCCTCTATGGTTGTTCAGAACTCCAGCGGAGCACCGTGTAGTTACTTTACCCCTAAAACTCACGCCTCCAAATAACTTTTTTCCCGAATCCCAACGTATTATCGGTCATTTTCACCTCATCGAGGTGTATCACCCATAATGTCGGATTCATAATCCGGGCGTAGGGAAATGCTTCATAATAAAGGGGATAGGCACTTGGCTCGGCTTTTTCGATCACACCTGCAAACTGTATCCCCTGTATTTTCCCAACCGTTTTAGTCTCCAGCGCAACCGTCCCCGCGACATGCGGATTTTGCACTACGTTTTTTATATGCTCCGTCGTCTCATCCGAAGCGACGATAAACGATACACTCTGCGGATCATACGTGTAAAACATCGAACAGCACCACAACCTCTCGCCACTCGTCGCAAGGGTTAAAAGATGATGCTCACCGATAAACCGCTCGATTTTCTCAATCATTTAATGCCCTATCCAACTGATCCAAAGCCTTAGAGAGAACCGAGGTTGGTACTGCGAAATTGAGCCGCATAAACCCTGATCCCTCTTTACCGAAACTAAGCCCCGGACTGAGTCCCAGTCCTGCTTTTTGAATAAAAAACTCTCTTAATTCCCGATCACCCATTTCTAATCCACGACAATCAAGCCATGCCAGATAGGTCGCTTCGGGTGCACACCAGGCTATTATAGGGTGTTTACTTATCCACTCTTCGATGAGGCGAATATTGGCGTTTAGATGCGTCAAAAGCTTTTGATGCCACTCTCCCCCCTCGCGGTAAGCGGTTTCAAATGCCACATGGGACAATGCCGCACCATCACCGAAATGGACACGCGTGCGTTCTGCTTCGTACACGTTTCTAAGCTCCTCAGATGCGATGCACACGCTCGAAATCGAAAATCCCGCCATATTAAAGGTTTTCCCCGGCCCTATCAATGTAATCGTGTTTGTTAAAAGGTCATCCCTCAGCGAGGCCATCGGGATATGCTTATGGGGTGCAAAGACGATATCAGAATGAATCTCATCGCTGATAATACGGATACCATGCTCCAAACACAATTCACCCAACGCTAAAAGCTCTTCACGGCTCCAAACCCGCCCGATCGGATTATGGGGAGAACACAGCAATAACAGTTTGGTTTTCGGGGTGATTTGGGTGCGTAGCCGTTCAATATCAAAACGGTATTCCCCCTCTTCATCGTGTTGAAGCGGATGGATTATCAAAGAGCGGTTATTCTCTTTGACCATACTGTAAAATGGAGGATAAACAGGGTCCATCACGATCACTTCATCCCCCTCATCACTCAGCGCACGGATTGCACATCCGATCGACGCAACAACCGAGGGAGAATAACTGAGCCATTCACGCTGCATCTCAAAACCGTGATGGTCTCTCATCCATAGTATCTGTGCGGCGTAAGCACTATCGGACATAATCTCATACCCGAGTATCGGATGGAGAAGTCGCTTTTGAACGGCATGGATGACACACTCAGGGGTAGCAATATCCATATCGGCAACCCAAAGGGGCTGAACTTCCACAGTATGGAAAAGTTTTTCTCTCAGAACATATTTTTCAGCATTGGTAGTAGATCGGTCGATAAACCCAAATTCATCCATACCGTTTTTTCCACTTCGAAAACATCTGTTCGATTCGCTCATACTTCATCGTGTCGTTCTCACCCACTCCAATAACGTATCGAAAACCAGCATGCTGGATAAAATGGCGGCGAAACGCATAGCGCGATTCTCGTAGGATTTCATTGCCGGTTGATATCCATGATCCCCCTTTAATGAGGTTGTGTTTACCATCAAACGTCGGCTCGGAAAAATCATCATACCACGGGTGAGTGAAAAATCCCTCATACCCATCCATCTGAGTCTGGGTCCATTGCCACACATTTCCCACCACATCATAGAGTTCACCGTGAGCAAACATATCGACAGGAACTGAGGAAGCTGCGTGAGCAAGATTGATATTGGCACGCGTATCGTCGAATAGCGCTTGATCCATTTCCCCCGATTTTACCATCACTCTGTGCTCCGCCTCAGTAGGGAGACGATAGGTTTCACCCTCTTGCGCACTCTTCCAGCGGCAAAATGCTTCAGCCTCGAGGGCATTGACTTCAACCGGCCAATTATAGGGCATCTCAATCTCTTCGGTGAGGGTTCGAAATCGGTAGCTTCCATCACGTTGAGGAATCCAAAACGGCGGACACTTCGCGTTGCGGATTTGGAGATATTTCAACCCCTCCTCGTCCCACCATCTGCTTACCTCATATCCGTTTGCCGCCACAAAATCCATAAATTCACCGTTACTGACGAGGAATTTGGAAGCTTGAAACTCCTCAACGTTTTGCGTTGACGTGCCGTATTCGTTATCCCAACCATACAGCCCATGATCTTCGATCCCTTTGCCCATTGTCACTTCCGATACGGGAAAATAAACCATGCTGTTTTCAAGAGCATCCCCATGAATCGGGCACAGAGGAAAATTTTCATGGGAACGGATACATTCAAGCGGCATTTGACGGTGCAATACACTCGATGTTTCGATATGGATACGCTCATGCTCGATCCCCATCCATATCGCCCAGAATGGATCCTCTTTGGTGATAGGGAGCTTCATCGGCAAGCTCATAATCATCTCATCCACCAAAGAACGGACATTTTGTCGATACACTCTCACCTCATCCACACTCGGCCATCTGAGCGAATCACTCGAAGCATCCCATGTCATCTCATCGACACCCACGGCAAACAATTCTTCGAAATGGGGATTAACCCGCTCTTTCAGTGCACCCGAAGCAACCAGTTTATTGATGTAAAAAATCGCCGTATGGCCAAAATAAAAAATCATGGGATGACGAGTCGGTTCAGATTGACGATAGAACACTTCATCACTTTTGAGCAGTTCAAACAACGATTCAAACAGATCAAAACTTTGATGAAAATAGTCTCTTAGTTCTTGGCGTTTGACTCCTATATCCTCACCGTCAAGTCGTACCGTATTCATCTCTCTTTGCAGCACTGCATCGTCCTTATCACATTTTGGGTATTGTAGCAAATTTCTTAAAAAAACTATCCCGTATATTTAATTGCCTCTAAAACACTTCACAGGTATACTCATCGACATGAAAACCGTCTCTTCATCACTTTTATCATCCCATCCGCACATAACTGCCGTTTTTACAACACGCCACGGTGGTATCTCAAAACTACCCTACACAAGTGCTAATCTTGCTTTTCACGTTGGAGATAATCCCGAAGACGTTGTAAAAAATCACGATGTGCTCTCCGAAACACTAGGATACAATCGCCATATGCTAATCCATATGCGTCAAATCCACTCAGATCGGATTGTACAGGTCAAAGAGGATCTGACATTTGATACTCCGCCCGAATGCGATGCCCTCATAACCAATATCCCCAATACCCCTCTTATGGTGATGAGTGCCGATTGTACGGGAATATTGATTTATGACCCCATCCAAAAAGCGATAGGAGCCGTACATGCGGGGCGTGCTGGAGCTTTGAATGATATCCTTCCCAAAACAATCAAAGCAATGGGTCAAGCGTTCGGATCACAGAAAGAGGATTTACACCTAATATTAGGTCCCTCTATCGGCGGATGCTGTTATGAAGTCAATGAAACCATTGCACAAGAGTGTGAGATTAAAGGATATAACAGCGCCTTACATCGAAAAAATCAGAAAGTATTTTTGGATGTCAATGCGATTTTATTAAAGCAGTTAAAAGAGTTACGAGTTGGATACGTTGAGGTGATAGATCACTGCACCTCTTGTAGAAATGATGAGTATTTCTCCTATCGTGCAGATGCCCAACAGACCGGACGGATTGCGGGAGTGATTATCCTTCGATAGAGTGTGCCAACTGCTCCGGTAATAGTCCAAGAGACTCTTCGACGAGCTTTGTATTCCCATGTTTGATAAACGCATCATCGTATTCGAAACTGACAATCGATACATCGGTAATGTTCTCTTTTGATAACCACTCCAGCAATGCACTTCCAACTCCCCCCATGCGAGAAGAATCACTAAAAATATACCACTGTTTATGGTTTTGTGCCATTTGATGCAACAGCTCAGAATCAAGCGGCTTCACAAAACGCAAATCGAGCAGTGAGGGTTTCTCTTTCATCAAAGCGATGGTTTGCGCCGCACGTCCGACACCGTTACCATATCCGATAAAAAGTTTATTTGAGTCATTATCGATAAGCAATTGCCCTTTTCCAGTTTCGAACGGAACCGATTCGGGAATATCCGCCTCGATAAATGAACCTCTCGGATATCGGATAGAACATGGGTGTTGATACCCAGCTGCATACTCGACAATCTGATGAAACGAGCGTTCATCACGTGGAGCACACAGTGTCATATTCGGGATGAGGCGTAAGAAACTGATGTCAAATACCCCTTGATGGGTTTCTCCGTCTTCACCTACGATTCCGGCACGATCGAGAGCGAATACCACCGGTAAATCCATCAGACAAACATCATGGATTACCTGATCAAATCCCCGCTGTAAAAACGTCGAATAAATCGTACAAAACGGATTAAATCCCTCTTTGGCCAAGGCACCCATCGAGGTAACCGCATGCTGTTCAGCTATCGCGACATCCCAAAACCGTTCAGGGTATTTTTCCATCAATGCCGATAATCCCGTACCGCTCGGCATCGCAGCCGTAACTCCTACAATTTTCTCATTTTTAGCGGCCTGAACCATGAGAGCATCGGCATAGATTTGAGTAGCACTTTTTGTAGAACTTTTACTATTTGCGGCTCCGCTTTTGAGATCAAACGGAGAGACGCCGTGCCATTTTTCATGTTTCCCCTCGGCAATCTCATACCCTTTGCCTTTGATCGTCTGGATATGAACTAAAACCGGTTTCCCCATCCCTTTAGCGATCTCAAATGTCTCGATCAGCGATTTAAGATCATGCCCATCAATCGGACCAATATACTCGATCCCCATCTCTTCGAACATAATCCCAGGAGTAATCAATTTAAAAGACTCTTCAAACCGCTTGGCGAGGTAATGAGCCCCCTCCCCGAAGTTATCAACAAACTGCTCTGTTTTGCGTTTAAACCGCTGATAAAACGGACTTGCCATCGCTGAACTGAGCATTCGGCTGATAGCACCGATCGGTTTAGCAATAGACATTTCATTGTCATTCAGGATAATGACCATCGGATATTTGCGATCACCTAGCTCATTAAGCGCTTCATATGCCATCCCAGCAGACATCGCACCATCACCGATCACGACGACAGGGATGCGGCTCTCTTGTTCATTTTTCAATGCAATCGCTTTTGCAGCACCTACACCCAAAGAAATAGAGGTCGAACTGTGCCCCGCAACAAAATAATCGCTTGGGGATTCAGAGGGTTTGGTATAGCCGCTTAGTCCGTTGAATTGGCGTAACGTAGCGAATTCTTCCCAACGATCGGTTAATAATTTATGGGCATACGATTGGTGAGAGACATCAAAAATAAATGGATCTTTCGTAGAGTTGAAAACTTTGTGCATGGCAACAATAATTTCGGTTGCACCCAACGTTGAGCTCAAATGTCCCCCATTTGTGCTTACCACCTCTAAAATACGGTTTCGTATTTTTTGAGATAGTTCTTCCAACTCACTTAAAGTATAATTTTTAATATCCATTATGATGCACTGTCCTAAAAATAATTCTATATTCGAAATCTATAGTATAAAAGTGAATGTGTACAAAAACACTTTACGATTCAAGCAAGAGTGAACGTTTAAGTCTCTCGTAACGCTTTTTGATCTCTGAGTCAATATTTCCCGCATCGCTGATGGCAACAACTCCCCCGGGGCTGATAGCACGATCAGAGAGCACCTCTACATGGGTTAGTGAACCCACTTTTTCTGAGATAAATCCATGATCGGCAGGGTTCACCCGAAGGGTGATTTTAGAAGCATCTTTAAGCTCTTCGATCAAATCATTCGAGAGTTTAGCTGCTATTTTCGAACTGTGATCAGTAGTTTCAATCCCGATCACCTCTTTAGCAATATCAAGAGCCGTATGGGTAAGCTCTTTTTGAATCGATTCGAGGGCAACCACAAAATCGCTTGCCGCCTTTTCAAGAGTTTTAACCGACTGTGAGAGTAATTCATGGGATTGGGCACCTTGAGCCGCACTTTGGGCCTGCTCTTGAGCAATTCCGGCAGCCAATCCCTCTTCATATCCTGCTCTCTTTGCTTCATCAAGAGCAGATGCGTGTTCAGCCTGCATCGATTCAATCCGCATCTGCATTTTGATCACATTGGAGCTCATCTCATCCGCTTTTTTGAGCAATGATTCAATCAACTCATCTTTTGAAGAGTTACTGCTCTCTCTGCGACGTTCAACAACCGGTTCTTCATGCAGTGTATGATGAATCTCTTGCACTGCCTCACCGACACTCATACCCGAGGATGAGGAGAGTATTTTAAATTGGTACTTGCTAATGGCGTGGGCACCATGTGAATTGTTTTGAATGACCACGTCCATTTAATCTACTCCACCATCTCTTCAGATTCGCCGAGCTGTAACACACCCTGCTCCGCCAGTGCTTGTACA
>CAZKJU010000042.1:0-18861 GCA_964553185.1 uncultured Sulfuricurvum sp.
AAAGCCTTATCGGTATAGCAGACTGCTTCTGAAATGAAAAAACGATTTGTAGAGGCTTGTAGAATGAATTTAAGCAAACTTTAAAACGCATGGGAATAAAAATCCCTTTGTAGGTGGACACCCATCACGGACGAACTCAAAGCACTGTTTGGCGATTTCAGTGTCATTCTTGCACCCTTTGGCCAATTCACGTGCTTTTTCGGATACTTTTGGATGTGTGAAATCGATGATGTCAGTGGACGCTAAATACTCTTCCATTTCACAAAACCCTCTTTAACTTTCGTCCGCCGGAAATTTCAAAACCTTCTCGCTCATAAAATGCCAATGTCGCATCGAACTGAGGTAATGGAGGAGTCGTCACTTCGAGACGTTTCCAGCCTCTCTTATCACTGAAATCTTTTACCGCTTGAATCAACATATTTCCGATACCTTGTGAACGATACGATGGACGAACATACAACTCTGCCATCGTTCCGAAAGCCCCTTCTGCATAAAGGGCAAATCCCTCATACACAGTAACAAACCCGATCAATTCGCCATTTTCATTGTCTTGAGCAACAAATACGAAGTTTTTTTCCTGTTCGATAAACTCTGCCAAACGCATTTTCGTCTCTTCATGATCAAAATGGAATGCATCAATTCCGATTCGATCCATAATCTCTTGTAAAAGTTCGCCGACTAAGATCGCTATAGCATCCGATTGATCTTTTATAGCTCGACCAATAATAGTTTTTTGCATTATACATCCGCTTGTTTCTGAAATTGTTGCATCAACTGAATCGTTGCATTATCCACAGAGCCGTTTCGCTCTTCTATGTGTTTGATAAGTGTATCGTACCGCTCTTTCGGTAAATTTTGACCCGCTTTGACTTTGAGGGTCATTACGTTCGGTACGATTTTATAGACCCCCGTTAGCTCCATCATTTTGGTATAAATTGGGTTCGCCGTATCGATGGGGTCGTATTTTCCCTCAGGTTGCATTTTCTCCATCAGAGCAGTCAACCCGAACGCTTTTTCTCGCTCATCTCTTACCCGTATCGCTTCACCGCTGATATGCACCGAGGTAAAAAACTGTGTCGCGGGATATGCCGCACTGGTATCGCTAAAATACGACGGGATATAGGCATAAGGCTTCACGACCAAAAACGCCACCTTCGCACTCTCCCCTATCGCCTCGACTTTTCGCCCTTCAATGCTTCCGTGAAAGTACACCGCCCCCTCGCGATACGCGAAATTAACCGCAACGCCGTAGGGTTCATCACGGCTCATAAGCGACAATACCCCGTACTCACATTCGCTTAATACCGATTCGATGGCTTGCGGGTCGGTAACTTCAAATTCTGCACGTCTCATAAATAACCTTTTATGTCGTCTGATAATAATCGTTTATATCGATTTTCATCATTGCCCTTGCCCATACAAATTTATTTTTTATATCAGTGTATTCGTCACCATCAGATTTGATATTCGCTACACCGTTTATATTAAAACCTGCACCAGCCCCATGTAACCCTTCTACATCCCGACTTCCTACGGTCACAAGTACCTTATTGTTATTGTTAAGAATAGCCTCCATTGTATTCATGCCAGCGACTGGAATTATTAAATAGTCGTCTTTGAGTTCCACGTAAGAATTCCATGTATTTACAGCATGAGGAAAATCCTTCCCTTGTGCAATAATTGTCACTATTCCTTCATTTTGAAATACGCGTTTTAGTTTTTCAGATAACATGAAGAAACTCCCTTAAAAAATTTATGATACTATACCGCCAATCTGCACTCTTAACAAGTGACAAAATATTTAATATTTATGAGGTCAGTTTATGTATATCCTCGACGCAAATTCGGATATTCCTTTACACATCCAACTCTACGAAGCACTCAAACACGATATCACAACTACTCTTGCCATCGGGAGCAAACTCCCCTCAATCCGCAAAATATCACAAGAGTACAAAATCAGCAAAAATACTGTCGAATCCGCCTATAATCAACTCTATGCGGAGGGCTACATCGAGAGCCGTCCCAAGAGTGGTTATTACGTCTCAGAAGCAAACTATCAACCGTTTATACTTCCTGAACCGATTGCTATCAACAATAATCCAACTGCATCCTATCTCTACGATTTTTTCCCTGCACGACAAGCAAAAGCATCCTTTCCACTAAAGCTATGGAAACAGCTATTGAGTAAAGCTGTCGATGAAACACTCGACCTGGGAGGATATCCTGATGGACAAGGAGAATACGGCCTTAGAGTTGAGATCGCCCGTTATCTCACACTCTCACGCGGTGTTGTCTGTGACGCTTCTCGAATAGTGATCGGTGGAGCATTCATTGATTCTATAAATATCCTCGCCGATCTTCTTCGAGACACTCATCCGAGTTTCGCTATCGAAGATCCTGGATATGCCGTTCCCCGTACTGTATTTGAACGATTCGGCTATGACGTTTCTCCTATAGCAGTGGATGAAAACGGATTGTGTATCGATGATCTAATTCGTTCTCAGGCGAATGCAGTCTATATCACCCCATCGCACCAATACCCTACCGGTGCCGCGATGCCTATCACCAATCGTCTAAAACTACTCACATGGGCAAAAGAGAACGACAGCTATATCATCGAAGACGACTACGACAGCGAACTCACCTACCGCTCCCGCCCTATCCCCTCACTTCAAGGACTCGACACTGATGATCGAGTGATCTACATCGGGACGTTTTCAAAAGCCCTCTCCCCTGCTCTACGCGTCGGCTATATAGTCCTTCCTCATCGATTAATAGACCAATACAAAGCTTTTCACGGCCATTTTTCCCGTGTCAGCCTCACAACACAAAAGACATTAGAACTGTTTTTAAAAGAGGGTCATTGGGAACGGCATCTGAGAAAGATACGCAATCTAAACCGTAAAAAGCACGACCTTATGAAACACGCTCTCATCAAATATTTGGGAGATCAGATAGAGATTATCAGCGAAGGGGGAGGTCTTTGTATCAATATCCGTCCGACAATTCCGATAGATTTAAACCTCTTGCGCCAACAAGCTGAAAATTCGGGACTCAAACTCTATTATACAAACGATTGCTCCTTGATCGGATGGGAGGCAATACGGATGGGATTCGGCGGATTCGAGATGGAGGAGATCGAACCAGCGATTAGAGCATTTGCGGAGATACTTTTAAGAAAAACAGCGTAAAATGTTTAAAAATATGTCTATTTGTAAGATTCTGATTAGATGTTTCTGATAGAAAGTATTATAATCTCTAAATATCTATTGGATTTCTGGCAATAGGGTATAAACAGTTATATTTTTAATATAGATTAGGAGGGATTTGATGGGAAATGGAAAAACATTGCATGGTAACTCTAAAGCAATACGTAATGTTGAAAAAATCAAACCCACCATTTCAAAAGAAGTAAAACAACTTTTAAAAAATCATCCTAAAGAAGACCTTATTAGACAAGCTATTACATGGTTAGGCTATAAAAAAGTCACTATTAAAGAATACAACTACTTAATGGACAAGATGCTTGGTCCAGACAAACGAACATAACAAATCACAAGAGACCAATCAAAAACCTGCAAGCGGCTTTTTGATTGGTCATTTTAAACGCTAGAAAGAATATAGTATCAATGATAAGCTTACTAAAAAAATAAAGGTGAATAATGTCCTATAATAAAAACTTTAATAAATGTGAAATGGCAGAGTATCTCATTACAAATGTGAAGAGTTATGTAACCAATGGAACTAAAGTTATTATGAGAGAGTTCATATCAAAATTTAAATATCCTGATTTTAATACAGTACTTGATGTAGATAGGTTCATTACTTCTGATAATAGATTCAATGTTACAATAAACGGGGTCACGTATAATAATGTATTACCATATTACACAATATTTATAGAGCATAAAGGTGGATTTCCAGGAGATGGTTTTTTCGATGCATTTATGACGCAAAATCGTATAATTTATAATCAAATCGCATCAGGATCTGAATCAAATGACCTCACTAATCAACAAATGCAGAATATCGTAGATATCGCAAAAAATGCCTTAGAGCAGCATGTTAGTTCAAACTTTCCAACGAATAATGAAATTAATATATTTATAACTACTGAGATGATTTATCAAGGTAAATGCAATAGTTTAAAATAGAAAATAAGGGTACTGTCTATTACGCTTAAGAATAATGCGCCGCCGCTTTCACCACTTTCCCATTCTTATCGAAAAAGAAAACCTCTACCGCCTTTTTATCCAGCACCGACGTATATGTGAGGGCAATAGAGTCCGCCCCGACAAATACACTACCCAGTACGAAATGCAAATCGCTAAATTTCTCCAATGCCGCCGCCCAATAAGCACCTACCGCTTCTTTACCTCTGAGCGTCCCACCCGATTCAGGACTGAATGCGATGATAAACGGCGAACTCATCTCGAGATCATCACTGTAATGCGATAAAACCGCTTCCAAATCGTGGCTGTTCCACGCCTCGACCCACTCATGGGCGAAGCGCTCTGCAAATACTGTATCAATCATTTATTTTCCCCTCACCGCTCTAACTCTCAAACGGACATAGTCAACATGCCACCCTTTGTGTTCATCATACAACTTCGATTTCGTAATCCTACTAACCTCTTCTTTAAACACACTAAACTCTTCACGACTCAAATGAGCCGTTACCCCATTGGCAAAAAGATCAAGCCAGTTGGTAATATCATCTACTGGGGTCGGTCGAGGGATTAATTCGATGTATTCTACTCTAAAACCGCACGACTCCAAGAGGGTACGATACTCTTCAACACTCGGAAAGTACCAAGGGTCTTCAAACGCTCCAAATTCAGGATGATTTTTAAACACCTCTTTCATTGCATCGACGGCTGTTTTACAATTACCTTCCCCTCCAAACTCTGCGACAAATCTTCCATTAGGCTTTAAAGCCTGATAAATATTTTTAACGGCAGTTTCACTCTCTTTTACCCAGTGTAGCACCGCATTGGAAAAGACCGCATCAAATCGGTTTTTAAACTCCAACTCTGTCGCGCTCATTACCGTTGCATCGATCCCTCTGGCACGTGCATTTTTGACCATCTCATGACTCAAATCGACTCCCGTTACTTTCGCACCGCTCTTTTGGATTTCAAGTGCCAACGTCCCCTCACCGCATCCCAAATCCAATATTTCCTCCCCCTCTATCGGAGCGAGTAAGTCAACGACGGGCAATGCCAAGTTTGATACGAATGACGCATGTTTATTGTATTCCTGCGCATTCCAACTGTTTTCATTCCGCTTCATCATCCCCTCATATATCCCAAGCACTTCGTCACTGCTGATTTCACCGCCTCGTTTTTGCGAAATACGTTTTACCTCGTCGGCAAGCTTCGTCTGGATATCGTTTGGGACTTCGATGCCGTAAATCTCTTTTAACACATACGCCACGCCCCCTTTGCCCGATTGGGAGTTGATGCGGATAGAGTCTTTATACTCTCTGCCGATGTCACGAGGGTCGATCGCCAAATACGGCACTTCCCATTTGAGGTTGTTGTGCTCTCTGTGATGTTCCATCCCTTTTTTGATCGCGTCTTGATGAGTACCTGAAAACGCCGTGTAGATCATAGATCCTACATACGGATGACGTTCGGCGACGCTCATCCCTGTGATGCTCGTGATACGGCTCAATATCGCATCGACTTTGTCTACTCTCAAACACGGATCGATACCTTGGGAAAAGTAGTTGAATGCCAATGTTATTAAATCGACATTCCCTGCTCTCTCCCCGTTTCCAAGAATCGTCCCCTCAACTCTTTGTGCCCCTGCCAATACCGCCAACTCCGCACTCGCGACCGCGCATCCTCGGTCATTGTGAGGATGGACGCTGATGATGACACTCTCTCGGTTTTTTATGTGTTTAGCCATCCACTCGATACGATCGGCGTAGACATTGGGGGAACACGCTTCCAACGTGTTCGGAAGATTCAAGATCATCGGATGTACCTGTGTCGGTTCCCACGCTGTAATAACCGCATTGGAGATATCGCGGGCGAAATCCAACTCGGTTTGTGAAAAGCTCTCCGGCGAATACTCAAACACCACCTCTCCGCCAAAGCTCTGTGCTTCGCGTTTAATACACTCTACCCCCTGCAATGCCAACTCTATGATCTGCTCACGACTGCGACGAAAGACGACACTGCGTTGATTGGTGGCGGTCGGATTGTACAAGTGCATCGTGATCCGCTTGGCTCCATTCAATGCTTCAAAACTGCGGACAATATGACGCTCTATCGAGGGGACAAGCACTCCGATGGTAACATCCTCAGGGATTAATCTCTCTTCGATCAAACGACGGCAAAAATCAAACTCCGTCTGTGACGCGCTGGGATAGGCTACTTCTATCTCTTTGAATCCGAACTCAACCAACGCTTTAAAATAGGCGACCTTTTGCTCTATACCCATAGGGTTGGCTAAGGCTTGATTACCGTCGCGTAAATCGGTACTGACCCATCGCGGGGCAACTGTGGCAGATTTATCCGCCCATTCTCGTTTATCCAATGTGACCGTTGGATACAGTGTATATTTTGTATGCGTGTGCATAGAGATATCCTCATATAGTTAACAATGAAAAAATGCTGACATACGGACGCACTGCGCCCGATATAGCAAAACTAAAAATTAAAAAAAGAAATTGAAAAAGAGGAAATTACAGGAGTGGCAGCAGGAGGAGAGAGAAGCTCGCGATACGGTTGTCCGTAATGGGTTGTGAAATAGGCATAGTATGACTTTTCATAGTCTCTCCTTTGTATGTGTTGATGAAATTGTATCGGTAAATAATTGAGAATGCAACCCTGTTGTATTCGGATTGATCTTTTTTTTAATGGATATCAAAATATTTGCCGATATATCCCTAACTCCAAAAGGAGGATAAATCATGGATCCAATCAATTCACAAGGTGGAATGGGACCGCAGATGTACGCTTTGAAAAAAGCGATCGATTCGCAAGATCAAGGGATTATGAAATTGCTTGAGAGTGTCCCTGTTCCTCAAGATTCCAATGCATCACTAGCTGCCGAGCTGACCGGTCTGGGTCAGAATCTCGACATCAAGGCTTGATTTTAGCATTCAGCTAAGCTCAAGCAATCTTGATGCTATACTGATTGCATGAAAGAAATTTACGATAACACCCATTTTAGAATCTCTCACAACGGCGAAGAGATCGATTTTACGATTGATACCCTACCCACTTACGCACCCTTCGATGCACCCTTTGCCATTCTCACCGCATGGAATCCAAATAATCAACCACTTAGTCTTGAGGAAAACACCGCTCGCAATGAAGCGCTCTTTGAGAAGCTTTTAGAATACGGCTATCCGTTTAATGAAGCGTTGGGATATTTGAATGATCACAGCGAAGAGAGCTATTGTATTTATGATATTACGTTTGAAAAGGCGATTGAATTGGCTAAATCTTTTGAGCAATACGCCATTTTCTATCGCGGAAACAATGCTGTCGGTTACTATGAAGTAGAGACATCCCATATAGTAACCGAAAGATCTTTGAGCTAAACGAACGATTCTAGACACCAGGCAATAGATGCATGAAACTCTATATATCTTTAGTGACTTCTAGATTAAATTTTCGACCAATAGAAATAATTGTTTCAACAAGAATAAAATCATTAAACTCTTTTTTATTTAAAGGTCATAATCCCATACCCTTTGTTCTGATATCCGATAGTGTCGATAAAGCTGTCTTTTGAAAGCCGGATATAGGGAAGAACCTCTTTTGTGTCAACATCATTTGCCTTTAAAGACATGTTACACACGACAATTTCCACCTTCTTATCTTCTGAAAGGCGTTTCATCGTCTCCTGCGCTTTTTGAATGTATTGAATCTCTTCGTTAGCGACAAACTCATCATAATTTCCTAAAACTATCGGAAAACATCCGCCATGTACGGTAATAGCAAAAGTTGCCTTATCCCCTTGCTCTTCAATAAGCTGCAGAGTTTTTTCAATCAATGAGATGCGGCTATGGATATAACGGGCATCATCAGAACTGCAATCGAATACAGCCTTGTATTCTTGAGCGTTTAAAACGGCCGCTGATACACACCATAACAAGGCTAGATATTTCAACATATTTATTCCCCCAATGCAAAAACATTGGAGAGGGTATTGATGTAGTTGAAATAACCGGTAATCGCTACTGCTTCGAATATTTGAACATCGGTGTATCCAAGCGCTTTAAGTCCATCGATCTCTTCTTTGAGAATTTTATAGTTCTCTTTTTTCGATGCTTTGATACAGAAATTAAGCAGTGCTTTTTCGGCATTGCTCGTCGTGATGGACTCTACTCCCTCTAACACCTCTTCGATCCGCTGTTCGGAGAGTCCGAGCATTTTAGCGATCCCTTTATGGACGTCGACACACATTTTACAGCCGTTTTCTTTTGAGATCAAAAGAGCAATTGACTCTTTCGTATCATAAGAGAGATGTGTTTCATTCAGTAAAAAACGCTGTACCATCCCATCCGTAGCCAAATAGATATTTTCATCCAAGGCCAACAGTTTGAAAATCTCACCGAGTTTACCCGTTTTTTCTAATATCGGGCGTGCTTTCTCTTGGATAGTAGGAGACATCTCCTCAAATTCGGGTAATGCTATATGGGCCATTGTTTTCCTTTTTATGTGATTGAATACTACGGTGCAACCCAGAAAAATACACCAAGAACGACGATGAGCATCTGCAATGACATGATCGCCGTTGTGCCGACAATATTGCCTAATTGGCAACTTGTACACTGTTTATAGATTCTAGACTCATAAAAAGCATAGAAAAAATAAGCAATCATCAAAAGCGGTACGAGTAAAAGGAGATAAAAATCGATTTGATAGAGGATTTGGCGCAACTCGTCTGAAATAAAAAACGGAATAATAAAACTCACGGTAATGATGCTCATCACATATTTAGCCCCGCGTTTGAAATAATCGCGAACAAATACCATTGGGCAGGCACTGCCGTTAGCTACAAGACCGAATTCAAGATGATCGTTAATGCGTTGTTTCATCTCTTTATCAACGCGATCGACAAAAGTACTTCCGAAACAATAATCAAGATGGTGTTGAAAAACACGTGCCGAATCGCCGCAGAGATCTTTGTATTGCGGCTCACCTTTTTCATTTTCAAAAACAACCGTTACCTTTTCAAATCGATCAACATCGACGCTTATCCCATCATAATAAAGACTTCGTTCCGTTTGTGTCGTTTGTCCACTGCATTTGATCAGACGTGCATTAATATAGGGGAGGTATTCATCCCCCTCTTTAATCACGATAACGCTATATTGGATACCGATCATAATGGCACTCAATGCCTCCAAATCGTTTGCCTTCATTGTGTCGACCATATTGTTGATCCATTGAAGCAACTCCTCGTTAAAAAAGCGGACATTGGCTGAAATCAGACGGATTCGCGAATCTGGATATTTGAGCAAAGGTTGAACCATTCAAGAGCCTTGAGTTTAACAAAATAGGTTTAAGCTGATAAACAATAAGCGTTAAGTAACGCTTTACGTTTTGTATTATAGGGTATAATTCTTTTATTCGTATTAATCAAGGATGTTTTGTGGATTACAAGATCTCAGAATTAGTAGCACTTACCCATGTTCCAAAATCAACTATTTTATATTACATCAAAGAGGGATTGCTTCCAGAAGCAATCAAAATCAAATCGAATGTCCACTGCTACAGTGAAGAACACGTTGAATTAATCAAGTATATAAAATACATGCAGCAGGAAATGGGAAGTTCCATCGAGGAGATCAAAGGGATTTTACAAAATAAAAACCAATCAATGGCCAGTTCTTTTTCGATGCTTGCTCCTCTTATGGAAACGCTAAGTGCTATCCCACCAACAGCAAAACATTACACAAAAAAAGAGTTTACCGATTCTTTCGATATTGATCCTGCATTGCTGGATCAACTTTTAAAAGACGGTATCTTGGTTCCCACAGGAGAGGATGATTTTACCGATAAAGAAGCTTCACTCATTCGTTTGATTGAAGACTATATTGATATTGGTCTTGAATACGCTTTACTCAAAGAATACGTCACACAAGCAAAACTACTCGCTAATTTGGAGTGTCAACTGCAACAGCAGCTTTGCAAAAAACGGACGGATGAAACCTTTTCAACCCTTTGGAAAATCATGTTTGAGACACTTTTTAATGCAAAGTCTTATCTTTTCAGTCGTTATACCCATAAAGAACTACTCAAAATTTTACAAGATGAACTTCAAAAGAAGCAGAACCTCTCTTAAAGTTCAAGAACCAACCATTCATGAGTTTCCAATACTCTCCCATGTGCGTCGAAGTTTTTGAGTGTAATAGATCAAGGCATCCTCACGACCTAGCCGTTTCGGTTTCTCTTTGATGTGCAAAGTGGTGCGAAACTCCCCATCGATCATTTTAATGCTGGATATCTCATCCATGACACACTCACCATAGGTGCGCCCTTTGGCTGCTTCGGTTTTAATCAGGGGATGAAGTTGTAATTCTTCTATCTCTTCCATAGGTCGTTCTCACCTCAATCTCGAATGCTATCAGGGAGATTACGATCACGTTTGAGCGCATCGATGGCGGCATCAACGGCGCGTTTAAGTTTTAATGCCGCTTCGAGACCTTGTCGGTCTTTGGTAATTTCGAGGGTGCCTTCAATCGTTATGACGTCCAGAGCGTTTTTGATTTGAAGTTCACCGGTGGTGAATCCATCCGTATCGTTTTCATACGCCATAAAAGGTTGCTGCATGGTGTTCCTCTCTTATGGATGTTTAATTAGCGCAATGATAACACACCTCTAAGGTTCAGAAACGATTTATTGCAACCACAGAGTTGTTTATTATTCGTTCATCGCTCTAAGGACGCTAAAAAACGCTCTGGGACCATACACACGATTCTCCAATGATCGTAGAGACTCTAAAATCTCAGTTGGTTTGGAGAGAACGATGTAAAACCTTGCCTGAACCGGATTGTGACGGATAATGGTTACCACCGCCCTCCCCTCATACAGCCTCTCGAATTTTCCTTTGGCTTCCCTCATCTGAGCCTCATGCGATTGCTGCCGGTGAAAGTGCTGATAGATCACCAGATGATTGACACACTCAAGAGTCAAGAATAACTCGATCTCGGTATAGGTGGCGTATTTTCCCTGTTTGAGAATAGAAAGTTTAGACATAGATGAAGGTTCAATACCGTTATCGGGATCAAGACAGACAACACTGCAAGATTTGGATCGAATAAATTCTAGTGCACGCTTTAGCCATTGAATCCGGTAACCCTCCCCCTCCCCTAGAATACTCTCGGTGAAATAATGACCGTTCTCTAAAACACACAGCTCTTCGAACAAGTCGATATGACGAGAGTCTCGTTGATGGATTTGGTGGAAGAGTTCAGACATCTGCGGATCGAGCGAATGACAGTGGCGGTAGAGATTGGTATTGCCCTCTTCTACCTTGTGGCTTCCGTCATTGTTGTGATTCTCATCGGGGTATAAATACCAGATGGTAACAATCGATTCTTTCGGAAAGAGGTGTTTGAGGAGGAGAAATTTTCCGAAATCTCCGATATCTCCGGTGTAACGGTTTTGCAAAGGTCAGTTCTTTGGGGGTTGGTTTGGGACACAGCAATCGGTTATTCCCAAAATAGACCCTGCGATAATGGCTGGGCTGAGGCGGTATTTATGGCCGTATTCGATATCGGAGAGCTTTTCTTCTGCTATGGCTTTGGCATCGCCTTCGCAGTATCCTCCCAGTTCACACAAGGTTTCAATCACTTCGGTACGAAAATCATTTAACGAGTTTATCATGGGTACCCCCTACTCTATGCATCCAAATGCGAGGTTGGTGATGTGGTACTCTTTGGTGTGTTTGCTGCGACTACCGAACAGTTTTTTAAATAGACGTTTTATCATGCGTATCTTTCTAGCAAAGGGTGTTCCCTCTCATCAAGTAGGACATGATCATAGATAAAAGCGATACTCTCTTCCATCACACTCGATACCCTTTGTACGAAAGGGTTATTGGAGGGTGAGATTTGCTCTACAATCATATCGACGACACTTTGCCCCCCTACCCTCGCCTTGGCGTTGTGTAATCTGCCAAATAGACGCATCAGTTCTCTGTGGGCATGAATGGAGGCAATATCTTCTTCGCTCTTTTGCTTTTTAAAGGCATAGCGGGTGTACTTGAAATAGTGCAAGAAGAACAGTGCCGCCAATTCGTTTGTTTCAAGGTACTTTTTCATAATCACCAGTCTATGACGTTTTGCAATAAATCGGCCATTATGTGGCAAATTGAAATATCCTTCGCACTATGTTAATCCATTTAGATCTCGATACTTTCTTTTGTTTGTGTGAGAAGGGGAGGGGGGTTGTAAAGTTGTGCATGCACAACTTACCTATTTATTCTCCGATGAGCTCTTTAATTTGATTAATCAAAGATTCAACTTTTTCTTTTTTATCAACTTCTAATCCCAACGTATTAATGACAATTTTATTTTTAGACACTTCTACTCGATCTTTAGTTTTTGTTGGTTTAGATAACGCTTTTTTTATGGCTTCCAATGCATCGGTTCGTGAAAGGGTCTTGATTTGCGAATAAAGCTTTTCTACAAGATCACTATTTACTTTGTTGAGAGAGGATAAAACTGTAATATCACTGTACCTATCCGCTTTGATCTGATCCAGAAGAGAAGAGGGCAGTCGTAGAACTGACAACGTTTTAGATAGCCAACTTTTCGACACTCCAATAGCTTCTGCCAAATCATTTTGAGTTTCTACGATTTTGTCTTCAAGAATCTTCTTAAATGCTATGGCATTTTCAATAGGGTTCATTTCACTTCGTTGTAGATTTTCGACCAAAGGTAAAAGTGCCAGTTGTGCATGCACAACTTTGTCCATAACCACCGCTTTAATAAACTCTTTTTCAAGCAGCTTATGCGCTTCAAAACGTCTATGCCCAGCAATAATAGTCAATACTTCATTATCCTTACTGACCACAATAGGCTGTAAAAGGCCATTTTGTTCTATAGAGTCCGCAAGCTCTTTAAGTGTAATGGGTTCCATTTCTATACGAGGTTGATAAGGATTAGCTTGTAATTTAGAAAGAGGGATTTCGATTACAACATCAGGATTTTTTTCGACGGCTTGGATCTGCTCTGTTAAAGCTGCATTTTGTGAGATTTTCTTTGCTAATGAATAATCAATCTTTTTTCTTGTCATTTATCCCTACCTTACGTTTAATCTCTTTAACAAATTCTTTTAACTCTTTTGTCGATTCCGATTTTTTGTCTAATTCTCTAACACTAAATCCATAAGCAACACTATTGGCAAAGTCAACGCGTCTACGCATCATGGAGTCCATTAAACTAAAATGTTTAGAACTGTTGATAAACTCGTTGACTTCATCAAATTTTTTCTGATTAGGATTGGTTTTATTAAGAACTACATTCGTAACAATATTTATACCTGATTGTTCTGATAATTCGCGCAAGATACTCTCATACTTTTGAAGTCCTAAAATCTCTGTAAACTCACTTGAAACGGGAGTAATGATAAAATCGCTGACCAAGATAGCAAAACGATTGAGACTTGAATCAAACCCTCCAGAATCAACAATCACAATAGTTTCGTCATCCATAGATTCAAAGTAATTTTCCAACTCTTCGGCCATTGTAAAAATATGAACAGGCAAAGGAGTTTGTCCCATCTCTTCTCGAATTTGATTATAGGCTGTTACAGTCTGCTGAACATCCAAATCTATAACTTCAACGTTATTCTTTCGTGCAAGTTCTAATGCAATGTTGTAGGCGAGGGTGGATTTCCCTACACCGCCCTTTTGGTGTGATATTGTAATAATCATCTTCTATCCCAATCTATTTGCCTTAGTATAGCAAAAATCATACCCTTGTGTTAGTGTTGTTAGTATTTTTGTGAGTTGAAGCAAAGTATGCTAAAATATCTCATACAATAGCAAAGGAAGTTGATGACTCACCAGTTATACGATATTGATCTCGAACGTACTTTGCTGGCAAGTTTGATATTTGAACCAAATCTAATTAATGATTTTTTTCATCAGCTTAATTCACAAGAACTCTGTTTTCATGAATCTCACCAAGTTATTTTAAAAACTATTTTGAATCTTCATTCTAACGGTGTACCGGTAGAAGAGGGGATGATCAACAATACTTTGAAAAAAAATGGTCATCTTGTTGAAAATGAACTTGTCTTGATTCTCACTGCAACTCCTGTTGCAACTATTCGACCGTACATAGACTCTTTGGGCGAGTTAAGTAACAAACGTCAGTTAACCTCTCTTATTTATTCATTCAATCATGACCTTCATGATGAGTCTATTGCTTCTACAGCATTGCTCTCAAAGACCCTAGAAAAATTTGAAAATTTCAGACAAACTCACCGAGTAGAATTGTTTGAAACTCATGACATTGTTTCGCTCAAAGCGGAAGAAGCTGATTTTATTTGTAAAGAATGGCTACCTTTTCCTAAAAAAACCGTTTCTCTCATTTCTGCTCCAGGCGGCAGCGGAAAAAGTTGGATGGTTTTACAGCTTATGATGCGATACCTCATTGAATCCCCAACAGCTAAAACTTTTGCATGGTTATCAGAAGATCCAGTTGGATTAACCGCTCATCGTTCTGAAAAAATTGCTTCTTCAATAGTCGCTAAGCCTTTGGAATACTTCAAGGGTAGAATGGCGATTAGTAACAGTCCTACAATCCAAGTATTGATAGAGCAGGGCAGGGGAGTCGAAGTGAATGCTTTTTTTAGCGATTTCAAAAAAAGTCTCTCTATGTATGATCTGATTATCCTTGACCCGCTTATCGCCTTCTTCGGAGCAGATGAAAACAACAATGCACATGCCCGAAAATTCATGCAACTTTTTACCGAATGGGCTGCAAAAGAGAATAAAACCATAATCTTTATCCATCATAGTACAAAGAACACCACTCAAGCACGTGGAGCGAGTGCGTTTACCGATGCAGTACGCTTAGTCTATGAAGTCAGTGTTGTAACTGATAAAAAAGGGGAAGTTGACGAAACTCGTAGTCATTTACGAAAAATCTCTCTCACCAAAGACAACTATGGCGCTGCAAAACTTTTGGGAGGCAAATATGTTTCACGGCAGATTTTTCCCGAAACAAAAATAGACCCCAAATCGTTCATGAAGGATTTTTAAGTGGAAAAACAACAACTTGTATTCAAAGAATTTGATATTGTTAAAAAATTTGAAAATTCTAATGCCACGGTCAGCGAACTACGAACAGGTGTTTTTGCCCCAATTGAAAAAATTAGTTCGACTTCCAAAACCTACACACAATTCATTGAAAATCAAAAAAAACGCTATATAGAGACCAGCTGGGGTAAAACAGTTATCAAAGGTAATATCCTCACTCAAACTCATAGGGATTTATTGGACTGTCTTTTTGCTGGTGCTAAAGAAATTAAAGAGATGGAGGGTGGAGCTATCGCCATCTATTTTTCAACCTCTGACATTCTTAAATCTTACAGTGGAACCACATCACGCAATACTAAATGGCTTAAAGACAAACTCGATGAAATTCAAACAACCGCAATCGAGTTTCGAACGACTGATGGTGAAGACTTCTATAGTTTCAACATTATCAGCTCTTTTGCTTACAGTACAAAGCATAAAAGTTTTGGAATCGTCATTACGCCTGAATATCGAAAATACTTCGAAGATCAGCTTACCGTTAATTACACTAAAGAATTGCCCAAACTTCTAAAAGTCAAAAGTGCTCTTCTTCGAGCAGTTATCCGCTTCTTTTGGACACATGCACAAGCAAGTACTATGAGTATCGATAATCTTCTTCAAACCATTGGGTTCCCAATGGAATCCATCCGTACAAAACAAACGGCTATTAAAGAGATCCGTGATAGTGCTGAACTCTTAAAAGACTATGGAATCACTTATGAGCCAAAAACAAAATTGATTTACCGTAAAGCCTCTTTCGACAATAGCATTACCTTTATGAGTACTCCAAATAAAACAAAAGAACTTCCAGGCCTTTCTGAAGAATAGGGTGAGTCAAGGGGTAAAGACCCTTGATCTCTCCCGTTCACCTATAGATATCTATTTATTCTATAAATATCTATAAATACCTATAGAGCTTCACAATATGACTTCGTTTTATGAGGTATATGACTTCGTTTTGTCACTAAATGACTTCGCCAAAGTAGTATATGACTTCGTAAGATGTATTAAATGACTTCGCGACTATAGTCCAAATATATATTTCTTCACAATATGACTTCGTTTTTTCTTACTATGCTCATGTATATATGCTGATAATAATACCCATGTGATCCAAAACGTAGTCAAATTGTGCATGTAATAGGCTAAATCATAAAAATAGTAACAATATTCAATGGATGAAACCAAAGAATATAAATACTTCACAATATGACTTCGTTTTTAGAGTGAAGTGAGGATGTTTATAGAAGAATATGATACAAAATTCACAATATGACTTCGTAATTACAGCATAGTTATATCAAAACACAACATGACTTCGCTTTAGAGAGTTACTAGCAAAAAATTCACAATATGACTTCGTAATTACAGCATAGTTATATCAAAACATAAATCTACTCCTGCGCGGGAGTAGATGAAAAATACTATTAGAAAAATCCCTATATTATGGAATAAAAGAGACTTTTTATGCAGGTATATTGAAAAATAAATGAGAGTGAAAACGAGAAGGTAAGTGATGAAATTTTTTATTTTGTAGCCAGGAATTATTTCCCGGCTACTTTTTCTTTAAGAACAGAGCTTGCAGCGAATTTAGCGACAGTTGTTGCAGGTTTGCTGTAGGTCTTATCTGTACCTGGAACTTTTCCTTCTTTAGCAGCTTGAGTAGCTGTCTTGAATGATCCGAATCCCGGAAGTGCTACATCTTCTTTAGCACTTAATGCTTCAGTGATAGCAGCAGTAACTGCATCGATAGCCGCGTCGGCTGCCGCTTTTGAAGAGTACTCTCCATGTTTTTGTACGAGTTCTACGAATTGTGCTTTATTCATGAGTGTCCTTGGTCAATAATTTGAAGGCGCGATTATAGCACGCTGAAGTGGGGAAGTGAAATTATTGCGAACGATTGATAATGATCTGGAGTGTAATGATAGAAGCAGGAGAGGGGACTTCTCCCCTAGAGTTTAGCGATATACTCCGAAAGCACTTTCATATCGGTATCATTAAGAGCTGCGGTCTGACCTTTCATGATCGCACCCATACCTTTGGTATTACGAGTACTAGATTTATAGGCTTTAAGGGCATCGAGGGTTTTAGCTGAACTCCATCCTGCAATCACTTCAGATTTGCCAAGAGCGGCCTTTTCGCCTTTGGTTCCATGACATGCAGCGCATTTGCTATAAAGGGCAGATCCCTCTGCCGCACCTAGAATTGCAGTGAGTGTTAAAAGGGCAAGTAACGTTTTCATAATCATCCTCCTGTGAGAATCTTTAGATTCTCTTTTTATATATGAGCAGTATAAAAAAAGATCGTGGAGCCATCGTGAAAGTAAAGCTCAAGCAATTAAACGTAACAATCATGCCATGATTGATTATTCCTTCCCTCTCTACCGTCCCCCGGCTGAAGCCGATAACATAATTATCCAAGCCACACTCGGATGCAGTCACAACCGATGCAGTTTTTGCACCATGTACAAAACCAAACGCTATACGATACGTCCATTAAATGAGGTACAGTGTGAGATTGAAGCGCTTGCACACGCGTATCCGAACGCTAATAAAGTATTCCTAGCCGATGGAGACGCACTCGCACTTCAAACGGATCATCTCGCAAAGTTGTTACGTTTACTAAAAACCTCGTTTCCAAGACTCACACGTGTATCGCTCTATGCTACGGCGCAGAACTTTTTAGAAAAAAATGTCGATGAGCTAAAAGAGCTTAGAGCAGGGGGGCTAAGTCTGGCGTACTTTGGGATTGAGACGGGGAATGATGAACTGCTAAGTAAAATCGATAAAGGGGTGAACGCGGATCAGATGATTGAAGCGCTCCATCGTGCTTATCAGGCTAATATCAAGATCTCTGCAACCGTGATACTGGGAATAGGGGGGATAGAATATACCCGAGAGCATATTCAAGATACGGCCAAATTGATTAACGCCACACCGATAACCTATCTCTCTACCTTGCAGCTAGGATTGGAAGAGGGTGCAAAGGAACGATTCCTAAAAGCATTTGATTCCTTTACTCCATTAAATGACCTACAGATTCTGCACGAACAGCGTGAACTGATTTCTCTCATCAACCCACCGCAAAAGATTATTTTCCGGTCCAACCATGCCTCCAATGCACTGCATCTCTCCGGCACCTTGCCAAAAGACTCTGAAAAGTTAATGGCTCAAATCGATGAAGCCTTGAGAGTAGGGGAGGGTGCTTTGATCCCCAAATGGTTTCGAGGGTTCTAATAGCTGATTTGATTTGGTAAAAATTTAATGCACAATCTGCAGAGGCAGACTCTTGACATTTAGAAAAAATCTGTTCTAAAAAATCCTTCTCTTTCCCCCTATTTCACGAGGTTTTCGTCTATAAAAATTTATCTTTCAAACTATTGCTTTATCGAACAAACTAGGTTACAATTTTCCTAGTTGCAACCGAGAACGTTCTCAAATTTTCCCAGAATGTGACGGTGAAGTCGCTCTTCATCATCCATTCTTTTTTCTAAAAATCCTGATCAGATTTTTACTTTTGTCACATGTAATTAAAAAAAGGCCCAATCAGAGGAGGACCTTTTCATGTCTGAATTTCTGT
>CAZKJU010000043.1:0-12308 GCA_964553185.1 uncultured Sulfuricurvum sp.
ATCGATAGCCGTTTTGCAACCCATTACGTCGATCATGACCTCAAACCGGGCTCAGAGTACCAATACCGTTTTGCAACTATCACCAAAGAGGGGAGCGAATCGGTAGCGAGTGAAACCACCCTCGTTGCAACCCAGCCGATGATCGCACCGGTGAGCTTTTTCCAATCGGTTGGCAATATGCCGCGCAGTGCAAAACTCCTCTGGCGTCCCCATCCAAATGGCAAAATCAATGGATATGTCATCGAACGCCAAAATGCAACCGATCAAAAATGGGAATCAATCGCTACGATTACAGGGCGTTTAAATGCTGAGTTTATCGACCGCGACCTCAAAGACGGTCAAGTCTATTTTTACCGTATCAAAGCGACAACCTTTGATAAACTCGCAACTGATCCGAGTGAAACGACCAGAGTGGTCACCAAACCGCTTCCGCCGGAGATCAAAAACATCACTTCAACCAACAATCTCCCTCGCGCCATCACTCTCACATGGGCACCAAGTGAGATCAGCGATCTGAGCCACTATAATATTTATCGCGCTTCGAACCCGAACGGATCGTTTGATTACCATGTCAAACTCGAAGCGACCAATTTCACCGATACGATCACCGAGGACGGGAAATTTTATTTTTACAAAATCACCGCCGTTGATAAAGATGGATTAGAAAGTGCCCTTTCCCCTGTTGCAATCCAAGGATCTACCCTCTCAAAACCGCAAACTCCGATCGCGTATGAGGGGAAAATACTCAACAAAGCTGCAGAGCTCCAATGGAAAAACAATGACCCGAGAACAGTATCGTACACGGTCGTCAAAACCACCAAAAAGAGCTGGATCAGTCGTGAGAGTGTCGATATCAACAACATTACCGGAACCACCTTCCGTGATACCGATATCAAAGAGGGTACCGGATACCTGTATGAGATTATGAGTGTTGATAAAGACGGTATCCGTTCTCTCCCGACACAAGCAATCGAACTCAGCTACGAGGCCAAATAACCTATGCCTCACTTGCACATCGAATCGTTTAAACCACTCTCCTTGCCGACACGCTGCGGTGAGGTAGAGTTTCTCTTTCAAGCAGACTATAAAGACGACAAAGAAGGAGCCCTTATCGCTACACGGTACAAGGGACGTGAATTCTTTTTGGTTCACAAAAAGGGGGATTCTAAAGAACTTCTCAAAAGCGATAAGATCACCCGTCCCTCTCCGAATTTTATCCTCAAGCATGCTCTGCTGGCCTATGCAAAGTGTTCAGGATCGGTTGTACTTGATTCCAATGTCGACAATGCGCCTGAGAATACCCATCTAAAAACCCACGATGCCCTCAAATCGATTCAGTTTTTTGCCGATAACTTTCCGCGTGATCGAGAAGTCCGAATCGAAGTAGGTTTCGGCTCAGCGCGCCATCTCCTCCACCAAGCCTCTGCAAACCCCGATGTATTGTTTATCGGGCTTGAGATTCATAAACCCTCTATAGAGCAAGCGCTAAAACAAATCGTCATCCAAAATCTCACCAACATCATGGTGCTCGACTATGATGCCCGTCTCTTTTTAGAGTTTGTCCCCTCGAACATCGTTGGTAAAATCTATGTCCATTTTCCAGTTCCATGGGATAAAAAGCCTCACCGCCGTGTCATATCCGAGGATTTTTTAAGAGAATCGGATCGTGTACTTAAAATCGGTGGGACTTTGGAACTTCGTACCGACAGTGAAAACTATTACCGTTTTGCACTAGAAACGTTCAGCTCTCCGGCAAAAAGCCGTTTCGATGTCCGAAAAAACCAAGAGATAGCCATTGTGAGCAAATACGAAGACCGCTGGAAGAAAATGGAGAAAAACATCTATGATGTCACTTTCACCTGTGAAAACGAGTCAAATGAACCTGACATGATCGGGAATTTCACCTTCTCTTCCACACCGATTAGTATCGATGCACTGGATCGACTCTCTAGGGAGACGTATAAACGCGAGTGGGGTTTCATCCATGTTGAGAGAACCTACAGCGTCGGCAGCAATGGCGGAATGCTCCGTTTAGCGATGGGAAGTTTTGATCGTCCCGAGAGCACCTATGTACTCATCGAAAACGGTTCTGCCCGCTATTTTCCATCCCTACCCGTTCGTACCAGTGCGAACCTAAAAGCCCATATCTTATTAGACGAGTTGTTGCATGGATAAAGTCATAATCGCCGAAAACCTCTCACTCTCTTACAAAGAGTTTGAAACCATCATCTCCAAGGCCAATTTCTCCATCGATGCGGGAAGTTTCGTATTTATCACCGGAGCGAGTGGGAGCGGTAAATCAACCCTCCTAAAATCATTTTACGGTGCCATCGAACCTCGTGCTGGGCAGTTAGTCGTCGGCGGGGTCAAAATGAACCGCATCAGCACCTCTAAACTAAACTTTCTCCGCCGTCATATCGGGATCGTTTTCCAAGATTACAAACTGATCAAAGAGTGGACAATAGAGAAAAATGTGATGCTCCCGCTCATCATCTCAGGCTACACCAAAGATGTCAGCAGCGCACAGGTACAAAAACTCCTTGGTCACGTCAAACTGATTCATCAAGCAGGTAAATACCCTCCTGAACTCTCCGGAGGTGAACAACAGCGTGTTGCGATGGCACGGGCACTTGCCCATAACCCGATTCTCATTCTCGCGGATGAGCCGACAGGGAATTTAGATGAGTATTCGTCCCAAGTGATTTGGAACTTATTAGAGGGGGCAAATACGCAGCTTAAAACAACGGTTGTCATCGTTACCCACAATATTCCAAACTCTATAACCGTTCCGTACAAACACTACCATATCGAGATGGGGAATATCCATGAAGTCTCTTAAAAATCATATCTCACTCATCATTGCCCTCTTTACCGTTTTGTTTTCGGTTCAGATTTATGTAGCCGTTGACCGCACGATCGCAGCGTACGAAACACGTCTCAAAAATGACTATTCAATCATCGTCGTTGCCAATAAAAGCCTCACACCTATAGAATTCAAAGCGATGGATCCAATTATCGAGCGCAGTGAAATTGTCGCAACAGACCAGGTTCTAAAACGGCTTGAAGGGGAAATGAGCAAAAAAAATCTCGATTTGCTCAAACTCACATTGCCGAAGTTCTATCGCATTTATCTCAGCCGTTTCCCGACGCCGTATGAGATTTCAAAACTCCAAAAACGGCTCCAAAAACATGCCAGTATCGAGCGAGTAGAAGGGTATGCCCAAACGCATGACACCGTCTATAAACTGATGCTCCTCTTTAAAGACGTGGTTCAAATTTTCTCAATAGCTATCGCCGCCGTTACCTCACTGCTTATCCTCAAAGAGATGCGTTTATGGCAGTTTCAGCATAGCGACCGTATGTCTATCATGGCTCTTTTCGGGGCTCCGGTATGGCTTCGCTCTGCGGTATTGTTCCGACTGGCAATCGTAGATGCTATTATCGCAACCATCGTATTGTGTCTTGCGTTTTTAC
This sequence comes from uncultured Sulfuricurvum sp., assembly GCA_964553185.1. Classification (GTDB taxonomy): domain Bacteria; phylum Campylobacterota; class Campylobacteria; order Campylobacterales; family Sulfurimonadaceae; genus Sulfuricurvum. The sequence continues at coordinate 3,475 of CAZKJU010000043.1, forward strand.
TTATCGAACAATACGGATGGATGGATCTTCTCCTGCGAACCGTAGGAATCACCATCGAACTTTTTGATTTTGTAAATGATGCAGGACGTTCCTTGTTGATCGCGTTGGGTGTCTCTATTATCTTAACCCTTACGATCGTTATCGGAAACAGTGAAGAAGAGTAGATGAAGTTTCCCCTCTCACTTGTATTGATCTCTTTATTAACCCTCTCACTGCAGGGGGCTAAAATTGATGAAAAAATTCAAAATACCTCAAAAAAACTCACCGAAACCAAGCAAACCTATTCCTCGCTTACGGCTAAACTCGAAGCGACCGCATCTAAAATCATGCAGCAAAAGCAGGTTATCGGAACGCAACAGCAAAAGATCACTACCCTCGTCGAAGAGTTAAAATCCAAAGAGAGTGTCTACCAATCCAATAAAACAACCCTGAAAGGGCTAGAAACCCAACAAGGGCAACTGATCAAAACCCAAAACGATATCGAGCAGCGTCTCGTTTTCGCTATTGCACGTAACACTTCTATCTCTTTGCTCATCAACGATGACCGAGCCAAAGAGGCCGATGCTATTATCACCGAAGAGGCACTCAAACTCCATCTAAAACAGATCAACGAAGAGATCAAACAGCTCAATACTCTTTTTGTGGAAAATAACGCACGCATTGCCGGACTTTCCACCCAAACCACCGTCTTGAAAAAATCAATTGCCATTATCGATCAAGAAAAAAACAAAGTTTTAGAGACGAAAAAAGAGAATGAAAAAGCAATAGCAGCCCTTGAAAAAGAGAAAACTCAATACAAAAAGTCCCTTAATAAAATTCTGAATCAACAACGTTCTCTCCAAAATACCCTTGCCAGCCTCAATATCATCAAACAAGAGTCTCTCAAACCTAAAAAAGCTCCGCCGCCGCTCGTAGCACAAAAACCGGGTGCCAAACCGGTACCTGAAAACGTTAAACAGGCAATCGCCGATTATCGTCCATCCAGTGTTGCAGGATATGCAGGGGAACACACCATCGCGCCACTCGATGGTTACGTCGTCACAAAACGTTTCGGCCCCTACACCGATCCGGTATACGGGATTAAAATCTTTAACGATTCTGTTTCATTACGGCCGACAGAAGCTGATGCCAAAGTACGTTCAGTGCTCAATGGTAAGGTTATCCTAGCTAAACCAACTGCCATGTTGGAAAACGTCATCATTATCGAACACGATAACGGTTTGCATACCATCTATGCCCATTTGGACAAAATCGCCCCTACTGTAGAAGTGGGTAAACGGCTTAAACAAGGGTCAGTTATCGGACGCGTAGGGAGAGAGTTGATGTTTCAAGTAACCCAGCGCAACGCCCATATCGATCCGTTGCAGATGATTCGATAAAACCTCACTCTTTATATTATCCTACAGAATTACATGATAGAATCTATCATCTTCTGAAGAACGAGGAATATCATAGATGGTACATGACACTGAAATAAAAAATTTTTTAGAACTTATTTCAACTCATTTACCTGATATGCTCTGGGCAAAAGATATTGATGGAAAATACCTTTTTGCCAATAAAGCTATATGCGACAATCTCCTAATGGCAGCCGATACGCAAGAACCCATCGGAAAAACAGATGTTTTTTTTGCATTGCGAGAACGCTCAAAACACCCTGAAAACGATCAATGGCATACCTTCGGCGAACTTTGCCACGATAGTGATTATATCACCCTTGAACATATGTGTCCGATGCGCTTTGAAGAATACGGCAATATTCGTGGAAAACTTGTCTATTTAGATGTACACAAAGCCCCTTTTTATGATAAAAACGGAGAGCTTATCGGTGTAATCGGAATCGGAAGCGGAAGAGATATCACGCTTCAAAAACAACTTGAAGATGAGCTAAACACTACCAAACGACTTATCGAAAGCGGCCCCGTAGTGGTCTTTGAATGGGGAAGTGAAGAGGGGTGGCCGATACACTTTGTCTCCCCTAACATTGACTCCGTTTTAGGGATCAGTTCGAAAAAACTTCTCTCCAAAAAAACGAATTTTTCCGACTATATTCATCCTGATGATCTCGAAAAAGTCATTCATGAAGTGGACGAATATATTAAAAAAAACACAACCAATTTCGTTCAGGAATATCGGATCATTAATGAATCTTCACAAATCATTTGGATCAAAGATTTTACCGTTATTGAGTACGATCAACAAAATTCGGTAACTCGAATCAAAGGGTATATTTTCGATGACACAGCCCGAAAAGATTCCGATGAACGAGCAGAATATCTTAATCATCATGACCAGTTGACCGGATTACCAAATCGGACAAAAATCACGATAGATATAGCAAAAAATTCCCCTAAAGGGTGTGCTATTTTTAACATCGATAGTTTTAGAGAAATCAACGATTTTTTTGGCGTTTCGGTAGGTGATGAGATTTTGATTCAACTTGCCAAAAAAGCCCAAGAGGTCAAGATTCCGGCCTATCGAATCGGTGGAGATGAATTCGCGGTGTTATTTTATCACTCGATGACACGCAGTTCACTCAAAGAACATTTAGAACAGCTCCTTGCAGAGCTTCATGAGATGAAATTTACCGTAGCGAACGAAATTATCAATATCCGTTTTAACGTTGGAGCGGCTCTAGGGGATGAAAAACTATTGACACGTGCAGATATCGCTTTACATAGTGGCAAAGATAAAAAAATGACCGTAGCCATTTATGAAGAAAAAGAGAATATTGAAGAGAGTTATAAAAAAAATATTGCCATGGCTGCAACTGTCCATGAAGCAATCCTTGAAGGTCGTATCATATGCCACTACCAACCAATACACACTTTCAAAGACGGGAAAATAACTAAATACGAAACGCTTGTTCGCATCATGAACAAAGACGGCAGTTTGATAGCTCCTAACGAGTTTCTCCCCATCGCCAAAAAAACAAAGCTCTATCCCCGTATTACAAGAGAGGTTGTCTCTCAGGCATGCCATTGTTTTGCAACCAAAACAGAGAAATTTTCGATCAATCTCTCCATCGATGATATCAATGACCCCTACACCGTGCAAGAGATCATTAAATGTCTAATAGATACCGATACAGCACACAGAGTTGTTTTTGAGATACTTGAATCAGAAGGTATCGAAAACTACGAATCGGTTGTCCGTTTTATTACCCAAATAAAATCACTGGGAGCCAAAATTGCGATTGATGATTTTGGAACGGGGTATTCAAATTTTGAGCATATTCTAAGACTCAACGTCGATTATATTAAAATTGACGGTTCATTAATAAGAGGAATCGCATCCAATATACGTCATCATATCATTGTCGAAACAATTGCCGAATTTGCGAAAAAAATTTCTGCTCAGACAATTGCCGAATATGTATGTGACGAAGAGGTATATGAAAAAGTAAAAGCTCTCGGGATCGATTTTGCCCAAGGTTACTACACCGGAAAACCAATGCCGCTATAGATCAAAACGGCCAGACAGCACCCACCATTTTGCTTGCCCATCCTTGATTCACTGAGCGGTCGATATCACCCTCATTGGCATAGAGGATTTTTGCATCTGATACTTTAGACGAATTTATTTGGTTGTTTTGATCGATATCATACGGACGGATAACACCGCTAAGCTGCATAATCTGTTTTTGATCGTCCACCATAATCTCACGTCGACCGGTAATAAAATAGTTCCCGTTTGCCATCACTTTTACGATACGCGCCGATACGGTCGTTGTAAAAGTGGCGTTTTTTGTCGATGATCCCGACCCCGAATAATCAGAGCTTGATCCCGCACTAAATCCGATATTAGCTACGCCGTTGAGTTTATTTACAGCAGAATTTACCGCAGAGTTTTGTCCGGCTGAGCTAAATAATCCACCGTTTAGTCCAAGCGTATCGGCTTCAGTGAGAGCTTTACTTGCTTTGTTCGAACTTGTAGCCGTTTCAGAGATCACCACTGTCACGATATCATTAACATGCATCGCTTTGTGATCCGAAAATAAAGGGCTATCCCCTTGACCAAATAAACTCCCTCGTGCTACGAAACTGTTCTCTTCCTCACGTGACGGCATCTCTTCAACATATTTAGGGGGAGTAAACGCTATTTCGGGTTCGGTTAGCTTTGCAGTACAACCACTTATAAAAAACATTATTAAGATTAATAAAAAATGGGGGAAAAACATCATATTTGATCTTTGTGCTGGAATATTTAGATATAATTAAGCAAATATAGTTCCAAGGGTTACTTATGAATTTAAAAGAACAAATCAATAATGACATTAAAACCGCGATGAAAGAGAAAAATGCTCCATTGCGTGATGCGCTTCGTCTATTGAGTAGTGCAATGAAACAAATCGAAGTGGATGAGCGCAAAGAGCTCAGCGACGATGACATCATCAAAATCATCCAAAAACAGGTTAAACAACGTAATGACGCTATGAGCCAATACCGCGAGGCGGGACGTGAAGATCTTTATGAAAAAGAGGCTTCCGAAGCGGCTATCTTCGAAACCTATCTTCCAAAACAACTCAGTGATGATGAACTCGAAAGTGCGATCAAAGAAATCATTGCCCAAGTGGGTGCAGAGAGCATGAAAGATATCGGTAAAGTGATGGGAGCTGCTTCCAAATCACTCGGAGCTCAGGCAGATGGAAAACGGATCAATGAGTGTGCTAAAAAGTTGTTGAGCTAACCAATGATCTACTGGACTCGCTATTTATCCAAGATCAAACAGATTTTGGACGACTTCGGAGATGACAGTCGCAACAGTGAGTGTCTCATCTCCAAAGACTCCGCCTATCATCAAATCCTCAGTGCCCAAAAAGAGAAGCTGGTCCAAATATGTGAATCTTTTGGAACATCCGAAGAGGAAAGCTCGTTTGAAGAGTACATCTATTTTTGTATGCACAACGAGGTCCCCTATCTCTACGTCACCAGTGAAATAACCAAAATCGCCGAAGCGCTACTCGCCTATTTGGCGGATGAACACTGCTATGACGATATGAAGCCGGTACATGAGACTTTTAGCCGTCTGGAGTACCGAATATCTGAGGAGTATTACCGACATTTTTTGCGTAAACTCTCCTCCAAAAACCATCTTCGTCTTGCCCATCTGGCCAATCTGGTCGAAAAACATCTAATGGTCCATTATCAGCACCATTTGGAGTGGATGATTGTCCTCATTTCAATGTTGGAAGGGACAGCCGATCAAGAGAGCTATTGTGAGATTGATCCGACACAATGTTCGTTCGGGCAATGGCTTCACAATCCGACGATCCCCTATATCGTCAATACTAGCCATTTCAACGATATCCAAAATCTTCATATCCTCCTACATCAGTTGGGAGAACATGTTCTAACCCTCTATCGTTCCGGCACCTTTGATCATAAAACAATGATTCAATTGCTGTTGCGGCTCGATTACACCTCACTCGAAATCGGGAATGAGATCGCCATTATCAACGATATGCTCATTATCGGCGAATATACTAAAGATCCGATGACGGGATTGTTGGGGAGACGCCTGTTGGATAAAATTATGATGAATCAGATCGAAATCGCCAAAGCAACTGAAAGTAACTGTTCCCTCATCATGTGCGATTTGGACCATTTCAAATCGATCAACGATACCTACGGCCATTTGGCGGGGGATGCGGTTATCCAAAACTTCGCCGAACTGCTTCAAAAAACGCTTCGAAAATCGGATTTTATTTTCCGTTTTGGTGGAGAAGAGTTTTTGATTTTACTCCCCTCCAGCGAGTACCACGAAGCACGAATCGTAGCAGAGAATCTTTGTGCCCAAGCTTCGACTAAAAACGTTGAATTCGAGGGGAAAACGATCCCTTACACGGTCAGTATCGGAACGTTCGGTATCGACACCGACACCATCTCATTTGTCACCAAAGAGACCATCATCGATTATGTCCAAAGCGTTGATGCCAAACTCTACCTCGCCAAACAAAATGGACGCAATCGCGTCGAGTAGCCTAATCTTCTAAGCTAACAATTCAGGGCGACCGTAATGGTATCCTTGGGCATAATCGACACCGATGTCTCTCAATACGTTCAAAGTCTCTTCATCTTCAACATACTCGGCAATCGTCTTTTTCCCAAACTCTTGAGCTATTTGATGGATATGTTTGACAAAAATACGGTCTTTTTCATTGACTGTAATATTTTTTACAAACTCACCGTCGATTTTGACATACTCGGTATCAAAATATTTGAGATACACAAACGATGAGAACCCTGATCCAAAATCATCCAGTGCAAAATTAATCCCGATTTTTTTCATCGATTCAATGATCTCCATCAACCCATTCACATTATGGATTGCTTCACGTTCCAATATCTCAATGACGACTCCACTGTTAAGCGATGGTATTGGATTACGGTTATAATGTTCTTGAATGAGATCAACGTATTCCCCGCCAAAAAGGCTATTTGTAGAGAGGTTAAAGAAGAACTGTCTGTCCCACCACCCTTTTTCTTCTCGGATACGAAGCCCTTTAGTCAAAATTATTTGATCGATTTTAGGGGCAAATCCAAGACTTTCCGCCACCTCGATAAACTGCCCTGCTGCCATATAGCGTTTACCGTCACGTATGCGTGCCAACACTTCATATCCATACAATTTGCCCGTTTCCACATGGTAAATTGGTTGGATAAACGGTTCAACCCGATCTTCATCGATCGCACGGCGGAGAAATTCCCCTTTTTTCTGAATCTCAGCCGCCATCTCCTGATCGCTTTGATCGGCACGTGCAATCGTATTTTTTCCAGCCCGTTTAGCTTTATACATCGCTAAATCCGATCCGGTGAGGAGTGATTCGATATTTTCTCCCTGTTCCGGATATTCTGCAATCCCAAAACTAGCCGTCAAGGTAATCTGATCGAACATGAGCGAAATCGGCGTTGCTTCTAGACGTGATCGAAGTTTTTCCACCACTGCATACCCATTTTCATACGGGGTTTCAGGCAATAGTACGGCAAACTCATCGCCACCCAAACGGGCTAGAATATCGGCATTTCGGAGGTTGGACCCGAAGATGTTCGTCACCTCTTTGAGAACCAAATCTCCCGATGCGTGCCCATACGTGTCATTTATATATTTAAAATTATCCAAATCGATCATCAAAATGGTAAATTTGTGACGATGACGAAGTGAGCGTTTGATCTCATAGGTGAGGAATTCCTCAAATTTGCGTCGGTTATAAAGGCCCGTGAGATAGTCGCGATCGGAGAGTTCTTGGAGCTTTTCGTAGTAATCTTGAATCGAATCGAGCATTTTATTAAAATAGTTCTCAATATTTTTGACTTCTAAAATTTTAGTTTTTAAGCTCACCCGTTTAGCCATATCATTTTTGCTAATAATTTCTTGGATCATTCCAATAAATTGATTAATCGGCTGCACTAAAAGCGAATTAAGACGGAAATACAAAATAGCAAAAATCATGACCGTAAACACAACAAAAAAGATAATAAACGAGTTGATCATTGTAGTCAATGATATTTTAAGATTAGCGACTGGAAAACGGACATCGATAACGCCGTTAATGTCTCCAATTTTGGCATTTGTATGGCATTGAATACACTCTTGTTTCACTGCAATCGGATAGAGGTAACGAATTTCGTCATCCCCTGTCAAGATCTCTTCCCCTTTCATTGCACGAGCAACGATCAGATCGTGTTCACGAAGCTGCTTATCTTGATCCCGATCACCGAATAATTCTGCAACAATCGGGCTTCGATAGGCGTTGACACGCATATTGGGTTCAACTTTGTTCAGACGGACAATAATTGCGTCCAATTCTTCTTTACTCCACCCTTTTTCCATGGCGGAATAAAGAGCTTCAAATGCCATACGAGACGTTTTTCGCGCATCGATACGAGCAAGATCATCAATGGCTCTTTGTTTGATAAAAAGACCGTATACAAAAGCGACTGCCAAACTCGCCAATAAGGAGAATATGACTGTTTTGGCAATAAGCCTTTTGTAGGTTGTGTACGACTTCATCAATAACATCCGTTCCATGCATTAAATATTAAATAATTATAACATGGAAATTTTAAAATACTATCGAAAGGCTAGCTTATTCTACCGAGGCAATCCTAAAAGCGATCGAATTTTGAAAAATCAAAGGATATGAATACTGACATGTTAACACTCCCCCTACTGGAGCAATAATTTTTTCTAATTTCTTACCGCTTAGGGCATCGGTAATACGACCCAAGATATCCCCTTTCTCTATCGCACTCCCGCAGGGGAGCAGCGAATCAAAAATACCGGCATACGATGCTTTGAGAATCGTAATGTTTTCGGGCTGGATAATATTGCTTTGAAACCCATCAAATACCGGCAGATCCAATATCCCCCTCTTCGACATCAAGCGGACCAATGCCCCCTGAACTTCACTGCTGGCATTATGATCGATTACGCCGTTTTTACCAAATACGACCGAGAGAGCCTTGGTCCCCCACAACTGCCAGTTATACTGCAACATCACCGTCTCTATGGGGCTGTAAGGTCGGTAATGGATAAAACGCATCCCTAAATCACGAGCCGATTCCATATCTTCATAATCACTTTTGATGATTTTTACATACGGTAAACACATCCCCTGATCGCGACGCCCCTCTAAAATAACCCCATAATCATACCCCTGGAGTGACTCAAACAGTTTTGCGGCGATCCGCTGAGTCGTCTCCCCTTGCGCATAGCCCGGAAACATCATATTGATATCGGTCTTATCGAGCGGCCAGAAGGTTTGTCCCATATTCAAAGCGTAGGTATTCACCGCAGGGATCACCAAAATTTTCCCGCTGATTTTCCCCTCT
>CAZKJU010000043.1:12318-18136 GCA_964553185.1 uncultured Sulfuricurvum sp.
ATGCAGGGATTTCATATTGCTCTCTTTGATAAACCTCTTTTTGACGAAGATATTCAACCAGATGGGATGCAACATAAAGCTGATTAATATGATCCCCGCTCATCGCTCCTACAATTGCCAGAGAAGGTCCTTTTGACTCTTCACCAAACAAAAATCCCTCTACTATGAGAGGTGCACGATTCGGAGATTTAAAATTGAGTATTTCGATTCGCTTCATCCGTTCTCTCCAAAAATTCGACCTACCAATGAACCTTCATACACGATGGGATAAGCGCGCAAAGTAAAGAGTATCCCTCCGATCGGGGCAATCACCTCATCCAGTGTTACACCGCTAAGCGGATCGACAATCTGTCCGACGACATCACCTTTTTGGATCATTTGACAGTGCTCGATAGCGGGGACAAACAATCCGGGGCACGAGGCGTTCAGATAGGCAACTTCCCCAATTTCGGATTGGATTGGCATTCGAACATCGAGCGGTTCTATATCTAAGAACCCCTCTTCCGCCATGAGATTTAAAATTCCATCCAAGAGCTGATGACCGTAGGCTTTACCCAAACGCATTCCAACCCCCATCTCGACAACCAGTGTTTTGGTTCCCAACGTATTCATTGCGTGGGCAAAAGTCGATTCCAAAACCGTTACCGCATCATGGATCCAAACAAAATCGATATTGAGTTTATTGGCAAGCGGTACCAATGTTTTTGCCTGCGATTTGGCAATCCGAACCTGAGGAATTTCCCGTAAAAAGATATTGGAAGAGTGTATATCGATGGCAATTTCGGAACCTTTCATAGCATTGACCACTCCATCGGCAATCTGTGCCGGGAGAAAGTCATTCTTGCTTCCCGGAAAGATCCGATTCAAATCAACATCGTAAAAAGGGACAGAACGGGTGATACTGTCGATTCCAAGGCTGTTAATTGCAGGATATATGTCAATTGTCGCTTTGATCTTCTCAGAATTAGCACGAAGCCATTCCCCGAGAAGAAAACAGACATACTGCCCTTCTAACTCGTCTCCATGAATTCCGCTGACAATAGATATCCGCTTGAGTGTTTCACCGCTTTTAGGGATATAGCGGCATCTTTGAATACGAAACTGCTCCCCTACGGGAAGATCGATGGAAAATACCTCTTCTATCACACCCATACTCATGATTGCGCTTGTATTTGTGAAGATAGTGATATGCAGGTATCTTTATCAATTACCCGATCAACTACGCTATTGAGAAATACCAAAAATTTTGGGATATCCGACGTGGTCACATTGATCGGACGATAATGACGGTTAAGCTGTCGGGCGATCGTATTGATCACATCGATATCGGCCGTTACCATCTCAATCTCTCCATAAAGACGCAAAATGAGATCAAAACGCTCAATCTGCTGTCCGAATCGGATTAATTGGTATGCACGGGTGCGATCCAACTCTGTCGAAAATATCCCCAAAATCAAACTGCACTCATCGATGATCTTTTCGAGATTGGTAGGACTCACGGCACAATCGCGACCTGAGATCAACTGATTATGGATTTTGTTAAGGGTTGAGAAACCACGTTCATCAAGTAAATGGCGTGTCTCTATCGCATTTTCACGTGCCCAGCTTATAATCTGCTCGATACTTCCTCCATAGGTTCCGTATACCCCTTGTTTGAGAAAATCGAGAGCGTTTTTATACTCTATCTCAACCCCTAATTTTTCATAGAGCTTTCGCCCATCCTCTAAATCCCGATCGATGACATAATCGTAGCTATTTACTAACTCTTTGAGCATTGTTTCAGCCCGTTGTACATAACGCCCGAACCAATAAAGGCGTTGTGCCGTATTGACCGAAATTGCTATATTGTTAATCATCATAGTTCCACCACCCACGTGTCTTTAAAGCCGCCCCCTTGAGACGAGTTGACGAGGTAATTCCCCTCTTCCATTGCATAACGGGTCAATCCCCCCATACTCACCGTCACTTCTTCACCGTGAATGACATACGCACGTAAATCAGCTTTTCGCGGAACAATTCCCTCTTCCATCATACATGGTAAATCGTAAAATTCAATCACCTCTTGAGCAATCCATCGACGCGGTTCAGCTAAAATCATTTCGATAATTTCTGTCCGTTTTTCAGGTGTCAAACGGTTACCGAACAATACACCGTATCCACCCGCTTCCGCTACATCTTTGATAACAAGCTTGTCGATATTATCGAGTACATATTGTCGATCTTTTTCGTAATACGGCAAATAGGTCGGAGCATTTGAGAGGATCGGTTCTTCGTTCAAATAATATTTAACCATTTGCGGAACGAAATAGTAAATCCCTTTGTCATCCGCAACACCGTTTCCGATACTGTTCATGATGGCAATATTACCCGCACGGTATGCTTTGGTAATCCCTTTTACTCCGATCAAACTGTCGGGTTCGAACTCTTCAGGATCGAGGAAATCATCATCGAGACGCCGATAGATGGCACCGACGCGCAGACGCTCTCCATCGTACGAGCACAAGAATACTTCATCATCAATCACCACCAAATCATCACCCGAAGCCAGTGTCGCTCCAGTGATTTTCGCCAAATAGCTATGCTCATAATACGCAGAGTTGTAACGCCCCGGCGTGAGGACGACATTAAGCCCCCCCGTATTGACATAATCCATAGCGGCTTTGAGTTCATCGCCGTAATGTTTGATTTTACCGATTTTCATCGATTCAAAAAATTCTGGATAGGTGTGACGAAAGGCACGGCGAATGGTGAGGGGATAACTTACACCGCTTGGGACTCGGAGGTTATCTTCGAGAATTACCCATTTGCCGCTTACCGCATCTTTGACCAAATCGATACCGCTGATATGGGTACGAACCCCTTTAGGGGGATTGACACCCATAAACTCCGGTAAAAACGCTTTGGCTGAGTCGACATATTCGCGCGGGACAACACCGTCTTTAACAATCTTTTGATCGTTATAAATATCATTTAAAAAAGCATTGAGTGCTTTAACACGCTGGATGATACCGGCTTCTAATTCGTCAAATTCGGCTTTGGGAATAATTCGGGGAATCATGTCAAAAGGGAAAGAGCGTTCGATAAACGTTCCATCTTTGAAGAGGTTGAAATTCACCGCATTGGCTTCTAAGAACTCTTTAAATTCAGAGACTTTCGTCTGATCTACACTGTCGAAGATATCGTAAAACTTTTGTAATTCTGGACACACTGGTTCGAGCATTCTCACCCCTTGATAATTAGGACTAACTCAATCATATCCTAAACTAATCTCAAGGGTTGCTTAAAAAAGAAGCAAATGTTATTTTTATCCGTTTTTGAGAGTTTTGAGTGCCGATTCTACATCATCTTGACGCATGAGTGATTCACCGACCAAAAAGGCATCAACACCCGCTTTGTTTAAATCTTCAAGCTGACCATGCTCATATATACCGCTCTCAGCGACAATAATTTTCCCGTTTGGAATCAGAGGAATCAAATCATACGAAAGATTCATATTCATCTCAAAGGTTTGGAGGTTACGGTGGTTGATCCCGATAATATCGGCACCCGCATAAATCGCTTTGGTAAGTTCAGCTTTATCGTGAATCTCAACGAGAGCTTCCATCCCCAAATGGCGAGTGTAGTTAAGCAGCTCTTTAAGTTCGTCTTTACTCAGTGCCGCTGCGATGAGGAGGACGAAATCGGCACCGTAAACAAGCGCTTCAAGGAGCTGGTATTTAGAGACAATAAAATCTTTGCGCAAAAGCGGAATACTCACATACCGGCGAATTTCAGCAAGATAATCAAGATTCCCCTGAAAAAAGTGAGGTTCAGTAAGGATCGAAATAGCGTTCGCTCCACCCCGTTCATACGCCTGTGCAATCGCGACGGGATCAAAATCTTCACGAATCACCCCACGTGAGGGGGAGGCTTTTTTTACTTCCGAGATAATACGGTACGGCTCTTCGGGTGTAGAGGTCAAAAATGCTCTTACATCACGAGGTGCACGTGCGTTAAACGCGAGTGAGCGCCCGAGCCAATCCATACTAAACTTGGCTTCGCGCTCAATAAGATCTTCTTTGGTTTTTTTGATGATGTCGTCTAATATCATTAATTTTTCTCCTTGGTTTTACACTTCTCAATTGCTTTGAGATGATCCCTCACCTCATCTTCATCGGTTCCTATCATCGATTCAACCTGTTTGATTAAACGGAGTGCTTCAATACACTCATGTTGTTTATAATGTCCCCAAGCCAGTGAATCGATATAAAAGGGCGAATCGGGCTGTTTATCCAAAGCACGGCGAACGTATCCCATCCCCTCTGAAACATTTATATCATGATCGATCATCAGATATCCCAAGTAATTCAAGTAAAGAGGCTCTTCCAAATCTTGAAGTGCTTTTTTTAGCCCCTCCATCACCTGTGCAAGTAAAGCTGGATCTTTTCGATTCGCAGCTCCTTCGTATTTAAAAACGGCACTTTGCGCGAGATAAAGAGGATTATCTTCACGCTCATAGAGCGTTTGTGCCAAAACGGAAGCTTTATCGAACGCTTTTACTTTGACATACAAATCGAGTAAAAGAGGATCATTCAAACCCGATTTTTCGAGTAAAGCCGTCATTTTTGGAATATCTTGCTGATAGAGATAGATTTTAAGCGCTTCATCCGCCGCACTCGTCTCTTTAAACGCTTCAAACGTCTGCTCATACATCAATGCCGCATCATTCAATTGACCGCTATCGGCATAAAAGCTCCCCAAACGTTTGCCAATAATTTGGCTATTACCGTGCACCCCGAGATGCTCTTTTAAAAATTTGATTGCTTCGTTTTTTTCACCCAATTGCGCGTACTGAATCAAAGCGATTCGTTCTGCCGTCGTCTCATCGAAATTCAGGAAATATGCTTTTTTCAGAGTCTCTACCCCTCCGATATAATCTCCGAGTTTGAGACGCGATTCGGCATAAAGGAGGTAATCAGGAATTTTTTTGCTCATTTCACTCAAAACCAAAGCTTTTTGTGACGCTTCACCAAAATTACCCCCTTTGAGCAAGGCGATAATCTCAAAACGTTTCAAGGTTTGATCTTCCGGAGATTTTGAGAGTTCCGCTGCTGTTTTTTGAGTCAGGGTTTTAATGTCATTGGATTGTTCCAGCATCCGCAACGATTGATAAAGATACTCTTTTTTAGACGTTTGCTTGTAAAGCTCATCAAAAAAAGCTGAAGCTTGGTGATTTTGTTGACGCATCTGTGCATCGAGAGCATAAAGAGAAAAAGTATCTTCTAACAAATTGCTATTTTGAATCACTTTTGGTGCAGCATTCACAATGGATACAATCAATAACGCCGTCGATAATAGTTTAATCATGGATAATCCCCGGACATTCAGCTTTTAGCTCGTCGATGCGGTGGCGGAAATAATCCCAAAACGGAAATGTTCGGCACTGCAACGGTCTTGCAGTGTAAATACTACACCCATTTAGTGAACGATCGAAAAATACACAATCAAAGGAGCCGTTCACTTTTTTCTCTTTGAGCGAAAAACGGAACCCCTCTTTACGCAGATGGGTACGGCGAAATTCACCCTCATCCATCTCCAAGAGCTTGGCAATAGCAGCAATTTCAGTAACAGAGACAAAGATATTACCGCTCTCACCCGTACAGCAGTTTCCCCCGCATTTGGCGCAGGCGGAAGGATCAAATGCGTAAGAGAAACCTTCTTGTGTCATGTAATCGGACATTTAATACTGTGCACCTTTGCTTTATCATAGATCGCTTGTACCGCAGGGGTATATTCACTGTTTTCTTCCGTAATGAGCGGAGGCAAAACGGTCAGCGCC
>CAZKJU010000044.1:0-18072 GCA_964553185.1 uncultured Sulfuricurvum sp.
GTCTTTGGTCCCTGTTTCGAGTTCGAGTGTTACTTCTCCGTTTAGGGATGGGATCGTGATATCTTCCCCTAACACCGCTTGGGTGAAAAATACGGGAACTTCGAGGTAAATATCGTTACCGTTACGGATAAAGTGGCTGTCTTCTTCCACTTCGAACGTCACATACATATCCCCTCTGACACCGCTTTTACCGGTGTTTCCACGCCCTGAAACGCGCAAACGGTTCCCCGTATCGATTCCGGCAGGGACTTTGATCGTGACGCTCTCTTTACTCTCGGTGTAGCTTTTACCTTTACAATCGCCGCATTTCTCACTCGCCATGGTCCCCTCACCGTGACACGCAGGACAGGTTTGTGAAAATGTCATGAACCCTTGGCGTACGTATACTTGCCCTTTGCCGCCGCACTGAGAACATGAGGTTACTTTACCATCTTTTGCACCGGTCCCTTTACATGTTTTACATGACGTTTTTGTCGTAAAGTTCACCTCTTTTTCGCATCCGAAAACCGCCTCTTTAAAGCTGACACGCATTTCGACACCCATGTCGAGCGGGAATTTATCGGATGGTGCACGTGATTGGCGAGAGCGACTACCGCCTCCGAAACCGTTAAACATCTCTTCAAAAATAGAGCCTAAATCATCAAATCCACCCGAAGAGCGACGTCCACCGCCCCCTTGAAGACCCTCTTTGCCGTAACGATCGTAAATGGCACGCTGCTGATCGTCGCTGAGGACTTGATACGCTTCGTTACAGAGTTTAAATTTATGCTCCGCGCTCTCATCATCGGGGTTGCGGTCAGGATGGTAGAGTTTTGCCATTTTTCGGTAGGCTTTTTTGATCTCGTCTCCGTTGGCGCTTTTAGAGACCTCTAATATTTCATAATAACTCAGGTTTTCCACGTTGTCACTCCGAAAAGACTATTTTTTTGCGAATTATACCATGAGAAAAAGAGTGTTAGCTTAATTGAGTCATAAAGACTAAACTATATTTGGAACATCCTTTGCTACAATACGACCATGAAACGTTCCCTAGAAAAATTTAATCGTCTTGTCGATGCCCTCCAACAACTCCCGACGATTGGGCAAAAATCGGCGACCCGTTTAGCCTATCACATGGTGATGCATGACAGTTTCGGTGCGCTCAAACTTGCCCATGCGATTGAAAATGCGATTACATCGCTTAAAAAATGTCGTTCCTGCGGCGGACTGAGCGAAGATGAACTGTGTTCGATTTGCAGTGATGAAAGCCGTAATCACGAAATCCTTTGCATTGTCGAAAATGCCAAAGATATTTTGACGTTTGAAGAAAATGCCCTTTTTGACGGTCGTTATTTTGTTCTTGATTCCATAGAAGAGCTCGATATCTCTCATCTACGCGGGATTATCCAAAGCGGGATAAAAGAGGTGATTTTTGCCCTCACTCCCTCTATCGCGAACCAGGGGGTGATGCTCTACATCGAGGATAAGCTGATGGATTATGATGTCCGTTTTAGTCGGATCGCGCAGGGAGTTCCGACGGGGGTGAGTTTGGAGAATGTCGATATCCTCTCGCTGACTAAGGCAATGGAAGATCGGGTGAGTATTTAAAGCTTATTGGGTTTTCCGATATAAAAACCTTGGGCATAATCTATGCCGAGCGCTTTGCATTTATCGTATACCGCTTCATTACAGACATATTCCGCTACCGTTTCAACCCCTATTTTTTTAGCAAAATCGATGATCGTTTCGACCACGATGGCATGTTTCTCTTCGGTGTCGATATTTTTGATCAACGATCCATCGATTTTAATGAAATCAATGTTGAGTTTTAGAATATTCTCAAAACTGGAATATCCGGTACCGAAATCATCGATCGCTATTTTGGCCCCCATCGATTTGACCTGTTCGATAAAATTGGAGACGATATCGAAATTTTCAATCCCTTCCGATTCTAAAATTTCAAAAATCACTTTGTGCGCGGTTTGGGTGATGTGGAGTGTATTGATAATATACGCAACAGTAGCAGGATTCGAAATGTCACTGATAGAGAGGTTGATGGAAAAGCTCTCTGATCGGTTGGCAAATGCTTCACATGACTGTTTGACAACACTTCGGGTAATTTCAGGATAGTGTTTTGTTTTTTGAGAAAGTTTGAGAAAATCGTTGGGATAAATGATGGTGTGATCTTTGGTTTCCAACCGAACCAACGATTCATATTTGGTGATTTCGTTGGTGTCAAAGGTCGCCAAAGGCTGATAATGACAGATGACGTTATCGTTGGCAACCGCGTATTTGATGGTATTTGCCATTTTAATATTGTTTTCAAAATTGGTTTTGATGTGCTCTTCTTCCGTAAAGAGAGAGATGGGGATTTTTTTCTCTTTGGCTTGATGCATGGCGATGTCGGCGGAGATTAGATTGGCATAATGTCCATACGCCAACCCGATCGAAGGTCGAATACTGATGGTTTGATCATTGATTGTAAACGATTCCTCTTCAATTTTTACAATCAATATCTCAAGATGTTTGATCACCGATTCCAAATTATACGAATCATCGTAAATCAGGGCGAATTCATCACCGCTTAATCGATAGGTGAGATGATAATTACTGAGGAAGTCTGCAAATTGGGAGAGAATATCATCACCGGCTTTGATCCCGAAAAAATCATTGATCTCTTTAAAATCATCTATATTGACGATAGCAATTGCATGGATGGTTTGAGTTTGCAAATCTTCTTTGAGTTTATTTCGGTTTGGAAGATTGGTCAAAGAGTCATGATAAAATTGTTCCAATAATTCGTTGGTCTTGTCGCATACTTTTTCTTGGAGGAGGGAGTTTATCTCTTTGAGCTCTTGGGTGGCATCATCAATTTTACGTTGTAGGATGGAGTTATCTTTTTTGAACATTTTTAAAAGATAGAGAATAGGGGAGAGGGATAATAAGATGAGAAGGGCACCGGTAACCTCTTGGAAAGCCGCGTTAAACGAAAGAGTACGGATAAGGGACAAATCAACATCTACTCCGACGACGTATATATTTCCTTTGGATGTCGTATGGGGGATATAGACACTTCTAAATTCCCCCCAAGCATCGGCATTAAAGTCTTCATACACCACATGTTTCGTAGCAAAAGCTTTTAAAATATGAGTATTTGAGTCATAGGAATCATAATATCGGGTTAGCTTATTTCCGGTGATAATCTCTTCGTCCGTTCCGCTGCTGGATAAAAAACGTATTTTTTTCTCTGAATCCAATATCATGAGATAGATGTATTTAACACCGGATGCTTTAGCAAATTTAGAGAGGGAAATGATATTGTTCATATCTTCCGTTGCTGAAATGGAGGTGGGAGTTTGGGCACGATCGACGAAATCATCTCCTATGATGACTTGGGCTGCGATAGCTGCAGAGATGAGCTTTTCGTCGATTGATTTTACGATATCGGCTTTTTTGTTTTCGTAACTAAAATATCCATATCCGAAAATGACAAAAAATGAAAAGATGATGGAGACAATGATTCTGTTTTTATGTAAAAATTGGAACAAGAATTTCTCCTCCCATTTTTAAATCGTGATCAAATTTCAATAAACTATAATCATTATAATACGTTGAAGTAATGAAGTCAAGCTGATTACAACTCAGTAAATTACATATATTTTTTGGTCCTGCTCGTTGCCTCGGCATTGCGCGGATCATCCGGCCAGTAGTGTTTGGGGTATCTCCCTTTGAGCTCTTTTTTGACATAACTGTACGTGCCCTCCCAAAATCCGACCAAATCACGCGTGACTTGGATCGGACGGCGGGCTGGAGAGAGGAGGTGTAGGAGTAGGGGGATTTTCCCCTCCATAATGTTAGGATGCTCGCTGAGACCGAAAACCTCCTGTATTCGTACCGCTAAAATAACCGCTTCGGGGTCGGAGTAATCGAGTGCGATGGTGCTTCCTGTAGGGGCGGTAAAATGGGTCGGTAAGAGCGAATTCAACCGTTTTGTTTGTTCCCATGAGAGTTGTGAGGCTAGAATCGTGTAGAGATCAAGGGACTCGCATTCACGCAGTGAGCTTTGGGTGGTGATGTGGGGCAAAAGCCACTCTTCCAGAGAATCTAGGAGAGCTTCATCACTAAAATCACCCAAGGAGTTATCAGGTGAATAGTGATGGAGAGTTTGGAGACGATGGCGAAGTGAGTGTGCTTGCGGTGACCATGCCAAAGCTTCTAATCCGTGATAACGAATCCCCTCTAGGAGTTTTTCTTTTACCTGTGATGTGTCGGGATGGACAAGAGGATGTGTATCGAGGATGATCGCCCCCAGTCTCGTAACTTCTCTCGCTTCAATCCGTTTTGATTCACGGTTCCACGTAATCGTTTCATCTTTCTCAAAAAACTCAGGTAGATAATGCTCCAACAGATCGATATCCAGCGGTGCGCAACGATAGATACGTGCCATCGTGGAATCTCCGTCATTGTCGGTGACAACGAGCCACTCTTGATTGCTCAAATCATCTTCACGGGGGAGCACCACCTCTTTTGCGTTGCTCATCAGATAGCGATTATCGTTCGGGTTTCGTTGGTGGGCGATTCGATCGGGATAGGCAAGGGCAAGTAAAAGGGAGATCATATCAGGGGAGAAATCGGGTGATAGCCGTAGTGACGAGTTGAACCTAGCTGAGAGTTCCCGTGCGGTTTTGAGGATACGATTGGCGTTTTCGATGAGTGTCGAAGGTATCTTTTTCCCTTGTACATGATCAGATAGAACCCAAAATCGTTCCCGTAGATCCGTAGAGGAGAGGGTGTTTCGGGGATAGAGATCCAGTTCGATAAGGAGCGCCGCCAACACAATCGCTTCACTCTCAAACTCTAGTGATCGTCCGATAAGGATCATGTGGGCTAATCGAGGATGAATACCTGCATTCATCATGGCTTTGCCATGAGGGGTAACCGCTCCTTTAGCATCCGTAGCTCCCAGAGAATGAAGCAACGAATCTCCGTGTGATAACGCTTTTTGCGGAGGCGGGTCAATCCATGAGAGTTCCGAGTCACCCCACGCACTTAACTCTAATGCCAAGGGGGTTAGATCGCACAAACGAATCTCGGGTGTTTTATGCGGGGGAAGGGAATGATGGCTGGTTTGGCTCCAAAGGCGGTAGCATTTTCCCGCATTTAGCCGTCCCGCGCGACCTGCACGCTGATCGGCGGAGGCACGTGAAATACGTTGGGTGATTAGCCTCTCCATTCCGCTACTGGGATCGAAGGTAAGAATTTTTTCAAAACCTGAATCGACAACGATACTAATCCCCTCGATGGTGAGACTGGTTTCGGCGATGTTAGTGGCGAGGACGATTTTACGTTTATCGGTTGGTGCTATAGCGCGCTCTTGAGCCACTTTGGAGAGTTCGCCATAAAGGGGTGCGATGTCGATCTCTATCGATGTACAATGCTCTTTTAACGCGGTTTCTAACGCTTTTATTTCACGTGTCCCCGGTAAAAAGACGAGGATACTTCCCTCATCGTGAATAAGGACATTTTGAAGAACGCTCATTAAGGCAGGGACGATTTTTTTAGCCTCTATGGGTGGAGTATGTGGGGATAAATGTTCGATTGTAACGGGAAAACTACGACCTTCACTGCTAATGAGAGGAGGGTGGTTTAGGAGTGATTGCAGAGCATCGGTATCGAGTGTTGCCGACATCACCATAATCTTTAAATCCTCGCGTAAAAACTCCTGAGTTTGTAGGGCAAAGGCGAGGGAGAGGTCGCTATGGAGATGACGCTCATGAAATTCATCAAAGAGTATGAGTGCGACATTTTCCAAGGATGGGTCGTTTTGAATCATTCGGGTTAAAATCCCCTCGGTGACGACAAGGATTTTGGTTTTGTGGCTGAGTTTTTTTTCGGCTTTTATCTGATACCCGATCTGCATCCCTACCTGCTCACCCAGCAGGTGTGCCATACGAGATGCCGCACTACGGGCGGCGATACGACGAGGTTCTAACATAATAATCTGTTTGCCAGCTAGCCATGGTTCATTTAAAAGTGCGAGAGGAACGGCGGTGGTTTTTCCGGCTCCCGGAGGAGCTTGGAGGATAAGTCGGTTATGGGATGCGAGAGTAGATCGAATGGAATCGATCACCTCATGGATGGGGAGAGTATTCACTTATGAAGCAGGTTTGTTGACTTCTTTGGTAGCCGTACGTTCGACCCGAATCAATCCTGCCGCTGTATAGACATTACGTGGATTCCACAAAATCCATCCACAGCTTCCGAAATCATCACTGGCACGGATTTGATCACGGATCTCTTTGTCTCCGTAGATACGACGATCAAACGCGTAGTCACGGAATGCTTGGAGCCAAGGGCGATACGAGAGGGGTGAACCTCCTGATTTTTCGAGCGCTTTGTCGAGAGAGTGCTTTACGATCTCATAATTTGCCGCAACCGGATTGGAGTAACCTGGAATCCCTGCATTAAATCCTGATGGATAGAGCATCGGAGAGAGATAATCGACATAGGGTGCGAGGGCATCGACACGTTGACCGATTTCGATATCGGCATCATGCCAGCTCACATATCCAAAAATATCGGCAGAAAGGAAGACGTTATACGGGATAAGACGGGTACGGGCACTCTCTAAAAATCCACTGATAGCCTGAACGCGGTTGGCTTGCGTGTTCTCAACCGAAAATTTGATCCCTTTTCGATCGGGGAAACGTACATAGTCAAATTGGATCTCATCAAATCCTGCTTTTGCTGACTCTTCGGCAATATCGATGATGTATTTCCAAGAGTCTTTGCGAGATGCGTCTACCCAGTAAAGTCCCTCTTTGTCTTTAAAGAGTGTCCCGTCAGTTTTTTTGACACCGTATTGCGGATGTGCGGTGACATAGGGGGTATCTTTAAACGAGACGATACGGGCGATGGTATAAATCCCCTCTTTTTTCAAATCGGCTACAAATTTAGGCAAATCTTTAAAGAGGATAATCTCTTGAGCGCCGATTTTATTGGCGATAGGGTTTGCCGTTTTAAAGGCAATCTGACCGCGATCCATTTTAATATCGATAACGAGAGCATTAACTTCGGTGGTACGGATCAAATGTTTGGCATTTCCCATCAACTTTGAGCTTGTAGCACCAAAGCTGGAGAGATAAAGTGCTTTAGGTATAACACGTTCGAGATACATTTTCCCGCCGCTTTTGTAAAATTTGCGCTCATAACCGACAGCACGCACACCAATTAGTGTGGATTGTGGAATCCGAAACGACCCGTTTTCATCCGTTCGGTACTCTTTGTTTCCTGAAATAACGATGGCGGAAACGATCGGTTTTTCTGTTTTTTTATCCAGTACAATTCCACTCGTCGAAGCTCCCCATAAAAACGCACTTAACGTCGCTAAAAGCATAATTGCTCTCACTCTTTTCTCCCTAGTAAATCAATTGCGGTATCGTAGCAAAAAAAATACCATAATGAGGAGGTTTGAAGCGATAAAATGTTAACATTCGTGAACAAAATACCAAAAAGGTACGAATATTATGTCTTTTACGACTTTAGGGCTTAGCCCACACCTCCTAGATACCCTAAATGAGATCGGGTACAGTGAGCCGACACCGATCCAAACACAGGTGATTCCTCTCGTTTTACGTGGCCGTGATATCCTCGGAGCTGCCCAAACGGGAACCGGTAAAACCGCCGCATTTGCCTTACCGATTCTCCATAAATTGGTGAGTGCGAGCGATGCTAAACAATCCAGTGCCAGAGCTCTGGTAATTGTCCCGACACGTGAACTCGCTTCTCAAGTGTGTTCCGCGATTGAAACTTATGCTCAGGGGCTTGAGATCAAATGTATTGCTCTGTATGGCGGAGCCAACATGGCACGTCAAGCCAAAGAACTCTCTGAAGGTGTCGATATCATCGTTGCTACTCCGGGACGGTTGATCGAGCTGAATAAACAAGGGCACGTTCCCCTCTCACGTATCGAGTTTTTGGTGTTTGACGAAGCTGACACGATTTTCGATATGGGCTTTATCCGTGAAGTTGGACAAATCATCGATCTCCTCCCACTGAACCGTCAAAATATGCTTTTCTCTGCAACGATGACGGGTGCGGTCAAGCAACTGAGCGAAAAAATCCTCAAAAAACCTCTTTTGGTGGAGATCGACAACCTCAAAGCCGCCGATATGACACTCCGTCAAGTGGTGCATCCGGTCGAAAAAGAGCGTAAAAAAGAGTTATTGTCCTACTTGATCGGCTCCAACAACTATCCGCAAGTGCTCGTATTTACCCGTACTAAAGCGGAAGCCGATGAAGTGAGTGCCGATCTCACTGCCAGTGGACTCAAAAACGTCGTCATTCACGGCGACAAAAAACACGGTGCGCGTGATCGCGCATTGAGTGAATTTAGAGACGGTGCCGCTCGTATCCTCGTTGCGACCGATATTGCCGCACGCGGTTTGGATATCGAGGGGTTGGACGTCGTCATCAACTACGATATTCCCCATGTCAGTACCGACTATCTCCACCGTATCGGACGGACGGGTCGCGCTGGGAATGAGGGGTTGGCTATCACGCTTCTCTCTTCAGCGGAACACATTTCATGGTCGAAGATTATCACGATGCTCGGCAAAAATGTCGAAACGATTTTAGTCCCGGGATTTGAGCCACCTGCGGATAATGCCCTCGTCAAAACACGGGGTAAAAGTCTCTCGAAAGCAGACGAGAAAAAAGAAAAAACAGCCGGAGCATTCGGCAACAAACGTAAAAAAGCTCCTGTTCAACCGAAATTCGTGGGCAAACGCGGACCACGTGTGGCACGCGAAGAACCAGTCGAAAAAGGAAGTAGTACGGGCAGAAATAGTGCCTTTGGCAATACGAAAAAACCTTCACCGAAGAAATCGGGCGGGCGGGGGAGATAATCTCTCGGACGATAGCTCATGCTACAGATTTCCCACACCGTTAATATCCCCGATTCCGAGATCGAAATCACGGCTATCCGTTCTCAGGGAGCAGGGGGGCAAAATGTCAACAAAGTCTCCACCGCGATCCATCTGCGTTTCGATATTAGCGCTTCCACGCTTCCCGATTTTTACAAAGAACGTCTCTTAGAACTTACCGATCATCGGATCACCAAAGAGGGTGTTATCAACATCAAATCCCAAGAGTCACGCTCCCAAGAAGAGAACAAAGAAGCGGCTTTGGAGCGGCTCAAAGAGCTGATAAAAAGTGTTACGATTGTCCAAAAGAAGCGTCGCCCTACTAAACCGACTCGCAACTCTCAGAAACGGCGGATGGATAGCAAGACGAAGCATGGGAATATCAAGAAGATGCGGGGGAAAGTGAGTGGTGGAGAGGGATAAAGTTCCTCACCACGCAAACACATTACGAGGATAAAACATCCGAACGAGAATAATGGTGACAAAGAGTATTCCTGCATGGCTCCATTCAAAAGTGTTTCCAACTATCAAAAGAGCTAAACAATAGAGTGCCGTTACCGCTAAAAACCATCCCCCTAACAGAAGTATCAATAACCCTATGACACGAGATAAGGTTCCCAGTGTGTTGCTCATCGGCTATCCTTTAGGGCTTTGATAATCGCTTGAATTTGGCGGCGGTGGATAAAGGTGTGCATGTACATAAACGCAGCCCAGTCGAAGTTGTTGAACGAGTAAAACCACGGATGAGGTTTGGTCATTTTGGAATGCTGTTTCGGCAATGCTATGAAAAAGGTTTTGTACTCTTCGACAAAGGATTTAAAATCATCGAGTGTACCGGAACGGTTGGCAAAGGGTTTTACTCCCGCTATCGTGACGATTTCAGTAAATTCACTCTCTTGTGAGAGGGCGGTGATAACGCCCGTTACTTTACGTCCTGCGATGCAG
Organism: uncultured Sulfuricurvum sp.; assembly: GCA_964553185.1. Classification (GTDB taxonomy): domain Bacteria; phylum Campylobacterota; class Campylobacteria; order Campylobacterales; family Sulfurimonadaceae; genus Sulfuricurvum. The sequence continues at coordinate 9,849 of CAZKJU010000044.1, forward strand.
AGGTGTTCGATTACCATGTTGAGGGAAAATTGGCGTGAGTGATCTTCGATGGCGAATGTTTTGTCGATAATGACCTGTTGTAGCCGTTCTTCTTCGCTCAGTGCTTCTAAAAGAGAGATGATAATTTTAGACTCTCGTTTAAAAAGCCAAAAAGCGATCTGCCACGTAAAAAAAGTGCGTACCAGTGGAATTAGCAATAACCGAATGAGTAAAAACTCTCCCCTAGGCAATCCATCCCCCGGTTTTCCCTGCACCATAATAGTTCCTCACTCAATCAGATAGGTGCATAGTAGTCTCAATTTTCTAAAATAACTCTTAAAATTAGTGTAAATACTCTAATTTGTAAAATATAATTCGTAGGATGACTCTAAATATGGTAAAATTTTTCTATGACAAAGCCTAAAAAGATCACGACCAAAGAGCGGATTAAAAACGCAGCCATCGAGTTGTTTAATATACATGATTCGCTCTCGATTACTACCAACCATATCGCTAAAGCTGCAGGAATATCGGCGGGAAATCTCTATTATCACTACCGTAACAAAGAAGAGATTATCCGAGAAATCTACTCGGATATGTCGGAGCGGATGGAAATATCCAAAAGTTTTGAAAAGATGCTCAGTAGCGAAAATCCTTTGAGCGTATTGGATGAATCGCATGAGCATTTCGGGGATATGTTTTGGGAATACCGATTTTTTATGCGGGATGCACCTGTACTGATGGCACTCGATAGTGAGCTAAAAAAGGCGTTCGTAACCAATCAGGAGAAACGTATCACTCAGATAGCAGGGGTGATACGCTATTTGATCAGTGAAGAGATTTTGGAAAACATCGACAAAGAGGATATACCTCTACGTGCCAAGCTCTATTGGTTCGTCACGGCGTACTGGCAAGTGTTTGCCTCGATGGACGGAGAAGTGAGCCGTGAATCGATACGTGAGACGAAAGAGGCAATGTTCAAAATCCATATCGCTCCGTTTTTATCGGAAAGAGGGTGGGGGATGATCAATCCCTCCCTTTAACGCTCAATTCATTCGATAGCTTCAAAAATGCTTCCCCATACCGCTCGAATTTCACCTCTCCGATTCCACTGATGCTCAGCATCTCATCTTTATTGCTTGGCAGTTGTTCGGCGAGTTCATAGAGGGTTTTATCTCCGAATACGATGTAGGCGGGGATGCGGTTTTCGCGGGCGATGGCGGCGCGGAGGGCTTTGAAATCCTCGAAATATTTTGGAGTATGAAGATCGCTTGTTTTTGTTTTCACAGAGGCTTTTTTAGGGGAGAGGCGCTCTTGTCGGATGTGGACGGGTGTTTTTCCTCTGAGGATCTCCGCACCGGTTGGGGTGAGTTTTAGGGCTTTGTATTCGTCGGGTTCGATGGCTCCCAGTTCGATGAGTCTTTTAGCTATTGTGCCCCATGTACTCTTGCTCAGCTCTTTTCCGATTCCGAAAACACTCAGGTTTTGATGGGCGTTAGAGAAGATTTTCTCTTTTTCTTCTCCGCAGAGTACTTCGGAAATATAGGTAGCTCCGAATCGCTCACCCGTTTTGTAGAGGCATGAGAGGAATTTTTGGGCGGGAGTTGTGATATCTTGCTTTTGGACGTCGCTGCTCAGACAGTTGTCACATTTATCTCCGCAGGGCTCTACGCTGTCGCTGAAATAAGAAGCGATCAGACGGTGACGGCACTCTTCGGCCGTTGCGTAATCCATCGATGAGCGGAGTTTAGAGAGTATCATTTCGCAGTATTGCGGGTCGCTTCCCTCATCGATGAGCCGTTTTTTGTTGTAAAAATCGGCTCCCGAATAAAAGAGGATAGCTTCGGAGTCGATCCCGTCACGTCCTGCACGTCCGATCTCCTGATAGTAATTTTCGATGGTTTTAGGGAGAGAGGTGTGGATGACGAAACGGATGTCTCCTTTGTCGATCCCCATCCCGAATGCGACGGTGGCGACGATGATCTGTGTTTCGTCGTTGAGAAACGATGTATGGGTATCGTGTCGCAATGAGCCGCTCATCCCCGCATGATAGGCGAGACATTTGATCCCTTTTTTGGAGAGGAACTCGGCCAGCTCTTCGGTCTCACGACGCGAAAATGCATAGACAATCCCGCTCTCCCCCGTGTGAGCTTTTAAAATATTCATCAGATCATTACGCCATCCGCTGTCGCGCTCGTGGACGGTGATCTTGATGTTTTTGCGTAGCACGGGAGCACGGAGGATCAGAGGGTCACACAGTCCTAACTGTGAGAGGATATCCTCACGTACTTTTGGGGTGGCAGTGGCGGTGAAAGCGGCGATAGGGGTATGGGGAAATGCGGAGCGAAGCTCACCAAGACGTCGGTAATCATCACGAAACTCATGACCCCATTCGCTGATACAGTGGGCTTCGTCGATGACGAAAAAATTGATATTCAGGGTTGTGAGCCATGAGAGAAAAGAGCCGTTGGCAAGCCGTTCAGGTGCAATGTAGAGGAGTTTTAAAACACCGTTCTTAGCTTTGGCAAATGCCTCTTGCTGTTCTTCTGCAGATTGTGATGATGAGATCATTTCGGCTTCGATTCCCAGCTCTTTAAGTGCGATCACCTGATCGTGCATCAGAGCGATGAGAGGTGAGATGACGATCGTGATTCCCTCCATCAGTAGCGTTGGGAGCTGATAGCAGAGCGATTTCCCCCCACCTGTGGGGAGTAGCATAGCCAAATCACGACGGCTTAGAATCGTATCTACCGCCTCCTCTTGCATCTCTCTGAAGCTGGAAAAACCAAAAGTGTGTTTGAGGACTTTGTATTTGTCGCTAAGGGATTCGTTCAAGGTTTGAGCCTTTAAAAAGTGGTCGCTTCAATCATGTTGATTATACTATGAGTGGATGTGTTATGGTTAAAAATAGGGCAATATGCAATATTTTGGAGTTTTTGGCTCAGGAAGACGTGCGACGATACTGTAACTACAGTATCGTTGTGGATTGCGGTTTCATCAATGGTGGTGATGAAACTCCAACACTTCTTTGATCTCTTCGGGTGTTGCTTCATGAATATCTAAAACCGTCCCCTCGAATACGAGATCCATTCCAGCGAGAGGGTGATTACCATCAAGTGTAGCGTGATCACCATCAATCTCGGTAACCGTATAGATGATGACATCATCGGCATCCTCTTCGAAATATCCATCCAACTCCATACCGACACTCACTTCGATCGGTAGTTCACTCAGAGCTTCGGTTACTACGAGAGCAGGGTTATAGTCACCAAACGCTTTATCGGCAGTGAGGGTGATGGTGAATGTATCTCCGATACTTTTCCCCTCTAATTCTTTTTCAACGGTCGGAAAAATTTGGCCGTGACCGCCGTGGAGATAGACCAGAGACTCTTCCTCTTCGTGAAGGAGGTTCCCTTCTGTGTCGTTGATGTGGTAATCGATGGTGACGATGCAATCTTTTTTGATGGTCATGGGGTTTCCTTAGGGTAATGGTATGAAGATCGGGTTAAACGCTTTGGTTGAAATTATAGCGTGCCAAATGATAAAATAGGTAGTACCACAAGAAGCAAGATTTTAAGGGATACATAATGGAGGGAGATGCCCCCTCCATTGTGTTATTGTTTGATGAGTGGAGTCATGAGTTTTACCGGTTTCAATTTATCAGTAGAAACTTTGTTCATTATTTTTAGTTGTGATGCCGGAATTGTATATTTTGGTTTAATCACAGTGCGTTTAACTCGGTATTGTATTGGTTTTCCACCTAAGAAATTTACCAATGCATCCGGTTTTTTATACTCTTGAGGATCTTTCCATGAATGGGCATTTATATCTTGTAATGAGACTAAATCAAGCTCAAAACTTTTAAGATTAATGGATTCACATGTAAGAGAATTATCACGTTTTCCTTTTGCATCCACTGCGCATCGGATACTGTTATAATCACCGACTCCTGGGCCATATTCAGATTGCCCTCTCGCATCTTTTTTAGAAATAGAATCGACTACTCCATGTACGAAGTCGTTATCAAATCCATAGCGTTCAAATCCATTTTTTCCGATAGGAGCTTTGTAAATTTTTCGTGATTTGACCGGATTAGTCGGATCTTTCCATGTACAGGTATCCAGTTTTCTGTCGAATGGCAAGCCATAATTTTTTGGATTATCTAAATCAAATGTGGTCATAGTGATTTTTTTACCAAATCCTGACTCCCCTTTATTCGTTCTGACTTCGAGAGGCATATTCTTATATTCGTCACGTTTCCATTCGATTTTTGCCGTATTGATATCGGCTTTCATGACCCGTTTATCGGTGTAATATTCCAATGAACTGGTAATGCGGACATTATCTCCACCTGTTTCATTGTCACCCGCAACGGTATCAAAACCAGTCATTAATTGTGCAGTTAGCTCTTGTGAACGTTCAACTGGATTGATAACTATGGGAGAATAGCAATCATTAACATAACGCTCAGGCATAATCATAGAAGTGAGGTTGGATAATTTGCGATCATCTCTGTAATAAGAGGCCAATGTTTCACATTCTGATGTGAAATTTTCATTACATTGATTAGCGGCTTTTAATAAATCAGTAAATTCTTGACGCCATACTTGTTGATACTTTTTGATTGCTTGAATTCTAGTGGTTTTATCTTGTGCAGTTGTCCCTAATGCAAAAAATTGCTGCATTTCATTATCAAGAATAAAATCAGCATCTTTCATTGCAGCTTTTAAATCCCATAAGGCATCTGCCATATATCCGATGTAATCTGCTTTGGTATCCCCTTGCAAAATATCATTGTAGGGATAGTTGTTTAAGACAGTATAGGGGACGACGATAAAGTTTACTCTTCTTTTGTAATCCTTACTATTTTTAAAAAAGTTTTTGAAGTAGGTTTTTAATTCATCGACACTGGAAGGGTTAACGTCATCTGAACCTGTATTATACGTATAGATTTTGAAGTTGTTCGAACCGAATGTTGATGTTAATGTTTTGGCAATATCCAGATTGGCATTGGCCTCATACCCGACACTTTTGACACCTAGCCCGGTCTTTGAAGTAAATTCTGCAGACTGTTTCAGAGATTGTTTTTTGACCGTAGCCGTACCGAGAAAATCTCTCCCTTCCTGAATCGCTATAACAAAACCGTCTCCGCATCGTTCTTTAAACTCACCTTGCTTGAGAGGATCGGCGAGTAGCCCTAGAGCCATATCAGAAAGATTGGCATTTTCAAAAAATCGGAATTTAGGCTGATCGTACTGGTATGCAGAAGCAAAGAGTGTCAGATTGTAGACACTGGCTTCAGAACTGGCAACAACATCAGTTTTATTGTTGGCTGAAATTGTTGCGGCACCGGCTACCGCTTTGAGCGAGGCACTTGCGGATAGATTCGATTTTTTAACGATGTCTGACGTACTCTCAGCTAGCTCAAACGTAGATTCTTGCTGCGATGATCCCCCGTCATAGGTATCATTGGAGGTGAATGTGACACATTGCCCCAAAAACTGTTCGGTTTTGATTTTGTATCCGGTTCCATACTGTACCGCTCCACCGGTTTTATCAACTGTCAGAAAATCGACAGGCATATCAGCATATCCAATACTGCTCACAAAGGGAATACAAGCAAGTGACAAAAGAACTTTCTTATAACTTCTCATCCGTTACTCCTGCAGGAAAAATGGTATAGCTTTAAAGTACTATAAGATCATTTTATTCCTAAGAATATTAAGATTTTATTAATGAATAAAAAAGCAATTTCACTATATGAAAATAGATAATTTTTATTTAAAAGATTTGTTTATAAGGTCGGTAATAAAATTGGGTTAAATGCTTTTGTTGAAATAATAGCATGTGACCCAATATTCAATTTACTCACTTCTTCACTGCTCAATACAGTGCGTACAACGGATGAACCTACGAGCAATGTTACTACCCAGATAGGGAAATCTTCTTCTATTTTTAAGACTTCACCAATCAGCTGGAGTTTACCGCTAAGGCTTTGCGGACTAAAAAACTCCATCGGTGGGCAGATACGTTCAATATGTCCCAACTGGACCGATGCGAGGCGGTCAGAGAGCTTCACCGTCTCAGCGATATCGTGGCTCACGAGTAGAGTTGTCACGCCTAGCCGATCGTGGATGAGACTCAGTTCATCTTGGAGTTTTTGACGCATGGAGGGATCGAGCGCCGATAGGGGTTCATCGAGGAGCAAAATCTTCGGACGACGTACTAGTGCGCGTGCCAAAGCAACCCGTTGTTTTTGACCACCAGAGAGAGTATCGGGACGGCGATGGGAGAGTTGGGTGAGTTCGACGAGTTCGATCAGCTCATCGACATTGGATCGTTGCTGAGCATTATCGGCGGCAAAGAGTAGATTTTCACGGACACTCATCGTCGGAAAAAGGGCGTAGTCTTGGAAGACAAACCCGATGCTGCGCTGTTGGGGTGTGAGATTGATTTTTTTGGAGCTATCAAACCACACTTCACTGTCTATTTCGATAATTCCGCTATCGGGCTTTTCCAGTCCCGCAATCATCCTCATCAGTGTTGTCTTACCCGCACCTGAGGGACCGAATAGGGTGAGGAATTCGCCGTCGTTGATCGTGAGGTCAAAATGGGCTTTGATAGAGCCATCGGCGGTGTCGAGGCGCTTTTTAATATTAACTACTATCATTTAATTCCCCCAAGAGATTTCTTGTTCAGGGTGTACACCAACAGCAGTATCGAGAATGTCACGACAAAGAGGGTAAGGGCGTATTGATGTGCCATGGCGTAGTTGAGCGATTCTACCTCGTCGTAGATGGCGATGGAGGCGACGCGTGTTTCGTCCGGGATATTTCCACCGATCATGAGTATGACCCCGAACTCTCCGACGGTGTGAGCAAAGGCGAGAACAATCCCTGAGATAAGCCCGTGACGGATCGAGGGGAGGATAACCCATACCATCGTCTCAAGTTTCGATTTACCGAGGGTGTAGGCGGCTTCAAAGATAGAGCGTGGCACTTGAGAGAGGGCAGACTGAATCGGGTGTACCATAAACGGGAGACTGAACAATACCGAGCCGATTACTAACCCCTCGAAACTAAATGCTAACCGTATCCCATGACTCGTCAGAAAACTTCCGATAGCGGAAGCGGGGCTAAAGGCGAGGAGGAGATAAAAGCCCAGTACAGAAGGGGGCAATACGAGAGGCATACTCACCACTGTTTCGATGATGCTTTTGAATCGCATTTTAGAAAAGACCAAAAACGATGCGAGGGGAATAGCGATCACCAAAAGAATAGCGGTGGTAACGGCGGCGAGTTTAAAGGTCAACGCCATCGTTTCTAAAAATTCAGCTTCCATGATGACCTCTCAGGAGTGATATTTCGCTCGGACTTACCATCCAAAACACTTCGTCTCCCGTAACAATGTGCAGGGTATTAAAGGTAAGTGTAGGAACTAGGGCGGTAAGGGTGTGCTCATGATAAGTGAGGGTGATTTGGGAGAGGACGCTTCCTTGCTCGATTTTACTCACTACGGCGCGCTGGATATTGGCGGTGGTGGTGGTGAGGGAGGAAGCGAGGAGTACTTCGGTCTCTTTGAATGCCAGCGTTAGAGGTTCTCCTATTGCATCATGGCACGCTTCGGCGAGGAGGAGGTGAAAATGGTCCTCCCCGACGGCAACGGTGAGGATGCTCAGATGCTCTGAAGCGGTGATGGCAGTTAGGGTGGCTGGGAGGGTGTTCATAAAGGTTCAATTCTCACTTTTATATCGGCAGGTTGTGCGTTGTAGGGTGATGAGGTGACAATCATATCGACTCCCGTACTCGCATATTCGGCGATGTTTTTAGCACTGATTCCCCCTGTGGCGATTAGAGTGATGTGGGGATAATCGGCTCGTAGGATACGGACAGCATCGGAGAGTTTCGTGAGGGGAAATTTTTCGAGTTGGAGGATGTCAACACCGAGGCGGGCGAATTTGAGCGCTTCGGCGATGTCGTTTGCCTCTATGACGATCTTTTTCTCGGGGTTAGCTTTTTTAGCACGGTTGAGTGCTTCTGCAAAGGCTTCTTCGGCAGGGAAAAATATGCGGTGATACTCAAAAACTAAGATACTCTCAGAGAGTCCGAGACGGTGGGCGACTCCGCCGCCCGATTCGACCGCTTTGATGGCGATTTTTTTCGTAAACGGGGTCGTTTTTCGGGTAGTGGCAACGACAATATCGGGATTGATACTGCGAGCCAAGAGTACCGCTTCACGGGTGTAA
>CAZKJU010000045.1:0-18028 GCA_964553185.1 uncultured Sulfuricurvum sp.
TTCTCGATCACGCCCCCGATAAAGAGCACATTTATCCAATCCAACGGAACGTGCGAGCGCTTCGGCTTCGGCGCTGTAAAGACCTACTTGCTCTTTGCAGTGAGCATCTGAGCCAAACGTTATGGGTATCTCCATTGCTGCGATCTGTTCCAACAAAAGAGGAGAAGGATAGGCTTCCGCAATCGGTTTTCGATACCCTGAGACATTAATTTCAATCGACATATTGGCTTTTTTGATTGCTTTTAATGCCCCTTCCGCTAATGTGCGGATATCTTTGGTCGGTAAAAATTTGAACACTTTTAGTAAATCCAAATGTCCTACAATATCAAACCGTCCGCTTTGTGCCATCTCTTCGACAAGTCCAAAATATCGACGGTAAATGTCATCTATATCAGCCCCCTCATAACGGCCAATAAATTCGGGGTTATCAAACCCCCAATCGTCGATAAAATGGACACTCCCTATAAGATAGTCACAAGGGCGGGATAAAACACTCTCGTCCATATAGCCAGGAAGATAATCGACCTCATATCCTAACAATACCGTAATTTGCTCACCATATTTTTCCTGAGCTTCTTTGATCCAACTCTCATAAAGAGCCATTTGGTCAAAGCTCATCCGATACGCCGGATCATAATGCATCGGGGCATGGTCTGAAAATCCAAAAAACTCCGTAGAACATGCAATGGCAGCTTCAACATACTCATTTACACTCCCTCTTGCATGATTACATAAAACAGTATGGTTGTGGAGATCAACTTTCATCTATTTTCCTAAGTAAAAATAATGGTTTTAATGATATTATAGTGCAATTTTTTGTTTAAGGTTATCGTTATGACGCAAGAAGAGTTAGATGCATTAATGAGCGGTGATATCGATTTGGATGAAACTTTCGAAGAGTCTGAAGTTTCGGAAGTAAAAGAAGAGAGTGTGGAAGAAAACACTGCTGCTCAGCCCTACAATGAAACCAATCCTGACAAATACCGCGTTTCAGCTATGCATAGCTGGCCACCACCGCCTCCTACGGATGATAATAAAATGGTTCATCAGCTCGATGACGTTACCAAAGAGAGCGAAGCAAAAGCCTCTGAAATTTTCGATCTGATTGAGGGGATAAGCAATGATTTGTCCGACGGTGAAAAAGATGTTAAAGCTATCCGTTCAGTTTTGAGTAGCAATATTGAGCTTTTTACAACTCTAAGTGCAAAGTTTCCGCACGTCGAAGCGTTTAAAACGCAATTAGGACAAAACGAAAATGCACTGCAGGATTTGGATGCGATTCTCGAAAAACTCCAAAATGGCGGCGACACGATTATGAATATCATGGATATCATGCAATACCAAGATATTCACCGTCAAAAAATCGAACGTGTCATCAACGTTATGCGTGCCCTCTCAACCTATATGAACCATCTTTTCGAAGGAAAAGTTGATGATTCTAAGCGTGTTAGTTCTGCGGTTCATATTCAAGGTGACACCACTACCAAAGATGTCGTAAGCAGTGATGATATCGAAGCATTACTTGCTTCATTTGGGCAAAAATAAATAAACAAAACGGTACAATCCGCTCACTATTTTTGACCACAAGAGAGTCATATTGAAAAAAGCCGAGCTCCTCTCCCCAGCGGGGAACCTAGAAAAACTTAAAATTGCTATCGATTTCGGTGCTGACGCTGTGTATGGAGGAGTAAGCCATTTTTCTCTCCGTATCCGTTCGGGTAAAGAGTTTGATTTAGAGAGTTTCAAAGAGGGGATCGATTACGCCCATGCGCGTGGTCGCAAAGTCTATGTGACGATCAACGGTTTTCCGTTTAATTCTCAACTCAAATTACTCAAAGAACATATTGCTACGATGGCATCGCTCGAACCCGATGCCTTTATCGTAGCAACTCCCGGCGTTTTAAAGCTCGCCCATCAAATCGCTCCTCATATTCCATTGCATCTTTCTACTCAAGCCAATGTGATGAATGTCCTCGATGCACAGGTGTACTATGATATGGGTGCGCGTCGCATCATCGCCGCTCGGGAAATTTCCCTCAAAGATTTAAAACAGATCAAAGAAGAGCTCCCCGATTTAGAGATCGAAGTGTTCGTTCACGGTTCAATGTGTTTTGCCTACAGCGGCCGCTGTTTGATCTCGACACTTCAAAGCGGACGGGTTCCAAACCGAGGGAGCTGTGCCAACGACTGCCGATTTCCCTACGAGATGTATGCCGCTAACCCTGAAACGGGGACACTGTTTAAGCTCGTCGAAGATGAGGGGATCGGTACTTATATCATGAACTCCAAAGATCTCAATCTAGCCTCCCATATCAAAGAGATTCTCGATGCGGGATGTATCGATTCACTGAAAATCGAAGGGCGTACCAAAGCTCCCTACTATGCCGCGATCACGGCTAAAGTATACCGACGTGCGATTGATGATTATTATGAGAGCAAATGTGATCCCGAAGGGTATCAAAAAGAGCTGAACACTATGCAAAATCGCGGCTTTACCGATGCCTATCTCATAAACCGTCCGTTTGAAAAACATGATACCCAAAATCTCGATTTCTCTATGATGATGGGGACGCATCAGGTGAGCGGGATCGTGGATGAATCGGGAGAGTATTTCGAATGCAAATACAAAACGTTCCCGAATGATACAATGGAGCTGGTTTTCCCACAAGGTTCTCTTATCGAAGCGGTTGATAACGAGATCGGAAAAGTATGGGAAGAAAATGGAGAGTGGCATATCTCATTTAAACAGCTCATTGCCGAAAATGGCAAGGTGTGGGATCAGGTTCACAGTGGAAACCTCAACCGCTTTAAACTGCCATGTTCTCTGCCTCACTTTACCTTTTTCCGTATCCCTGCCACTGAAGATATGGGGACGGTCACGAAATGTTAATAGACTTCGTCATCCTCGGCCTTGCCCCGGGGATCCATCTTTAAAAACTAGCTGGATTCACCTGTAGGGTGAATGACGGCATTTAAAAAAAACAAGGAGAAAACAGTATGAAATTCGTATCAATCATTATGGGGAGCAAAAGCGATTTTGATATTATGAAATCGTGCTCGGAAACATTAGAAGAATTCGGTGTTCAATATGAACTCATCATCTCATCGGCACACCGAAGTCCTGAACGAACCAAAGATTACGTTCTCGCAGCAGAAGCAAAAGGGGCTCAAGTTTTTATTGCGGCAGCGGGTATGGCAGCGCATTTGGCGGGTGTTTTAGCCTCTAAAACGATTAAACCAATCATCGGTGTCCCTATGAGCGCTTCTGCATTATCAGGTATTGATGCGCTCCTCTCAACAGTGCAAATGCCAGCCGGCATGCCCGTAGCAACTGTAGCGATCGGCAAAGCAGGAGCTATCAACTCGGCCTATTTGGCAATGCAAATTTTGGCCTTGGAAAATGAAGAGTTGCGAATGAAACTCCAAGAGGACCGCATTAGCAAAGCGAAAAAAGTAGAGATGGATTCTTTGGAGATTGAAACTATTTTATAGGTACGCGTTTTGCTATAATCGTTTAAAATATAAAGGTGGTGAAAAATGCAAGGACATTGGATGAGTATCAATGATTACGCTGAGATGACACAAATGGATCGCAGTGCCGTTGAAGCGTTGATTGTCCGTGGCAAACTCACTACTACTGTCGAAGATGGAGAGGTGTTTATCGATGCAGGACAAGGGATGTCAGGAATTGTCCCTGTAAGTCTCCAAGAACTCAGTGCCTCCCATGCCGATGTCACAATCGGGGCCAGTTTCGTCGAAAAAACGATCGGAACGATCATCAATCTTCATGAAAAAGTCCTCGGTGCCAAAGAAGAGACCATCGAGTCGATTAAAAATGAGAATGAATTTTTAAAAGAAGCTCTTGCCTCCCTCCAAGAACTCTACGATGAAGATCGCAATACCATCGCGACTCTCACCGAACAGCTCCGTCTTTCCCAACAAGAAGTAGAATTTATGCGCCGTAAATACAAACTGATGTGGGGCAAAGTGATCGACGACCACGCTTCATGACCATCCAAAATGAGTGTATTGCCTGTATCGCAGGCCAAAGCAAGCGGGTTTGTGAAGCGATACACGCCAATGAAGCGCTTAGTAAGCAAATCGTAGAGTACGTCGAAAATGCTCTCCAAAATGCCGATTTCTCCCTCTCTCCACCCGTAATCGCAGCCCCTTTATATGAGCAAATGGCTGTATTAGCCAATACCTATGATCTGTATGAAAAACAAAAACAACATGCCTCTGAACAAGCCAAAACGTATCTCCCTTTTTTACGAGAGACGATAGAACAAAGCGATGATCCTTTTATCGCAACTCTCAAAACTGCGGTTGTAGGCAATGTGATCGATCTCGCGGCAGAGGTGAGTTTCGATCTGCACGAGGCTATCATGTCAGTTTTCCACACCCCTTTTCACCATGACGATACTCAAACGTTACGGATACAACTCACTACGGCAAAACGTGTTCTTTATATCGGTGACAATGCGGGAGAACATATCTTTGATGCTCTGACAATTGAATCGCTCCAAAACCTCTATCCTGACATCGATTTTACCTACATGGTGCGAGGGAATCCCATCATTAACGATGTAACCCTGAAAGATGCACACGAAGCGGGTATTCATAAAATCTGTTCTTTAATGGACAGTGGTGTCCCCACTCCCGGTTTTGTTTACAGCCTCGCATCACCTGAAGCCCAAAAACTTTTTAACAGTGCGGATCTTATCATCGCCAAAGGGATGGGAAACTATGAGTGTATGACACCTCAGCAGCGTCAAAACATCTGTTTTTTACTCAAAGTAAAATGCTCTGTTGTAGCCTCTTCACTGGGGAGAGAAATCGGAGATATTATCTGCAAATTGGGATAATTATTCCTCGCAAATACGGTTTTTCCCCTCTTCTTTGGCTCTATAAAGTGCACTATCGGCACGTCCGACTACATTTTCGATACGATCTCCCTCATGTGATACACTAATTCCAAAACTGCAGGTCAAAGTATTAATATGGGGAAATTCATAGGTATTAATTACCTCTTGAATTTTACGTGCCAAATATTTTGCACCCTCCGCATCGGTTTCAGGGCAAATAATCATAAATTCTTCCCCTCCCCATCGTCCAACGACATCAACATCACGAATATTATCTCGTAAGATGCGTGCAATCGCTATCAATGTTTTATCCCCAATTAAATGGCCATAGGTATCATTGATTCGCTTGAAATTATCCAAATCCAAGATAATGATGGCATATTGTCGTTGTGTTCGTTGATAGGATTGATGAGATTCAAGTAATTTTTCATCCAACCGTATTCGATTGGATAACTGTGTCAAAGGGTCTGTCGTTGCCATATGCAATAGCTTTTTATGATATTTACCCATTACAAATTGTCGATATACAAATATAGCCATAATAAATAAAGATCCAAAGCCAATCGCATAAGCCCATGTATAATCAACTCTCTCTTGATAGGTCACTGCAATGTAACGGTTAAAAATCTTCTGTCTTTCAGCTATTGTAATCGTATCTATCGCTTTGTCAATAATCGATTTTAGCTGAGGATAGTCATTACGAATCATCATCCGAACCTCAAAATTGAACTCTGTTGTCCCCGAAATTTTTAGCTCAAATAAATGATCAGCATTCATCAAATAAGCAACAACGGGTAAAATATCAATCACCGCATCCACTTTGCCAGAACTCAGAAGTTTTAACCCCTCACGGGTATCTTCGGTCTCTATAATAATAATTTTCGGATACTTTTCCGTAATTGAATCTATAACACTGTATCCGCGTCCTATAGCAACACGTTTCCCCTCCAACGATTCAAGCCCCGGAATAAAATCAATCGTTTTATCGGTCACTATAACATTCGGAAATGAGGCATACGGTTTTGAAAACAGTGCATAGGGCTCTTTGTCTTTTGAAATCGACGTTCCCAATGTCACATCGGCTGTTTTGGATTTAATCGAATCTAAGACACCTCCCCATGTAGGCGATGGTAAGAAGATCGTTTGCATAGCGGTACGCTTTTCTATCAATTTCCAAAAATCTGCAACGATTCCCTGTAGTTTATTTTGTTGATCAGAAGAATGAAAGTTAAATGGCGGCCACGCAAACGTTGAAGTATAACGAATCGTATGGGTATGGAGAAAAGTGCGTTCATCCACATTTAACGCTACTGTTTGAAACAGACTATCATCATAAACAAAGTCTTCTAGACGCTTTTCATTTTGGGGGATACCCATCACCCGATAAATATCGGATATGCGACGAAATTTTTCTACCGTTATCGCCCCTAAAGGGTTATTTCCACGGTATGCGAGCCCTTTGAGTACTTTTCCCTCATAAATCAAACTCTCTAATGATTTATTTTGAGAGTTATAGCGCTCACGGATGAGCTGTGCGGTTTCAGGAATATTCTCAAAGGCATATTCCCACCCTTTAAGTGTTGCATCCACAAAAGCACGAACCCTCGCAGGATGGTGACGCACTTCCTCATCGGTTGTAAAAAGAATATCGCTATAAAAATCAAACCCGTACGCTTCTGGGCTGATAAGATTGGTTTCTATCCCTTTCTCTTTTAAAACATAAGGCTCATTAGAAATATAACAGGCCATCACATCCGTTTTGCCGTTAGCGATGTCAAAAGGGTTAAAACTGTGTTCTAAAAATTTGAGTTGCCCCATCCGTACATCTTGGGAGTTTAACATCGCCCGTACTGAAATCGTATCTTGGAAATCCTCTGTCATCATCACACGTTTACCGATCAAATCACGGGGAGTTTGAATATCCAACGATTTTTTAGAGAGGAGAATAAAAGGGGAACTTTGGAAAATAGCTGCCAAGGCAACGACATTTTTACCTTTCATTCTATCGATAAGCAATGAAGACCGTCCGATCCCGTAGGTACTCCGTCCGTTCATCACTTCATCAACTGCAAGTTTTTTCGGATCAAATTTTTGGAGAGTGACATCGAGTCCCACATCTCGGTAAAACCCTTTTTCCTTGGCAACATAATATCCTGCAAATTGGAACTGATCTGCCCACTGAAGTTTGACCGATACTTTTTCTAGCGGAGGTTGTGCATACAATGCAACGAAGCATAACACTATGATAAAACAAAAACGCGTCATTATGCTTCCCCATTGGATTAATTCTATTTATAATAGAGCGTATCGCATTAAAAAATCCTTTGGAATACGGTTTTTGGTATAATGGCGCAATTTCTTTAGATTGGGACAACTATGATTACGTTCGGTGATATGCTTTTAAAACTTCAACAATTTTGGAATGATCAAGGGTGTGCCATCGTCCAGCCTTACGATATCGCGGCAGGTGCTGGGACGTTCCATCCTGCTACCTTTTTACGCTCACTCGATTCCAGACCTTGGTCTGTTGCCTATGTCGCCCCTAGCCGCCGTCCAACCGATGGACGTTACGGTGAAAATCCAAACCGTTTGGGAAGCTACTATCAGTTTCAAGTACTTATAAAACCAAGCCCTGAAAATATTCAAGAACTTTATCTCAAAAGTTTAGAGTATCTCGGACTGAACATTAAAGATCATGATATCCGTTTTGTCGAAGATAACTGGGAATCTCCGACACTTGGTGCATGGGGTCTAGGTTGGGAAGTGTGGCTAAACGGTATGGAAGTGACACAGTTTACCTATTTTCAACAAGTAGGAGGAATCAGTTGCGACCCCGTTGCCGTTGAGATCACCTATGGAACAGAGCGTCTCGCAATGTACTTACAAGGGGTTGATACCGTATTTGATATTATGTGGAGTGAAAACAAATTTGGACAAACACTTTATCGTGACATCCATAAAGAGGGTGAGATCGAGTTTTCAAAATACAATTTCGAAATTGCCGATACTGCTATGCTTTTTCATGAATTTGAAGCCAAATCAGCCGAATGCAAGCGGTGTCTTGATGCCGAGCTTCCACTACCGGCATACGATCTGTGCATGATGGCCTCTCATACATTCAACACCCTCGATGCACGCAAAGCAATCTCCGTGACAGAACGGGCCAACTATATCCTCAAAATCCGTGAACTCGCACGCGGATGCGCGGAGCTTTACAAATCTCAAGAAGAGGCGCGAAATAACCGCGTTAAAGCCTAGCTTTTAGGCCGTACCTGATTACGGCCATTCTCTTTTGCCACGTACAACATGGCATCGGCGCGATGGATCAACGTCTCTTCGGTATCTTCTTCAATCATTTGTGCTACCCCGAAACTACAGGTCATTTTCCCATGCTCAAAACGGTGATTTTCGATCATACCACGCAGTTTTTCCGCTACCGAAATAGCCTCATTCAATGCGGTGTGCGGTAAAATAATCACAAACTCCTCCCCACCCCATCGACCGAGAACATCACTTTCACGTAAACGGATATTCATCAACGAGCTCAATTCTATCAACGCCTGATCTCCGGCGCGATGCCCATACGTATCGTTAATCTTTTTAAAGTGATCAATATCAAAAAAGATGACACTGAGAGGCAATCCGCTACGACGTGTATTTTTAATCATATAATCAAGTTGCAAAATCATATAAGCGCGATTCGCGATCTGAGTAAGTCGGTCGGTATTGGCATTTTTAAGCAATAAATAGTGCTGAGTACGAATACGATATACAAAATAAACGACAGCTATACTCGTAAGTGCAATCACTATTGCAATAATCATCATAATAAATTGAACCTCATTTCGAAGTTCGACTAAATGTTGATCTTGAATATAGGCGATAATGTAGCCTACCGATTTGTTTTCAAAACTCTCCAATGGGTCAAACCAAATCAAATAACCTTTCCCCTGATAATCAATCGAAATCAAATTATGCTTATCCCCTAAAGCAATCTCCCGAAATTCATCTGAAGCCAACTTGTCTAGTTCTTCTATCAATGTATCAGAGAAGATAGGATCATAGGTTTTTCGCAGATGATTATCAACCACATATAAAGGGCTAAGGTTAGAGGTTGAATAATTAAATTGTTCTTCTTTGAATACTTTTTCATCTATCAGACTTTTTTTCAAAAGCATTTCGTAGTGTGCAGGATAGAGCTTTTTGGCCAACTCTTTTATCGCATCGAATGAGTAGGAAAGTTCTACTGTTCCTATAAATTCTCCCTGATAAAAGAGGGGGAAAATATGACGGAACCCGTTAAAAATACGCCCCTCTTCAAATCCGTTTACACTTCTATGATCACGATTAACCGCATCTATCGCCGGGCGAATCCCCACCAAAGAGTCTCCAAATTTATTGGGACGATGGAACCGTAAAAAGCTGATGGAACCGGGAAGATGAAAGTGAAGTTGTCGAACGTTATGCTCTTCCAGTGATGTATATAAACGTAGAAGGTGACTGTAAAGCTCTTGACGAGCAGTTTTTTGAATCTTCTCATCCCCTTTTGCCGCTTTAGCCATAAGTGCAGTTACATAAGGGGTGTTGATCGCTGTTTCAAATGTCGTTTTGGCAATCGTATCGTAAGCCAGTTTGATCGACTCTATCTGTACATCGGTGGTATTGAGACGATTTTGGAGGTAAAGCGATTTTTCTCTCTCATATCGATCGGTATAAAAATAGCCGATAATCGCCATCAAAACGACATAAAGAATGATTCCTACAATGATATAGGGGAAAATACGGTTGCTTCTTTCTTTCATACACCAATTTTAGCCAAAAAAATAAAGAGAATCTATTATTTCCGCTAAAATCCCCTTATGCAAACACTTATCGGTCAGATTGATAAAATTATTTTTGAAAAAAGCGGTTTTTTTATCGCGGCACTGAAAAACGGGGATAAGATCAGTGCTCACTATTATGAAAGTGAGGTTGAGCACCTAAAAGATGCCGCCATTACTCTCAAAGGTTCTTGGGAAGATCATCGCCAATACGGGCGGACGTTTAAAGCACAGACCCTCATTGTCAATCAAAACGAACTCTTCTTTTTTCTCAACCGTGTCGTCAAAGGGTTTACCAAAAAACTCACTGCCGAATTGATCGAAAAATACGGTAGCGATGGACTGATCGACATTCTCGATAATGATATCGAGCGTCTCATGGAGATCAAGGGGATGAATGAAAAGCGTCTAGAGAAGCTCTCTAGCGGATGGAAGCAGTTTCGCTCCATGCGACAACTGGGAGAGTTTTTAGCCCCTTTTGGGGTTACACCCGCACTCCTGCGACTCATAGCAGGTGCAATGAAAGAGCTCAAAGATCCCATCGAAGCGATTAAAAATAACCCCTACGGCTTAATGCGAATCAACGGTATCGGCTTTAAAAAAGCGGATGAAATTGCACTGAATATGGGAGTTGCACGGGATGATGATCGACGAATCGGTGCCGCGATGGAATACACCCTCGGCGAATACTGCGAGCAAGAAGGAAACAGTTGTATCGAGCGTGAAGGGCTTTTTCAAAAACTCGATCTTTTAGTCAATCTCGGTGATTTTCGTCGTTATGATGAAGCACTGGAGGATCGTTTGCGTGAGGGGAGTATTACCCTCCTCCCCAGTGCAAAACTCTCGCCCACACGGATTTACGAAGCCGAAACCCTCCTCATGGAGCAGTTTAAACGACGCGGCAAAAATACACATGAACCCCTCACCGATGATTTAAAACTCTTTTGTGAAACGCATGAGCTCACACTCGGGGATCAGCAATACAGTGCATTGGAGCTCATTAACCGTGGAACAGGGCTGATTTTTCTCGTCGGATATGCCGGTACAGGGAAAAGTACGACGGCTAAAGCGCTCCTCGACCTTCTCTCTACCCGTCATGAAGCAAGCTTCATCATGACCTGTGCGCTGAGCGGTATCGCCTCTCAGAGAATACGAGAACGGAGCGGTTATCAAAGTGCCACGATCCAAAGTTTGCTGGTACGATTCGAGACGCATGATACCTTCCCCTATAAAGTCCTCTTGATTGATGAAGCCTCGATGATTAACTCGACATTGTTTGCACGTCTCATCGCTAAAATTGATCGTGATGCCACCGTTATTATCGTGGGTGATGATGCTCAGCTCCCCCCTATCGGCGCGGGAAGTCCTCTGAGTGATGCGATAGCACTCAACCTCGCACCTACGGTTATGCTCACCCAGATTTATCGCCAGAGAGAAGAGCAGGCGATTGCGCTGATTGCCAACGATATTCGCCGTGGTATCATCCCGCAGTATCGGGAGCGTTATGATGATTTTACCTTTCATAGCGTTGAGATCCCTAACCGCTATGCACTCAAAAATTCCCTGAGCGGCGCGGAGTTTGACGATGTTCTCAAAACCCATGCCCATAATATCCTCGCTGCGATCGCCGATGTCACCCTCCAGCATCTCCCGCATTCCCGTGAAAAACTCCAAGCCAAACAGATCCGTGAGTACCTCAGTGCCTTTCAAGTAATCTCTCCGATGAGAGGCAATACGCTGGGGGTAGATAATCTCAATCTCATACTGCAGGAGTATTTCAATCCCAATCCCAAAAAGAGGGTTAAAACCTTTAAAGGGGAGTTCCGTCTGATGGACAAAGTGGTCCATAGTAAAAATGAGAACCTCCCCTCAACTACCCCTGAAGAGTTTAAAGAGGAGTGTGAGCCCAGCGAGAGACGTATCTTTAACGGGATGTGCGGAATCATCTTTCGTCTCGATGAGGAAGAAGAGATCGCCTATGTCTACTATCCCAATGAAGAGCTGATCGTCCATTATAAATTTGAGCAAATCAGCGACTATCTCAACCTCTCCTATGCGCTGAGCGTTCATAAAGTTCAGGGGATGGAATACGAGACCGTTGTAATGGTAATGAGTTTTTCACACCATATAATGCTCAATACCAAACTCCTCTATACCGCTCTGACACGGGCAAAAGAGCAGTGTATTGTTATCGGAGAATCGGGTGCATTCGAATCGGCATGCAGACGACTCGAACACACAAAACGCTTCACTGTCATGCAAGAGCTATCAACTAACTAAAGGATAAAAATTTTCCTTTAGCTTATTTATGCTACAATTCTTGTTCCAATCCATACATCACAAGGATTCACTATGAAACTATTCATGATCTCTGCTGTTCTCGCGTCAAGCGTGATGGGCGCTTCACTCGTTGATGAGGCTAAAAATGCGGGATTGAAACCGATCCCAGCATCAGCAAAAGCGGTTAATAAATTAACCAGTAACCCAAAAAATCCAACCACTGCGGCAAAAGTTGAGTTGGGAAAACAACTCTATTTTGATCCACGCCTCTCTAAAAGCGGTTTGATCAGCTGTAATACCTGTCACAACCTCGCCATCGGCGGAAGTGACGGGATGAGTGCGGCGATCGGGCACAAATGGACGGCCAACCCGCACCATTTGAGCTCACCGACGGTTTACAATGCGGTATTCTACAGCCAACAATTCTGGGACGGACGCTCTCCGCACCTCGAAGACCAAGCCCAAGGACCAATCCAAGCGGGACCTGAGATGGCGGCTCCTAAAGAGTTCGTAGAGGGTGTGGTTAATTCTATTCCAGTCTACGTCAACGCGTTCAAAAAAGCATACGGCAAAGATGTTAAAATCGATTTTGCCAAAGTGGCCGATACTATCGCCGTATTCGAGCGAACTTTGGTAACTCCATCACGTTATGATGATTTCCTAAACGGCAAGAAAAATGCATTGAGCAAGGCAGAACAAAAAGGGCTTAAAACCTTTATCGACAAAGGGTGTGCGACGTGTCATAACGATATCGCTTTAGGCGGAACAATGAACGCGTTCAACGTCACTGCTCAATACAAACACATGAACGTCGGAGATTTCAAAGGGGATGCCAATGGTATGGTACGTGTACCGACGTTGCGTAACGTAACCGAAACTGCTCCGTATTTCCACAACGGTCAAATCGCAACACTTAGCGAAGCGATCAAAGAGATGGGACGTATCCAACTTGGTGTTGATTTGAACGACAAAGAGACCGAAGAGATCGAAACATTCCTAAAAGCGCTAGAAGGTAAAAAACCGACGGTTGTTTATCCAATGCTTCCGGCTTCTACCGTTAAAACACCGAAGGTGGATGTTGTAAATCCATAATTTTTCTGCTCATCATTCACCCTACAGGTGAATCCAGCTAGACTCCCGCCTTCGCGGGAGTGACGAACTTAAAAAGCACATTCCCAATGACTCTAGTCACATTCTATCCCCTCAAACTCTTTTGTATATTTTCCACATTCACTTTTCACACTCTGCACTATCTGCGGTTTTTTTGCCGGTTCCAACCAGTTCAGCAGTTCTAACAACGACCCTTCTTCCATCGCCGTACATCCTGATGTAGGGGCTTTATCACCCTTGTTTAAATGGATAAAAATACACGAACCGCGCCCACTCTGAGCCGAGGGGTTATACCCGATCACCGCACCGTAGCGATAAACGCCATCCGCTCTTCGCATCACTTCATAACTGGAAGGGAGTGCGGCTTTTTCATAAATACGGAGTATTTTGTTATAACGGGAATCATTAACATCATCCACACAATACAGATTTTCATCCGCATGCCAGTAAGGAAGTTTAAACGTCGTGTTCTGGTCGTAACCAAAAGTGGAGGTTATCGGAAATACCCCTGCGGGTGATCTTCCGTCTCCTTCATTTTTTAGAGGTTGTTTAAAAGCAACATACCCCAAACCGCTTCTCCCTAAAGTAACAGGAACTTTTTCACCGATTTTTACCCATGTTTTTTGTTTTTCATACCGCTGTAATGACCCGCTGGTCGCGTTTACCTCTGGAGAGAGAACAACCACTAGCTGTTCCGATGCAAAGAGTCCACTGAGTGAATAAGAAAGGGCAAGAGACAAAGTTATTTTCAACATATCATCATTCTTAGTTTATTTTAAAGTTAGGTAGTATAGCATATAGAAAATTTGGCAAAGTGAGGCATTTGATGAGTATTACGGTTCGCAAAGCATCCGAGGCGGATATTGACATCATTTCCCAAGCATTGCTGGAGAGTTCACGAGGTGGAAAGAAGATCGGATTGTTTGATTTGGTATTCAATACATCCGATAATGAGACGTTACTAACACACCTCAAACACTTAGCCCTCACCTCTACCAAAAGTTATTGCCATTTTTCCAACTTTTTTATCGCCGTAGAGAATGGAATTGTGCTTGGAACTATCTGCGGATACGAACCCCGTATCGCGACCCATGAAATCTTTTCTAAAGCGCTCGAAGAGATAGGATTTGATGAAACCTATCATGAACGGATTGCCGCCTATCTCTTATGTGAAGGTGAAGTGGATAACAAGACCTTTGTTCTCGATTTTATGCTCATTAAACCGGAGTTCAAAAGTTTGGATGTTTTCAAAGAACTTATCGGGAAAAGTATGCTTACCGCGCGTCTGAAAGGGTACCGAAAAGTTCAAACTTCTGTTGAAATAGGCTTGGTTGAGACTGAAATGATTTATAAAAAATTGGGCTTTAGTGTGATCGATGAAAAGCGAAGCGAATACTACAAAGAGCAATTTGATCGCGCCGGCATTATGCGCCTCCAAATGATACTATAGATATTACGCACTAAAACGAATTCATCCGTTTTAGTGGCAAGGGCTCAAGTCCTTTGCAATCCCCTAAAGCTACAAAAACTACGTTTTTGAGAATTTTAAAAGGATCCTCCATAGAATACGGAATTTTAGGGTTACTCCCGCCTCTCATTGCCATCCTCCTCGCTTTTTTTAGCCGCTCTGTTTTTATCGCATTAGCAGTAGCCGTTTTAGTCGGGGAATTCATCATTGCCGATTTTCATCCGCTAGAGATGTTATTGCTCACAGTAGAACGCTTTAGTGCTCTGCTCAGTGAAGGATGGGTTTTAAAAACTCTCGCATTTGCTATCATGGTGGGTTCGGTGATGACCCTCATAGAACGTAGCGGTGGAGTAAATGGTTTAGTACATGAACTGAGTGTCAAACGCTCTCTTGTAAGTAGCAAACGTGGGGCATTGATGCCCAGCTTTATCGCCGGAATCATCGTGTTTATCGAATCTTCGATCACCTCTCTTGTTGCCGGAGCGATTGGGCGTCCTTTTTGTGACCGATACGGTATCAGTCGTGCAAAACTGGCGTTCGTGTGTGATTCTACCTCAGCACCGGTCTGTTCGCTTATCCCACTCAACGGCTGGGGAGCACTTTTGCTGGGACTAATCGGGGGGCAAATTACAGCGGGACTCATCGCGGGTGAAAGTGCAACATGGCTGCTTCAATCAATAGCGTTTAATTTTTACGCATTTATGGCACTTATCGTCACATTTATCACTATATGGTATGAGATCGACATCGGTCCGATGCGCCATGCCGCTACTACCTCTCCCCAAATCGAGTGTGAAGATATCCGAGGGGATGTCGGTCTCTTTGTATGGCCAATGGTCTGGATGATTGGAGGGGTTATCGCTTTTATGTTTTTCACCGGAGAGGGAGATATTTTTAAAGGTTCCGGTTCTAGCTCCATCTTCTATACCCTTCTCATTACTTTATTACTGATGCTGAGATATTATCGGTATAAAAATGTTCTGAGTAGTTCAGAATTTTTTGAGGCGGCGCTAAGCGGTGCACGAACCATGACCCCCATTGCACTGATCCTCCTTTTTGCCTTTGCCATCGGCGGAGTGAGTTCTGATATGAAAGTAGGACAATACCTAGCCTCCTTTATCGGCGATTATCTACCCTCTGCCTATCTCGCCGGAGCCATTTTCGCTTTGGCGGCAATTATCGCCTTTGCGACAGGGACGAGTTGGGGAACCTTTAGTATCATGCTCCCCATCGCTGTCCCTCTAGCCGTAGGACTCGATGCACCGGTCGCTCTCGCGATGGGTGCGGTTATTTCGGGTGGGGTTTTCGGCGATCACTGTTCTCCCATCTCCGATACCACTATCATCTCTTCCATGGCAAGCGGATGTGAAGTAGGCGAACATGTCAAAACACAACTCCCTTATGCCCTCATTTCGGCACTCTTTGCCTTTATTTTATTTATAGTTTTTGGGATAATGCTCACATGATTAAAACTTCTCTCCTCCTCCTCGAAGATGATCCAAATCTCTCGGAAAGTGTCAGCGAATACCTCGAAGATCAAGGGTTCCGTGTCACCTGTGCTTACGATGCCTCCTCAGCAGAAGATCTTCTTTATGAACAGCGCTTCGATCTGTTACTCCTCGATGTCAATGTCCCCGGCGGGGACGGGTTTTCACTCCTCAAAGCAAGCCGCAAAGAGGGAAACTCCACCCCTGCTATCTTTATAACCTCGCGCAATGCCATGAGTGATGTCGAAGAGGGATTTGAGAGCGGCGGAGACGATTATATTCGTAAACCCTTCGCCCTCAAAGAGCTGCTGCTGCGGATTCAAACCATTCTCAAACGCAACTTTTACCATAATCCGACCGATGCACTCACTCTGGGAGAGGGGATAACGTATGACATCGACAATCAGGTTCTTATCGTTCAGGGAAAAACTGAAAATCTTCAGCTAAAAGAGCACAAACTCCTCAAACTCTTTATCCAACACCGCAATGAGCTTCTTACCCACGAAATGATACTGGAGCATCTGTGGGATTACGATGAAACACCGAGTGACGGAAGTCTCCGTACCTATATCAAAACACTCCGCAAACTCCTCGGAAAGGACTCCATTGTCAGCCACAAGCGCCTCGGGTATCAATTTCGCTAAATACCGAACTCTGCGAAGTTTTTTAGCCCTCTATGGGGTGATGAGCGTACTCATTTTAGGACTGATCGCCATCCTCTATTACGAATCGGTAAAAGCTCAAATGCTCTCCTCTCATCGTCTTGCGATGCAGTTGGAAAGTGAGACCTACGTCCCCAAACTCAAACAGTGGCTAGAGAGCGGTCATAACCTCAAAACATTCCCGAGAGATCTTGCCTATACCACCGCTTTGTATGGATACAGTAAAGATTTTATTGTCGGAAATCTGCATCAAAACCATACCGACTTTCGGGAAAACATCGCTCTACACAAAAGGTATATCCACCTCATCATTGCCCTATCTCCTTATGGATTGGGGGAATATTATCTCGTTTTTGAAACCCGTGATGATGAGCTTTGGAGACATCAAGTTCTCAAAGATGTATTAAGTTTCGGTTCACTGCTGTTAATCCTTTTAGGGATCATCGGGTTTTTCCTCTCACGGATGTTTTTGCGCCCCATGAACGAAGCGATCGCCCTACTCGATGATTTTATCAAAGACACCACACATGAACTCAATACCCCGGTCAGCGCGATCCTCACCAATATCGAGGCACTGCATGAGAGTAGTTTACCTCCTTCCGTCGAGAAAAAGCTCAAACGGATCGAAATCGCTTCGCGTACCATCTCAACCCTCTACGATGATCTCACCTACCTCATCCTAAACCATGATTTAGCAGTTCAAAATACCCAATTGAACCTATCCCATCTCCTGCACGAGAGAATCGAGTATTTCCGCCACCGTATCGAGCAAAAGAAAATCACCCTCTCCCTCGCTATCGATCCAGATATCACCCTCCTTATCGATACTACCAAAGCAACCCGACTCATCGACAACCTCCTCTCCAACGCCATCAAATACAATAAAATGGAAGGGCATATTACCATCACCCTCACAAAAAAACTGTTATGTGTTGAAGACAACGGAATCGGTATTCCGCCGGAGATGATTGATCGCGTATTCGAACGCTACACCCGTGCCGATAAAAGTGTCGGTGGATTTGGGATCGGACTGAATATCGTCGCAATGATCGCTAAAGAGTATGATTTAAACATCACAATTGAGTCAGAAGAGAAATTGGGGACAAAAATCTGCGTAGAATGGAAGTGATCCCACAGAGGGGATCGTGACGAGAGACAAAAACAAAGTTGATTGGCTGTGAAGGCTCACAACAGCTTTAAAATATTATTTCAACCCTGCGATATGATCGCCTAATGCTTTCATATCAGCATCACTCAAAGAGGCAGTTTGACCTTTCATCAGAGCACCCATCCCTTTAGTGTTACGAGTTCCCGCTTTGTACCCTTTGAGCGCATC
>CAZKJU010000046.1:0-17577 GCA_964553185.1 uncultured Sulfuricurvum sp.
AGGATCTGTGGGCGTTTAACGAAGAGATCGTCGCCGATGCGATTTTTGCGATGAACACCCCTACGATGTCAGCCGTCGGGCATGAGATCGACTGGGTTATCAGCGACTATGTCGCCGATATGCGTGCCCCGACACCGAGTGCGGCGATGCAGATGCTTCTCCCTGATCAAAACGAACTGATGCAAAGCATTGATGAAATCCGTTACAGTGCCTATGGGATGATTTCTCAGCGTCTTGAGCGCAAACGAGAACAGCTCACATCGATGCAGGAAGCGTTTAAACGTCACGGTGTCGAACATCGCCTCCAAGTACAGCAAGAGGCGATTAAAGAGCTTCGAGAGCGTCTTAATCGGCAAATGACCCAGAGGTTGGAGCAAAGCCGACGGGAACTTTCACCGCTAATGGAGCAATTGAACCAAAGTATCGAATCGATAGTGCGACAAAAACGATTTATGATTACACAGCTCACTGAGGGTTATAGTGCTAACCATCCAAAAAATAAAAACAAAAGCGGATTTGCGCAAATCGCCCGTGAGGGGAAAGTGATTGATTTGGATGCGCTGAGTGTTGGAGATCGGTTTGAGGCGATGAACGAGCGGCGTATTGTCCGCTCGGAAGTAGTAGAAATTATTTCAATGTAACGGGTGGGAAGTACATGTGAGCTAAGCTCGCCCCCTCTGCCGCAAACTGTTTCATAAACTTCTCCATTGGGTCCTCTTTGTTCCATACCGGATCTTTGACCTTACTCAACACTTCGACCCGTTTTTTCGCATCATATTCAACCCCGATACTATCAACCAATCCCACTTTTTTTGCTTGAGCAGCGGTAAAAATATGGGCATCGGCGTATTCGGTACTTCGGTTGAGATCAAGTCCACGCGCGCGTGCAACATCGCTGACGAACAAATCATAGGTTCCGTTGATCACTTTCTCTAATTCGGCACGTTCCAAATGGCTCCATTGGCGATCGAATGTTCCTACCTGTTTGTAGGTTCCCGCGTGGGCGATTTGGGTTTTAACCCCCACTTTTTCCATGAGCTCGGAGATATCTGCCCCCTCAATGATGACACCGATTGAGCCGATCATACTGCCGGGATTGGCGATAATCTCATTGCCCCAGATCGCGGAGTAGTACCCGCCGCTTGCCATGATACCCGCCGCATAAACAACTGTCGGTTTTTTCTCACTGAGGCGTTTGATCGCATAAGCGATTTCTACCGAAGGGGCAACCGCGCCGCCGGGGGAGTCGATGCTGAACAATACCCCTTTGACATCGTCATTTTCACGTGCTTCATCGATTTGTTCGACGATAGGGGTTGCGTCTAAAATCGGTCCGGTGAGGGCGATTTTTTGGAGATTATGGGGTGTAATCCCCTCTTCGCTTGAGGGGAGGATTAGCCAAATGACAAAGAGGACAAGTAAAGTGGCTTTGAAATGAGCTTGGATAAAACGTAATCCGGTAGCCATACACGAGCCGATTTTTTTTATTATTTCCATCATCGTATTTTATCTCCTAAAATATAGACCGACTCGATAGTGTGCGGTTGGGTGATCAGATGAATCGGGAGCTGATCATTGATCGGGTAATTGGCCCGCATCACGAGAAAATCGGCATCAAAAGTTGGGGCAATTTTACCACAATTGAGTTGCAATGCTTCTGCCGCATCGGCAGTGACGCATTGCCACAGGATATGTGCTAAGCTCAGCAACTCATTGTTTGGATGGATAAAGAGGGCAATTTTCATCTCCTCAAACAAATCAAGGGCATAGTTGGAGCTTAACCCATCCGTGCCGCAGACGAAGCGGATGTTTTGCTCTTGGAGGCGATTGAGATCCAAAACCCCATTACCCAATAGGCGGTTGGAGATCGGGCAATGGATGATCGTATGATTCCCCTCGGCAATGGCGGAAAGTTCATCGTTCGAAGTGTGAACCGCATGGGTAAAGAGGGTAGGGGTGTCTTTGAAATATCCCAAAAACTCTTCGGCAGTATTGGCGGCTTGGCTTTGTTTGAGAAAATTTTGGAAAAATGGGGCGAATGCTCCGCTATTGTGATCGAGCCATTCGCGCTCTGCGGTACTTTCGAGCAAATGGGCGGTGACGCGAAGCTCTTTTTCACGCGCGTATTTGAGCGCTTTTTGGATCAAAATACGGTGGACGGAGTAGGGAGAATGAATCGCTACTGAGGGGTAAAATCCTTCGCGCTTCACCTCTTGGGAGGCGAATAAGCGCTCTTGAAAATTGCCGTACAGTGCATCCGCCATGAGTGGATCGGAACCGATCAGTTCATTGAAATAGACGACCTTTTGAGGAGCTTCGGCACACGGTGTCAGATCAAATCCATACGAACTGACCGCACCGAATGCGGTGATGCCGTTGGAGAGCATCATCTCGATGGAACGCGACATACACGTATCATCACACTCATTGATCAGTTCATCACGCGACGCGATGACGCTGGAGAGCCACGGCATAAATTCACCATAGGTGAGGGTGGAGCGGTTAGCGGAAAACTCCAGATGAACATGAGAATTGATGAGTCCGGGAACCAAAACCGACCCCTCGCCCAGTTCAACGCATTGTTCACCGTAACGGGAACGGAGATCGTCATTCGAGGCGACTTCTAAAATGGTTTTATCAAATACGATACCGTGATCTCGGAGAATAGTTCCATCGGTAAAAAGTGCGTCGGCTAAAAGTATGTGCACCCTGATCCTTTGTCTGTCTGATTTAAAAAGAAAAAGTATAGCGAAAGGATGAATAATCTCCCTATTTCGGGATACAATCTTTTCCAAGATGGAACCGATTTAGTTCCTTATAATATAGAACTACCTATAATCTATACCCTAAAACAGAATTCAAGGTTTATCAATGAAAGTAGTCGTTATCCAAGGTCCAAACCTCAATATGCTCGGTGTACGTGAACAACAAGTCTACGGTCCGATGCGTTTGGAGCAAATCCATGCACAAATGAAAGATGTTGCTACCCAAAACGGGATTGAGATCGAATTTTATCAAAGTAATTTGGAAGGTGAAATCGTCGACCGTATCCAAGAGTGTTACGGTGATGCGGACGGGATTATCATTAATCCTGCGGCGTATACCCACACTTCTATCGCGATTCGCGATGCGATCAGTGCGGTCAATCTTCCGACGATCGAAGTGCATATCAGCAACATCTACCGTCGTGAAGAGTTCCGTCAAAAAAGCATGACCGCTCCGGTATGTACATCGTCTGTAATCGGTTTCGGACCGTTTGGATACCATTTGGCGATGGTGGGGATGATGCAAATCCTCAGCGAAATCAATGCGATGCGTCAAGCGCAAGCAGCAGCACAGCAAGGTGCAGAAGAAGAATAATGGCACTGCGCCGTACGCTGGATGAGCGGCATAGCATCTATGTCGATCACAATTTCCCTCAAACCCTCTCGAAAGAGGATGGGTATCGTTACCGCGTTGTTTTAGGTGTCGGGGGGAATATCGGTGATACGCGTCGTCGAATGAATCATCTTTGGCACTATCTTGGAAGATTACCTCAAATATGTAGAATTCAAAGTGGTGTGATACTGGAAAATCCCCCTTTCGGTTATATAGATCAAGGTGATTTTGATAATACAGTGATCGAGATCGGAACCTCATTGGAGCCAAGAGCATTATTGCGATTGCTCTGGCGAATCGAAAAGCGTTTTGGGCGGTGTCGCAGTTTTGCGAATGCGCCGAGGACGTTGGATTTGGATATACTCTTTTTTGATAATCGAAAGATAAGAAGCAAAGAGTTGACTATTCCTCACCTTCACTGGAGCGAACGTTCCAGTGTCATGATTCCGCTCAAAAGTTTGGCTCACAAGAGCACCCGGAGATACTATGAAAATCTTGACATTTAGCGGCACAACTCCAGCTGAAGCACTCAAAAAAGCGCAGTTGGAAGTTGGTGAAGAGGCGATGTTGATCGAGACACGCGAAGTACAAAAAAAATCGCTTGGAAAAAGTGCTTTGTATGAGATTGTTGTAGGGATTGAAGAAGATGCCCTTCCCAAGCCTCGGGCAAAAATTGACGAACCACTAATGAAGCAACGCCCTTTGGCGCAAAAAAGCAGTGATGTCCTTTATAATATCTCCGAAGCCGCTAAACAAATCTCCAAAATAGCTGAAGTTACCGAAGAAGAGCAACGTCCTTCTCGCCATACATCTATCGCTGAAAGTGAAGATCTCAAACGGATCAAAGAAGAGATCGAGAAACTCGGCGATAAAGTCAAGCTGATTCAAAATATGTTTTGGGATGAAAAATCCCCCAAAACATCGGCACCTATTCCTCCCGAATTTGCGGAGATTTACCGCCTCGCTCAACAAAGCGGGATGGATCAGGCTCATCTGGATGAGATCATGCACCTCACATTAGAGCACATGCCCTCTAAAATGAGAGAGAGTTCGGAGACTGTTAAGCGCTATTTTCAAGTATTGATGCGTAAAATGATTCCGGTTCGGCTCGAAACCCCCCCTAAGAACGGCGGAAAAAAAGTGATTATGTTGGTTGGCCCTACAGGAGTAGGTAAAACAACCTCGATCGCAAAACTCGCAGCCCGTTTTTCGTATCTGCTTGATAAAAAGTACAAGGTGGGTCTAGTTGTCCTCGATACGTATCGTATCGGAGCGGTAGAGCAGCTGATGCAGTACGCGCGGATGATGAAACTGGGGATCGAGACGGTGGTTGATCCGCCGGAATTTTCGAGTGCCCTTAATGCGTTGCGTTACAGTGATTATATCTTGATCGACACGATGGGTTCTTCCCCGTATGACAAAGGGAAAATCGAAAAGATATATGAGTGTCTGCGTGGCAACGATACCGAATACAGTGTCGATGTTGTTCTCGTGATGCCGAGCTCGATCAAATACGAAGATCTTAAAGCGACTTATGATAATTTTGCTCCGCTGGGGATTGATACGATGATGTTTACTAAACTCGATGAAACCAGAGGGTTCGGTAATCTTTTCTCACTCGTCTACGAGACCAAAGTGCCGATCAGTTATTTCTCGATAGGGCAGGAAGTTCCTGAAGATCTAGCCGTAGCTACGTCAGATTTTTTAGTTGAATGTCTGATGAACGGATTTCGCAAAGGTGAGAATCAATGAGTCACCAAGCCTCTAAACTCGAAGCACTGGTGAATCAAAACCGAAACATGACGGCGAAAAAAACCCGTTTTATTGCGATTACGAGCGGTAAGGGTGGTGTCGGAAAAAGTACCATCAGTTCGAACATGGCCTACATCATGGCAAAATACGGACTCAAAGTAGGAATTTTCGATGCCGATATCGGGTTAGCCAATCTCGATGTTATGTTCAATGTCAAAATTCAGAAAAATATTCTCCATGTCCTTAAAGGAGAAGCAACCGTTGAGGAGATATTGGTTCCGATCGAAAAAAATCTTGTTCTGATTCCCGGAGAGAGTGGGGAAGAGATTTTTAAATACGCATCGGGGGGACTGTTTGAGCGTTTTATGGATCAGGCCAATGTTTTGGAAAATTTGGATGTTATGATCATCGATACGGGTGCGGGGATCGGAGAGCATATTCAGCTTTTCTTGCGAGCGTGCGATGATGTGATCGTCGTCACCGTTCCTGATCCTGCCGCGATTACCGATGCGTATGCCACGATCAAAGTGACCTCACGACTGCGTGATGAGATTAACGTTGTTATGAATCAGGTGCGCTCGCCCAAAGAGGCGGAATCTTTATTTGAAAAAATTCATAAAGTCGCGGCAGCCAATATCGGGGGGAGATTACAGCTCAATTATTTAGGGCAGGTTTCGAATGATCTGAAAATTTCGAACAGTGTTAAAAAAAGAGCGCTCTTTAGTCGTGATTTTCCGATGGCAACTCCGACAAGTGAATTAGAACAGATTGTTAAGCGTATCGCAAAAAAACTGGAACGAAATGTGCTGGTAGATCCCAAAGAGAGCGGGTTAGGCGGGCTGTTTAAGCGTTTAATGGAGCACTTTTAACCCACAAAATGGGTAAGATGAGAATCGTTTTTTATTATCAAATTACTGAAATCAAGGATACAACACTATGCGGGGCTCGAATTTTGTCTCTTTTTTAACGGTACAAGGGTTTTTTATCGGTATTGTTTTTGGGATACTTAAATCAAGTTCTGCTGAAAGTTTTTTAGGATTTGTCATCCTGATTACCGTATTTTTTTATCTTTTTGCCCACTTGTGTGTTGGATTTTTCTTTCAAACACTCGGTGTCAAAACACACCCTTTTCCAAAAGTTTCGCATGAACATAATCTTGATTTCTTTGTTCGTGAAATCAACAAGCGTGAGCAATTTATCGATGCATTTTATACCCATAAAGCCGATTTGTTGGATGAGAAAGGGCGAGGATGAGTGGCGCAAATGTTTATTCTCAAGAACTAAAACATCGTGAAGATCAGCTGGCACTCCAATATCTTCCGGCAGTCAAAGCGATGTCATTTCGGCTCAAAGAGCGTTTGCCAAGTTCAATTGACTATATGGATTTGAGTGCGATCGGTACGGAAGAACTGGTTAAGCTGGCACGCCGATACGATGAGAGCCAAAATGATTCGTTCTGGGGATACGCTAAAACACGGGTATATGGTGCGATGCTCGATTATCTCCGCTCACTCGATACGGTAAGCCGCTCAAGCCGCCGCCTCATCAAAGAGATTGACAGTGCTATCGAAGTGTATATGGCCGATCATGACGATGAACCGAGCGATGATGAACTCGCAGAGATTTTGGGAATCGAAGTGGAAAAGGTTCGTGAAGCCCGAATAGCGTCTGACATCTATACTGTTTTGCCTCTCGATGATCAGCTTGGTACCCCTGAAGAGAGCGGAATGCTGGAACGAATAGAACATGATGATCTGGTAGAAGCGATACAAAATGTTTTGACAACGTTTGATGAGCGTGAACAGATTATTATTCAGCTCTATTATTTCGAAGAGCTGACACTTAAAGAGATCAGTGAAATTGTTAATATCACCGAATCGCGTATTTCACAAATTCATAAATCGGTTATTCGACGAATCAAAGAAGCAGTAGGAGGGCGATAATGGCTGATATTCTATCCCAAGAAGAGATTGATGCCCTCTTGGATGTTGTCGATGATGAAGGGGACAGTGTCTTAGAATCGGGAGATGACAATCTCTTCTCCCAACGCCAAATCACCCTCTATGATTTCAAACGACCTAACCGTGTCTCTAAAGAGCAGCTCCGTGCTTTTAGAGGGATTCATGACAAGATGGCTCGTTCTATTGCGTCGCAGATTTCGGCAATCATGCGCTCCATTGTAGAGATTCAGCTCCACTCAGTCGATCAGATGACCTATGGGGAGTTTTTGATGTCGCTTCCTAATCCGACAAGTTTCAACGTCTTTTCGATGAAACCGCTGGAGGGGAACGGTGTTTTAGAAATCAACCCCTCTATCGCCTTTCCGATGCTGGATCGTATCCTCGGCGGAAAAGGTGAACCTTTTGAAGCAAGCCGCGAATTTTCCGATATCGAGCTCTCCCTTTTTGAGACAATTTTACGAGTGATGATGGGGACATTACGTGAGGCATGGGCTCCTGTTACTGATCTCTATCCGCAGGTAGAATCAAAAGAATCGAGTCCGAATGTTGTTCAAATTGTTGCCCAAAATGAGATTGTTGTGATGGTCGTTATGGAGATCATCATCGGACACAGTTCAGGGATGATGAATATCTGTTATCCCGTTATTGCATTGGAACCGGTATTGCCGAAACTCGCCAGTCGTGATTTGATGCTGAACGAAACCAGTTCGAAAAAAAGCCGTAATCAAGAGCTCCAAGTTCTCTTAGGGGGTGCTCATGTGAATGTTGAAGTGAACCTTGGGGAAGCGGAGTTAAGTCTCCATGAGTTGTTGGAATTAGGTGAGGGAGATATAATACGGCTTAATATTCCGGCAGACGATGTAGTCAACGTCAGTGTTGATGGAAAAGAGCGGTTTGTCGGTCAAATGGGTCTGCGACGATTTCGTAAATCGATCCAGATTACCTCACTGATAGATACCGAAAAAGATGCCGTAAAACGGGCGCTAAAAGAGTTTGAAGTGAGACGAAAAGCCCGGATCAGCGGGGTCAAAGAGATGATTCGAGGGCCATTAGAAGATGAGGAGGATGATGATGAGTGATTTTGCCGGAGTATTTGCAAGTGAGGCTGTTGCTACAATAGAGGGGCTAACAGGTCAAGCTCCTAAAATTGCCCTCAAAGAGGCTGAAGATATCTCAATCGTCTCCAATATTATCCCTCCTATTGCCCTCATCCATGTAAGTTTTAGCGGTGAGACCTCAGGTAAGGGGATTATCATGATGCCACCGCAACTCGCAACTGCATTGGGCGATATGATGCTAGGCGGTGATGGTGAGGGAAAAGATGATATGTCTGATGAGGACATGGATGCTGCCAAAGAGATCGTTTCCAACATTGTCGGAGCGATGAGCACGACATTAGGATCTCAAAAAGAGCTTCCAAAATTTACGATTAAACCTGAGAGCGCGGAGTTTATCGCTGAAAATGGTGAAGTAAATCTCGATGCTTATGCGAAAATGTTTGTATTTACCTTTAGTTTGGGTGAGATCAACTCTTTGATGATGTTCGCTATCGATGCAAACGTAAACGGAGCGTTAGGAGGTAAAAAAGCCCCTGCGACCAGTGCTCCATCGGGGAATATTTTTGATGAGCCTTCGAACGAACCTACGGTAAAACTCGAAGAGGGGGAGATGAAAAATATCGGTTTGATCATGGATGTAAAACTTCCCGTTCGTGTCCGAATCGGTAAGAAAAAAATGCTCCTCAAAGATGTCCTCAGTATGGATATCGGTTCGGTGATCGAACTGAACCAATTGGCAAACGATCCGCTCGATATTTTAGTCGATGATCATGTGATTGCTCAGGGTGAAGTGGTGATTGTGGATGGAAATTTTGGTGTGCAGATCACCTCTATCGGAACCAAACGGGATCGTCTGAATAAACTCAAAGGGTAACAATGCCTCCGCATCGAAAAAAGAAAGAAAAAGAGTACCCGAGCAGTCGTTACGTCAAAGATATTAAATCTGCCGATGTTTGGAGTGTTTTCAAAATCATTGCCGATTTTGTTCAAGGGTTTGATGAGTTAGGGGACTTGGGACCATCGGTAACGATTTTCGGAAGTGCGCGTCTGGATGAAAACCACCCTTATTACAAACAAGCCATGACCCTCTCAGGGATGCTTGCCGAACGAGGGTATAACATTATTACCGGCGGTGGACCGGGTGTCATGGAAGCGGCTAACCGTGGTGCTTTTGAATTTGATGAAGTTGAGTCTATCGGATTAAACATCGAACTTCCCGCAGAGCAACAACCTAACCCGTATATTACCAAAGGGCGAAGTTTTGACTATTTCTTTTCTCGAAAAGTAATGCTGGTTAAATACTCTATGGCATATGTTATTTTCCCCGGCGGTTTTGGAACCCTTGATGAGATGTTTGAGGCGTTGACGCTGATTCAAACTCGAAAAGTATGGGGTGTAAGATTGTTTGTTGTCGGAAGTGAATTTTACACTCCGCTGATCCAATTTTTACGCGATAAAATGTTGGCAGAGGGGATGATCGATGAAGCAGATTTGGATTTGATCGTTTTGACCGATGATCTCGCTTTTGTCGCCAAAGAGATTGAAAAATCGTTGATTAAACAAATGTTGACCTTAGAAAAAGAGGGATTGGATAATACCAAATATTATCAAGTTCTCTCCTCGTATATGGCAGATAGAGATAAGTGTGAAGAGAGTAGTATTTGATGGCTAAAAAAGTATTGATTGGGATGAGCGGCGGAGTAGATTCGACGGTTTCAACCCTTTTGCTCAAAGAACAAGGGTATGAGGTTGAAGGGGTCTATATGAAACTCCACTCGAAACCGGGGTACCATGAGATTCATCAGGCCCGTGCACAAAAAGCGGCTGACTTTGCAGGGGTAAAGCTCCATATTCTGGATCTTCAAGAGCAATTTAACGCAAAAGTTTTTACCCCATTTATCGAAACGTATAAAGAGGGCAAAACCCCAAACCCTTGTGCATTGTGTAATCGTAATATCAAATTCGGTGCGATGGTAGAGTTTGCCGATAGTATCGGGGCCGATTTTATTGCAACGGGGCACTATATTCGTCATGATGGACAATATCTGCTTCAGGCAGAGGATGATACAAAAGATCAAAGCTATTTTCTTTTCTACATCGATCCAGCTTTAGTGCCGCGACTGTTGTTTCCTCTAGGCGAGCGTCATAAGAGTGACATCAAAGCATTTGCCGCAAGTGTTGAGGGGTTAGAATCCTTTGCTTCTCAGGGTGAATCGAGTGAAATCTGTTTTGTTGAGACGACCTATATGGACGTGTTAAAACCTTATGTCCCCGTCGATCAAGAGGGTGATGTTTTGGATATGAGTGGCAAAGTAGTCGGTAAGCACAAAGGGTACATGCATTATACGATTGGTAAGCGCAAAGGGTTTAATGTCCACGGTGCACACGATCCCCATTTCGTTGTCGAGATCAGACCGGAAACGAATCAAATCGTCGTCGGAACACGTGAAGATTTAGAGTGTAGACGTGTTGAATTAGAACGAGTCAATATGTTTGATACGCGTAGCGAGTTTGAATGTGATGTGAAGCTTCGCTACCGTACAACAGCGGTACGTTGCTCGGTTAAAATTGAGGGCGATCATGCCGTTGTTGAATTACACGATCCGGTACTTGGTGTCGCATCAGGCCAAGCGGGTGTCTTTTATGAGGGTGAAAAACTCCTTGGTGGTGGATGGATACTATAAATGTTATACACTAAAACGAATTCATCCGTTTTAGTGGCAGGGACAAATGTCCCTACAACCCCCTAAAGCTACAAAAAACATGTTTTTTGAGAGTATTGAGGTAAGATAAGAGGAAATATGAGATCCAAAAAAAAGATCATTGCGGCAGGTATTATCGGCAACGTCATCGAATATTATGATTTTGCCCTGATCGGCTTTTTAGCGGTGATGATGGGGAACCTCTTTTTCCCTTCCACCGATCCCTTTTTGTCTCTCTTAGGTTCTTTCGGCGCATTTGCCGCTGGGATGATTATGCGTCCCGTCGGGGCTTTGGTATTCGGTCATATCGGGGATCGTGTCGGTCGGCGGTTTGCCCTGATGAGCTCTTTGGTGCTGATGGCATTGCCGACATTTCTCATCGGTTTTTTACCTACCTATGCACAGATCGGAATGATGGCTCCGATTCTTCTCGTCGCATTGCGGATGATTCAAGGGTTATCGGTCGGAGGGGAATACGCTAGCTCGATCGTCTATCTCGTCGAACAATCCTCTCCTAACCGTCAAAACCTTTACGGTTCATTCGTCTCTGTCGGTGCTAAAATCGGGATGGCATTGGGCTCAGGTTTATGTGGAGCACTCTTATGGTACTTGGGTGAAGATGCGATGGGGGAATGGGGATGGAGAATCCCGTTTTGGGTGAGTATCATCATTGCCGCAGCAGGGCTTTATCTACGTCGTAATCTTACCGATAATTACGTTCCGAGTGAAGATAAAGCGGTTCCTATCGTGGCAATCTTAAAACATCATCGTCGAGAGTTTTGGCAATTTTTGAGCGTGGCTTCGGCCGTATGGATTTTTTATTACACCGTATTCGTCTATCTTCCGATTTGGCTACAGAGTGGTGCTCATCTCACCAAACCTGAAGCCGGACAGATCAATACACTCTCCATTGTTGTCGGGGTCATTTTTATCCCGTTGATGGCGATGGTGGCGGATAAAATCGGTTCTCTTAGGGTGATGCGAATGGCGGCGCTTACTTTGGCAGTGGGTATCTATCCGTTGATGATTGGAATGAGCGTTGGAGGGTATTGGGGTTCTTTGGCAGGAACGATAGTTCTCGTGATACTTCTATGCGCTTTTCAGGCACCTATTTTTGCATCAACGGTTACAGCACTAAAATATCATGGCTACCGTGCATCGTTTACAGCGGTAATTTTAGGGAGTGCTGCAGGGATTGTCGGCGGGATAACCCCCGCTTTAATGACGTCGCTCGAAAAACTGAGCGGTGACCCGTTTGCTCCGGCGTATTTGATCGCCGTAACATCACTGATCGGATGGAGTGTCCTTAGACGTGTACCGGCTTGAAGAGTGATTTCATCAATGGAAACTGCATGATTTTCTCAGGGTTGGTTTCACCGTTGATGTTTATGACTTTTAACCGTCCATAACCATTATTAAAGTCATTAGCCAAGTCATAGACGATTCCGACGATAGTGAGTTTTCCACTTTCGACTTCGGATTTAAACTCTTTTTGTGCGTACATTACTTGTTGATGGACATTACTTTGAACCGCCGCAAGCCATTTCGCCTCTTCCGTTCCCATGAGGGATGTTTTACGAATAGCTAGTGAGATAGAATCAAGTTCTTTGATGATATTGGATTCTACCCCTGAGTAATCACTCATTGCCGCTTTGACAGCACCACAGCGTGAATGCCCTGTAATGATCAATAATGGAGTATTGAGGTGGCGAACTCCGTATTCGACACTCCCCATATTAGAGCTGAACTGATTTCCGATGTTTCGGATAATGAAAAGATCATTTTCGGCGCTGGCATCGAGCGCATCGCTTTGGAAGCGGGAATCGGAACATCCGATGACGGTAGCGCGTGGGTGTTGAGAGTCTTTAAACTGTTGGAAAAAAGAGGAGCCTTTTTTCGTGACATAATAGTCATTTTGGGAGACAATTTCGGCAAACATTTTTTTTGCCATCTCCTGAAGCTCTCCGCTGTTGGGAGCGGCATGATGAGCATCGGATGCAAAAACACTATTGGGGGCTAAAATCGCTCCACCGGATGTGAGAGCAAAAAATTTGAGAAATGACCGTTTATTCATGAAAAAATCCTCCTAAAATAGTAGGATAGTGTACCATAAAATTAAAAGGTGAGTGTACTATTGACCTCGATACTCTCTTCGGGTATTTCAGAACTCTCCGATAACTCTTGTGACGATGGAGTCTCTGGGGTACTCTCGCTGAAAAGATCACTAACGCTTTCGTTATTTTCTGAAGTAATGCTCGCTTCTTGTTTCGGCGGAGCCATAACTTCTTTAAAATCTGGGATAACAACGCCTCTGCGTTTCATGATTTTATAGATAATACGGGCGCGATTTTTAACGTATTTTTGATTTCCGGTAGGGTTGTATTTGATGGGATTTGGTAATACTGAGGCCAAGCGCGCCGCTTCACGCCCGGTCAGATTCTTCGCACTTTTGTGATAGTAGTGGCGAGCCGCCGCTTCGATCCCGAAAATTCCGTCACCCCATTCAGCAACGTTGAGATAGATTTCGAGAATACGCCGTTTTGAGAGGGTGCTTTCGATACGCCATGTGATGATCGCTTCTTTGATTTTGCGAACCGGATTTTTGCTCGGAGAGAGGTAGAGGTTTTTGGAGAGCTGTTGAGAGATGGTACTTCCCCCTGCAACTACCCCTTTTTTCATGCTTCGTTCAATCGCATTTTCCATCCCTTTGACATCAAACCCGTCATGATTCCAAAAACCGTCATCTTCGGCGATAAGAACAGCCTTGATCACATTGGGAGATATTTTGGACATAGGAACCCATTTGTGGGTGATCTCCTGGTCACGGTTTTGCTCAGCCCACTCCTCTTGGCGATATTCCATAAAAGCGGTTGGGGTGGGGTTAATCTCTTTTAAATCGGAAATATTCGGATAAATAAAGTAACGCCCGATATCGATCACTCCTCCTAGGAAGAGTATAAGAAAAAAGAGTTTGATTTTAGACATAATTAATCCATATTGAGTTTAGGCAGATGCCATTGTTTGGTATATGCCAAAAGACGTAAAAAGATCGCGAAGGCTGCAACACCGGCCACACCCCATGTATTGATCAAATCCACTTGGGCTAATACGAGAAGCAAAATGGAGACGATAATAGCGATAGAGCCATAAAAATCGCTGATAAGGACGGAGGGGACTTGGTTGATCATCGTATCACGCAGTACTCCTCCTCCTACAGCGGTGAGGAAGCTCAGAATCATCACGCCGAAGAAGTTAAACTCAACCTCGATGGCGAGTAGCGCTCCTGTGATGCTAAAGGCAACAAGCCCGATCGTATCGGAAATAATAAAAAGCCATTGACGCTCCAACTGTTCACGACGATAGAGCCGAAATGCAAATGCAAGGAGAATGGTTAGGATAACGGTGATAGCAGGATAGTATTCATTAAACGCAAAAGGGGTACGTCCCAAAATTACATCTCGAACGACGCCCCCCCCAAGAGCTGTGAGAGAAGCCGAGATGATCAAACCGAGTAGATCGAGATTGTTGCGAACACCGACCAAAAAGCCGCTGAGAGTAAAGGCAACGATGCCGAGTATGTCGGCGGCGACGACAAGATCAAACATTAGGGGCGCGGTAGTTTTCTTTGAAACTTACATACCGTTTTGCCGAAGCATAGAGTTCGGCGACCTCTTCGTCGGTAAGTTCACGCACGACTTTTGCCGGACTTCCCATGATGAGAGAGCGGGGAGGAAATACTTTATTTTTTGTGACCAATGCTCCGGCTCCGACGATTGATTCTTTGCCGATAACGGCACCGTCGAGGATAGTCGCAGACATCCCGATCAAACAGGCATCTTCGATGGTACAGCCATGGAGCATAACTCGATGTCCCACGGTAACATCATTCCCAATTATTGTCGGATAGCCATCGCTCATATCCTCACGCTTATGGTGAGTAATGTGGACCATACTGAGATCCTGAATACTGGTGCGGTCACCGATTTTGATGTAATGGACGTCGGCACGGACAACGGTACCGAACCAAATGCTCACATCTTCACCGATTTCGGCTCTGCCGATGACATCTGCTGAGGGGGCGATCCAGGTTCGCTCGCCGATCGTCGGGGTATAGTGTAAATAATTACTAATCATTAGCTCTCTTTGAACAACCGATTCGTCAACTGCTGTACGTAATTCGGTGTCTGTTTTTTGGTCGAATTATATACTTTATTGGTCTCGGTTTCAACAATCGAGTGGCTGTTAATCGTTGCAGAGCCCTCATGAGAGACTTTCAAATAGCTTCCATCGTTTTGGAGTTCATACGCCAAATCGTTATCAGAGATTTGTAATTCTAAAATTTGGAGCAGTTTTGCTGAAGCTTCTTCTCCGCTAATCGGGGTGAGGAGCTCGATACGGCGTAATAAATTTCTCGGCATCCAGTCGGCACTCGAGATATAAGTTTGCGGTGCTGAGTGTTTAAAGTAAAAAATACGCGCATGTTCCAAATATTTTCCGATAATCGAGGTGACACGGATATTGTCACTAACCCCTTCAACTCCTGGGCGTAAACAACATACGCCACGGATAATAAGTTCAATCTTGACCCCTGCTTGAGAGGCTTTATAGAGTGCTTTAATGATATCTTCATCGACAAGAGCGTTCATTTTGGCGATGATAACCCCCTCGCTCCCCATACGTGCTTCATTATGGATGAGGGAGAGAAGTTTCGGTTTGATCTGTGTCGGAGCCATGTAGAGTTCGCTGAGCTTCCCTTTTTTACTGAATCCGGTGAGAAAGTGAAAAAATCGGGTCATATCATACGTAATGGCATCGTTGCTCGTCATGTAGCTGATATCAGTATAAATCGTTGCGGTAGAGGGGTTATAGTTTCCGGTACCGATATGCGCGTATTGTTTAAGTTTTCCGTTGACACGGCGGGTAACGAGCGCTGCTTTCGCATGAACTTTTAGCCCTGTAATACCGTAGATTACGTGTGCGCCGGCACTCTCTAACGCTTTAGCCCAAATGAGGTTGTTCTCTTCATCGAAGCGGGCACGGAGCTCCACCATGACGGTCACTTGTTTACCCGATTCAGCTGCCGCGATCAAAGACTGAACGATCACCGATTTGGAACCTGAACGATAGAGTGTCATACGGATGGAGACGACATCAGGATCTTTTGCAGCGGTTTGGATGAGACGAACTACCGGCTCGAAACTCTCAAACGGATGGAACATAATCAAATCTTGTTTGTCCAAAATTCCGTACAAACTCTCATCTGAATCGAGTGGAGGGAGGTTGCGGGGTTTGAAACTTTGTGCTGTGAGGTGGGCAAAATCTTTGTTTCCGACCACTTGCCACAGTGCACCGAGATTGAGATAGGTTTGGAATCGGTAAATGTCGTCTTTGAAAACATTGGCATGGCGATTGAAAAAATTGAGAAGATCATCATCAGCGTGATTGCTCAGCTCAAGACGGACGATTTCCCCTTTTTTACGGAGCTTTAACCCCTCTTCTAGAATCTCCATAAAATCATCGGCCTCTTCTTCTTCGATCGCGATATCGGCATTACGGGTGATGCGAAATGCAGAGAATTTCAAGAGTTCATACCCCGGGAAAAGATCGCCGATATGTTCAGCTACGATACTTCCGATAGGGATATAGATACGGTTGTCTATATCCACAAAACGAGGGAGTACACGAGGAATGCGGATAATACCGTAACGTTCGATACTATTGTCGTCTTTATCGCGCAATTTGACGATTTGCCCAAAACTGAGGTTGTTGAGATGTGGAAACGGATGGGTTGCATCGACGGCGATCGGAACGACAACCGGATAAATATTTTCATGAAAATAGTTATCCAAGATTTTGCGTTGCTCTGGTGTTGTCTCTTGGTATGATTTAAAAAAGATCCCCTCTTTTTCGAGATGATGCATGATGCCGAGTAAGCAGTGTTCGACCACTTTTTGCTCTTCATGCAGATAGGAACGAATCTCGCGCAGTTGATGCAAGGGGGTGAATCGATCCCCTCCCGATACATTGACCCCGGCGCTGAAAAGTTTTTTCAAACCTGCAATACGGATCATATAAAATTCGTCCAGATTCGTTCCGTAAATAGCGAGAAATTTCAGTCTTTCCAAAAGCGGAAGCGATTCGTTTAGGGCTTGTTTTAATACACGGGTGTTAAATTGGAGCCAAGAGAGCTCCCGATTGATATAGAGTGCTGGGTTTTTTAAATTTGTGGGCATAGTTTCTACCGATTTTGGTTTTAAGTTAACGGGATTATATTATACTTATCGTTACAAAAAAGGAACACAATGAGCACATTTCAAATTTTAATGTTTGCAGCGACACTTTTTTTCGCATATCAGATTTATCGTCATGTCCAAACGCTTGACGATACTCAATCTCCGCAAAAGACTTCTTCTTCAGATGAGATTGATAGTAGTCTACCTAACGGAGTATCTTTGGTCGATGAGGCTGACGCTGCTTACGAACGTGGAGAGATTGAAAATGCAAGAGCGGCTTTAGAAGAGGCTGCACAAATTGAACCGAATAATCCTGAAATTGTAAACAAGCTGGCATTCGTTACGGCAAAAAGTGGTGATCGTCTAAAAGGGATCGAATTATATGAGAGGTCATTGGAACTCGACGAAAACGATGATTTAACCCACAATGCAATCGCGTCACTCTATCGCCAAGAGATGGCGTATGAACGAGCACAAGATCATTATCTCAAAG
>CAZKJU010000047.1:0-17437 GCA_964553185.1 uncultured Sulfuricurvum sp.
CTGCAGAGCCAGAAGAGAGTATGTGGCGCTGGACCGTCTCACCTCAAAACGCACCGGATGAAGCCGAATACATCGAAATCGGGTATGAAAAAGGGGATCCAATCAGCCTCAACGGTAAAGCCCTTTCACCGGCGGTTATGCTAGAGCAAC
Organism: uncultured Sulfuricurvum sp.; assembly: GCA_964553185.1. Taxonomy (GTDB): domain Bacteria; phylum Campylobacterota; class Campylobacteria; order Campylobacterales; family Sulfurimonadaceae; genus Sulfuricurvum. The sequence continues at coordinate 151 of CAZKJU010000047.1, forward strand.
TTAACATCATCGCCGGACGTCACGGAATCGGACGTGCAGACATCGTTGAGAACCGTTTTGTCGGTATGAAAAGTCGCGGATGTTACGAAACTCCAGGTGGAACGATTATGATCAAAGCACACCGCGCTATCGAATCTTTGACACTTGATCGCGAAGAAGCACACCTCAAAGATGAGTTGATGCCACGCTATGCAAAACTCATTTATAACGGATTTTGGTTTGCACCGGAACGCGAAATGCTTCAAGCGGCTATCGATAAAACTCAACAAAATGTACGCGGTACCGTACGTTTGAAACTTTATAAAGGGAACGTTATGGTTGTCGGACGCAGTTCGGATCTTTCATTGTTTAACCCTGAGTACTGTACATTTGAAGAAGATTCAGTGTACGATCAAAAAGATGCAGGTGGATTTATCAAACTCAATGCACTTCGTTTTATCATCGCCGGTAAAGCACGTAAAAACAAATAAGGGATTTACCTATGAGCATCATCAAAATAGATATGAATTCGGATGAGTTCCAAGCCGAACTCGAAAAAACGATCAAATTTACCGATAAAGTGACCAACCAATTCGGATGGGTCTATAACCCTCAAGAAGAGATTAATGAGGGGGTTCAACTCGGACTCGCTCGTAATAAAATGATGTACGGCAAACGTTTTTGCCCTTGTTATATGGTTGAAGAAGTGGATGGAAAATACCAAAGTACTGACAATCGGCTGTGCCCTTGTACCACAGCGATTGAAAAAGAGATACCGCAAGAGGGTGTTTGTCACTGCCAAATTTTCTGTACCCCAGAGTTTGCAGCAGCAAAACGTATGGAGATGGGAATTGAAGAGGTAACCCACCAACACTCTCGTGGATTAAGTAAAGAAGAGTGTGAAATGCTCTTGCACAAAAGCGATCTCGACAGTGATGAGCTCACTGCCCTTTTCGAAGCGCGCGAACTTGGTATGGTTAAATTTAAAGTTGTGGATGTCCGTGAATGGATGGAGTGGAAAATGGGACGTATTGCCGGAGCTGATGTTTTGGTTCCAACCAGTAGTTTCTTCCAAACGCTCACAGAATCAAAATTAGAGAAGGATGAGCATATCATCGTATATTGTCATGTCGGAAGCCGAAGTGCTCACTGTCAACGTATATTACACGATATGGGCTACACTAAAGTTTCAAATCTTGCTCACGGTATTGTCTCTTACGGCGGCCAAATCGTTCGTGGGTAATCAAGGAAAAAAATGAAAGTATTATTGACCAAAGATGTCAAAGGTGTCGGCAAAGCCGGCGAGATCAAAGAGGTAGCAGATGGGTACGGAAAAAACTTTTTAATCGGTAAAGGTTTAGCACACGCTGCTACCAACGAAGTGCTCAAAAAATATGAGTCCGAACAAAAGAAAAAAGCCGCTAATGAAGCAGCTGAAATTGAACGGCTTACTGCGATCAAAGCCCAGCTTTCTGATATTAAAGTTGTAATAAGTAAAAAGCTTGGAAATACGGGACACCTTTTCGGGGCTGTTACCAAAGATGAAATCGCCGATGCCCTAAAAACGCAGCATAATATCGAAATCGACAAAAAAGAACTCGATGCCAAGCACGGAATCAAAACAACCGGATTACACGATCTTGATCTCAAACTCGGCCACGGGATTCATGCAACACTTCACCTCGAGATTAAAGGTGAATAAAGCGGGCTTTGTCGCTCTTATCGGGCGTCCAAATGCAGGTAAAAGCACATTGATGAACTGGATATTGGGTGAAAAAATCGCTCTTGTCAGTCAAAAAGCCAATGCAACCCGCAAGCGATCCAACGCTATCGTTATGCACAACGATGATCAGATCATTTTTGTGGATACGCCAGGGCTTCATCAAGCTGAAAAACTCCTCAACCAATACATGCTTGAAGAAGCACTTAAAGCTATCGGAGACTGTGATATCGTTGTATATCTAGCTCCAGCATCAGACAAACTCAGTTATTATGAGAAATTTTTAGAAATTAATGGTCAAAAACGAAAACATATCATTGTTCTCAGTAAAATTGACCAAGTGTCACAATCGGACTTGCTCAAAAAAATCGGAGAATACAACCGCTACAGCGACCAATTCGAAGCACTTATCCCCATGTCCGTTACCAAAAATGTCGGAAAAAATGATTTGCTTGACACTATAGTTAAACATCTTAATGAATCCCCTTACCTTTATGATCCGGAAAATATAACAACCGAAATGGTCCGAGATATTTATAAAGAGTTTATCCGTGAAGCCATTTTTGATAATATCAGCGATGAAATCCCATATGAATCTGATGTCATCATCGATAAAATTGATGAAGAAGCACCTATAGAGCATATACGAGCGACTATCATCGTAGAAAAAGATTCCCAAAAAGGGATAATCATTGGCAAAGGGGGAGCGGCTATCAAACGAATCGGTAAAAATGCCAGAGAAAAAATCGAGCGTTTAGCTTCAAAACCTGTCTATCTTGAACTTTTTGTTTCAGTTAAAAAAGGGTGGACAACCGATAAAAAATTCTTAAGCGATCTAGGATACGAATGGTAAAAAGTCTCTTAATTTCGATAGTATCTACCACAATTCTTTTTTCAGCAGATTCAATCATGCTTTATAAAAGCGGTGGTAAAAAATTACTCGAACAAGAGATGAATAATCCTTCCTATTGGGCAGGATCACTTTTCAATAAAGATCTCCGCTTTGGATATTTTGAACGGGCTCTCTCCCTCTTAACTGTCAACAAAGACAAAGGTGCCTTAGAACTTTACACGCCGGATACCCGTCAACAATTTTCTCTCAAAAAACGCTACAGTGCCTTTACCGGTAAAAATAGAGGTGATAAATACATTGAAGGTGATTTGAAAACCCCTATCGGAATTTATACTCTAACTGAAAAGAAAAAAACGGTCGACCCATTCTATGGACCAATGGCCTTTGTAACATCCTATCCAAATTTATATGATCGTATTCGCGGAAAAAGCGGTGATGGAATCTGGGTACACGGTGTCCCATTAAGCGGTTCACGCGACCCATTCACAAAAGGTTGTATTGCCATTAACAATAATGACCTATTACAGCTTGACAAAAGTATCAATCCCTCAAATACCCTTTTGATCATCGATTCCGCCTCAAAACAATGGGTCAAACCGACGGTATACTCGACTATTTTAGCGTCACTGTATCAATGGAAATCTGCATGGACCTATAATGATCTTGAAACCTATCTCTCATTTTATGATACATCGTTTCGACGCTCTGACGGGATGAATTACAATCAATTCAAATCATATAAAGAGCGCATTTTTGCAAAATACGAAGAAAAGAGTATCGCTTTCAGTGATATCAACATTATCCCCTATCCCGGAGAAAAGCAAAATCTTTTTTGGATAACATATAATCAACTCTATAGCAGTGAAAGTCACCAATATAAAGGGGAAAAATCACTTTTAGTTCGATTAAACAATGACCAGTCTATATCTATTTTAACCGAAGAATAGATTATGTATTTTGGCAAAATTCTAATTGCTACGATTTTAGCATCTACACTAAATGCCTATCCATTTACTCTTATTAAAAAAGAGCCAGATAATTTTCATACGCCTACTCTTCTCGTCATAAGCGGTATCCATGGTAATGAACCCGGAAGTTATTTTGCCACCGCATTACTTTCTCAATATTATACGATCAAAAAAGGGAGCCTTTGGATTGTCCCAGATCTAAATCAACTTAGTATTCAAAACAACAGTCGCGGAACGAATGGCGATATGAACCGTAAATTTGCCGATATCGATCCATCTGATCCTGACTATAGTATTGTAAAAGAGATCCAAGAAATTATTAAAGAGCCTCAGATTGGGCTTATTCTAAATCTTCATGACGGACATGGTTTTTACCGTAAAGAATATCAAAATACCATCTTTAATCCAAATGCTTGGGGACAGACCTGTGTGATTGATCAAAATACACTTGACAATAATCACCCTTTCGGAAACCTAAATGAAATTGCCTTAAAAGTGAGCAATGAACTTAATGGTGACTTGATTGAAAATCACCATTTATTTGATGTTCGAAATACAAATACTAAATTCGATGATGAAGCGATGAAACATTCTCTAACCTATTTCGCCGTTGCCCATAATAAACCTGCTTTTGCGATTGAAACCAGTAAAAACTTACCAACTCTTCATCATAAAGTCTTTTATCAGCTCCGTGCGATTGAAAAATACATGAAAATTATGGGAATCGAATTTGAATCTTCTCTCGAACTAACACCTCAATCCATCGAAGAAATCCTCCCGAAATACGGCTTTTTAACAATTAACAATAATTTTTATTTGAATCTACAGAATTTAAAAAACACTTTAAGTTTCATTCCGCTACAATCGAAGCAGAATGATTTTAAGTTTTCCCATCCACTTGGGAGTGTTCGAAAAAATCAGCAAAGTTATGATCTTTTTATCGGTAATCAGCGGATAAATACATTTATCCCTAGTTATTATCCTAAAGAGGTCTGTTCAGATTTAATAACTGTCTCTATAGATGGAAAAGACGAACAGATGGCATTTGCTAAAGATTTTTTTGTAACTGCCGATTTTAAAATTGTTAATAATGATCCGGATACAAGAGTTAACATTATTGGCTTCACTAAAAAAGGGGTCAAAGATGAAAGTAACTTACGTGTTGCCTTAAAAGATTTGGATTCCAAATACGCTATTGATACTTTTCAAAAAAGTTATCGAATAGAGTTTTACCGACAAAACTGCTTCTGCGGAATGGTTCTTGTACATTTTAAATAGGAAAGAGGATGAGTAAAAACCAACAACAAACCTATTCAACCATCGTATCAGCAAACCCATACAAAGGGGACTATTACAGTGGAACATTTAACACTATATCGAGCACTACTTCTCCTTCTTTTTCAAAAGAACAATACAGTGTCTCTTTTTTAAATACCAAAGGTTTTATTTCAGCTCTTATAGGAATTAGTAAGAATATCCCTGATGACGATGTTTATGATGCTTTAGAAAACAAAGTTTATGAAGAGCTTGCCTTGGATATGGCCGTTGAATACCATATCCGCTATGTAGAAGCCATTCACAGAAGCACGGAAGGAGATAGATATTTCCATGTCTTCGTTGTAGACCCACTAACATTAGAGCAAGAATACGTTAAAGTTATTGATGCTATAAAATACATTGATCAGATTGTTCCTGTTCCATTACTCTTAAAGTCATTGTATGTCAAAGAATTCATCGATTCTTCGGATGTTCATTGTTTTATCTATTTCCAAGAAAATGATGCCTTTTTCTGTATTTATAATGAACAAGAGTTTATCTACGCAAAATCATTGAAATTTTCTCTCCTACAAATGCATGAGCGGTTCTGTGAACTTATCGGTGAACAAATTGATTTCAACTCCTTTACAGCTACACTTGCAAATGAAGGGCTAAACAGTTCAAAACCAGAATACCAAAAAAATCTAATCAAGTTATTTGGAGAAATTTTTCTACACATCAGTGACATTATGGCATATGCAAAAAGAGCATATGACATTAAACGGTTTGATGAAATTTTCATCGGTACAAGTGTAGGTAGTATACTTGGTTTAGATGAGTATGCACAAACGTATTTAGGGCTAAAAACAGTTCCTTTCGATTTTAATTATGGATTTAATACTAACGGTTCCAATGTTGATCAAATCCATCAATTAATGCATTTGTACGGGCGCCTACAGGCAGAAGAGAGATACAATTGTAATTTTACTATCTTCCATCGACCTCCACCATTTGCTAAGCGTGAGAGCGGAAAATTAATTTTAGTTGCTGCAGCTGCATTAGCCGGAGCACTTCTTTATCCTGGTGTCTATTGGGGACTATCTTATGTTGAAGAGTTTCATCATGCTGTCTTAACGGAAGAATATGAACACGTACATATAGAAAAAACTGAACGAGAGTCTATTATCAATCTTAAAACAGCTAATAAAAATGCTGCGCAAGTTCTCTTAGATGAACAAAAAACAGCTTATAAACAAAAACAAGGCACATTGATTCAAGTACATGAGAAAAAAGTGGACTACCCGATGAAAGCCAAAATTATGGCAGATTTTACTCGTAGTTTCAACCAATATCGTGTTCAGCTAAAAAACATAGCTTACGCAGAAGACAACGTAAGTAAAACCTTTACCTTTGGACTTACTTCAAGCAAAACTCAAGATATTACTGCGCTGCTAAAACACTTAACTGATTCAAAACGCAATCAGTATGATTTTAATCTTGAGCTCATCTCGTATGATGGAAATAGTTCTTCGTATATCAGCGAATTAAAGGCGGTAATCAAATGAAATTACAAATCGAAGACTACCTCTACTCTTTAGACCAAACTCTTTCACAAAAAAGTGATCGCGATAAAATGATGCTTTATGTAATGATTTTTGCATCTTTATTTGCTTTTTCTTATTTGCTTTTTTGGGAAAGTTCAGAAGCAAGCTTTAAAGTGTCTCATGAAAAAGCTCTAAAAGCAGAGAATGAGCTAAATATAGATAAACAATACTTGGCAGCTAATCCCCCTGAACGAATTACACAAATCGAACAAGAGACCGTAGAAATAGAGAGACAACATACACTCTATATCCAGTACAATACATATATAAAAGAGCAATTGGAACAAATCTCATCGTTGTATTATGATGAAAAGGTTTGGGGTGCATATCTTGATTCAATTTCTATCTATGCTCGTAATTACAATGTGAAATTAGCAGCCTTTGGAAATACACTTCAAACTGACAACAGTTCTTTCGGACATGTATTGGATATTTCAATTAAATCGGAAGGACCATACAAAAACACATTGAAGTTTATTAATGCACTTGAACAAAGTCATTTGGTCGTTGATCTACATGATTTCAATATATCGGCTGAAGAAAAACTCGAGGGTGATCTCAATATCTCAGTATGGGGGATTGTACGACAATGAACAAATACCTACTTTTAGGATTCTTCAGTGCAATGGCACTACAAGGTGCAGTAGTCACTCCTACTACTACCGATAATATTACAGTAACCACATCACAAGAAGATAAAGAACTAGCATGGGTTGATGAACAAATTCAAGCTATTTTACCTTCTCGTGTGGGTGTTCCAGAAGGGTTTATAAATTCATTGCGTGATCCAATGAAAATGAAAAAACCTACACCGGTTGCAAGTAATGGATCCAATTTACTTGCACCACCAAAGTTAGGCAGTAAAATTCCAACTTTAACCCAAGCAAAAATTATTGAAGAACCTTTGCGCTTATTGGCTGTCATGAATAAAACGGTTCTCATTAATGGGAAATGGTATAAAGTGGGGGAGAACGTTCGAAATTTTACCCTTTCTGAAGTGAAACAAAACTCTGTTTTACTCACTGGTAAAAAAGACCAAAAACTTATTTTGTTTTTAACCAAACAAAATAATAATATTAAAATCATCACCAAATAGGAAAGTATCATGACATCTGTAATTAAACACCATACTCGAGCGTTTATGTTATCCGTTGCCACGGCTGCCCTTCTATCAACAAGTTTGCAAGCAGATTGTGGATATGAGCTTTTCAACATCTCTTCTGTAAAAGGGACTAGTGTTGGAGAATTTGTCGATCAATTGAGTGATGAGTGCGGAATGAGCGTCATCGTTACCGATGAACAAGCCGAAGGTATTCTTAAAAAACCAATGAATAAAACGTTTTTAAAGAACTTAACCATCAATGAAGTTTTAGATTTAATAATTAAAGAAAACAATCTTCAATATACACTGCAAAACAATGTATTGAAAATTTCGTATATTACAACTAAGACCTATCAAATCGATTATATTACAACTAAACGAATTGGGACAGGCAGTACTAATATACGTTTGAGTTCAAACTCTGGTACAGCAGCTGGTGGAACTACCAGTGGTTCATCAACAAGTAACAGCAACAATGCTTCTTCTGAATCAGGAACCAATATTACAACTCTCGATGAAGTGAACTTTTGGGGCACTTTAGAAAAAGAGATCAAAAATATTCTCAGTCGTCCAGAAGATGATTACAGAGAGAAAAAATCTTCAATTGCATCTGACGATAAAAATGCTTCCAACAATGAAGATGAATTTCATAATATATTTATCAACAAAAGTGCTGGTTTAGTTACCGTTACAGGAACTGGGAAACAAATCCAACGTTTAGATACGTATATCGATGATTTACAAAAGAAAATGGAAACACAAGTTTTGATCGATGTTAAAATGTACAGCGTTGTCTTCAGTGATGGATCTACAACAGGGATCGATTGGTCTCAAATCTACAATCTTCAAAATTTTAACGTGGGTTACAACAAAATCAATTTTCAAAATGTTGACACTTTTACGGATAATAAAATAACCAAAGCAACTACAGGTGATACCGTTGAGCAATTTATGCAAAATGGTGGGTCCACTGATGCTACAACCGGGGCTTTTTTACCGACTTATGGAATGGAACCGATAGCAGGAGCTAGAGCTGCCGTAGCAACAGCATCAAAACTATTTAATCTAAGCAACAGCATCAGTATTAACAATCTTGTCATGTTCCTAAAATCACAAGGTGATGTTTATGCGATTTCAAATCCAAAAATTTTAACTCTCAATAATCAACCAGCACTGATCACAGCAGGAACAGAGCTATTTTATAAAACAATCAATACCTCTACTCTCGCAGGAGGAACTACAGGGGAACAAGCTCAAACTGAAATCGTTAGTTCTGTTTTCTCAGGTGTTTTACTCGATATTACTCCTGAAATTTCAAAAGATGGAACGATCACTTTACGAATTAATCCATCCGTCTCTGAAACAGCTAGTACCATTTCATCTGACAACTCAACACGTACAATGCCACCCGATTTAAGTCGTCGACAGATTTCAACAGTTGTTACTGTAAAAGATGGCAATCGGATTGTTCTTGGAGGACTAATAAATCGTAAATCTTCCAATACTTCAACTAAACTACCATTACTTGGAGATATCCCTGTTTTAGGATATTTATTTAAACAAGATGGAATGTCAGAAAAAGTGGAAGAACTCGTTATTATTATTGAGCCTCACATTGTTAAAAAAGAAAAAGATTCACTTAGCCTTTCAGATCTTGGTTATACTCGAGTCGATAAAGCTATGGAACCTAAATCGAAAGAGGAAGTCAAATAACGGATGGAGAATTCCCTTTTCTCAAAACCGCGCGAACTCTTTTTAGATATTGTCAATCCAAGGGATTACGTCCAGATTGACAGTGTCTCCCATATGTATCAATCATTAAAAAGTTCTGTTCAAAAGCCATTAAAAATGATCCTTTTATACGGTCGCCCCGGAACCGGTAAAAGTATGCTATTGCATAAATTACATCATGATCTTTCTAAACATCAAAAAGTTTTAATGGTATCAACCCCCATCGTCGATGAAGATGACTTTTTGCGCGTACTTGCTCAAAATATTTTTGGTCATGCACCTCGTGAAGTGATGACACTAAACCGTTTTCTAGAAATTTCATCCGCTTTGTCATTGAGCAGTATCCCTATTGTCCTTTTAGATGAAGCACAATTGTATAGCCCGGCATTAATGGAGAAAATACGTCTAATATCAGATGCACGAGCCATTAAGTTTGTCATCACTCTTCATAAAACCGACCAAGAAGATATTATTGCAAAAGAACATTTTCAAACCCGAATATGGGAAAGTATTGAATTGCAAAACGCCACAGCGGAGGAGCTGAAAATATACGTTCAAAAAAAACTTCTCAAATCCAACTGCTTTGATGTTGCGAATATGTTCAATGATAAAAATATGAAATTGATTGCCACTTTGACGAAAGGGAATTATCGCGATACCAATAAATTGCTCTTTTCCCTCTTTAGCCTCTATTGTTGGTATGAGGAGAATAATCCAACCTTGATCAAATACAATGCGATCAAACCAAAGTGGATTGAAATGGCCGCTATTCACACAGGATTAATTCATGCTTGATATTAAAAAATTGGAACGTCGCTGGTTAAAATATAAACTCAAATCATACGCCCCTTATTTCATTGTCTTAATTGTAATAATAACCTCACTCATAGGCAGCTTAATATGGTTGAATACTAAAAAGCCTATTCAACCGCCAATTATGACCAATAAGCTAAATATTCCACCTAAAAATACCACTCAAAAAACACCAATGCCACTGAACGATCAGAATACAACTGTCTTAGAACCGTCAATGGAATTCGTTCAATCTTTCCAAAACACTCCTATCCAAGAAGATGCATCCAAATCCCCTGCCGTTCTCAGTAAAAAACCTGTACATACTCAATCCCTCCCTTCAACACCTAAAACATTAAATATGCCCGAATATACATCTCCTCCTATCATTCCAACCGCGGTAAAATCTACTAATCGTGATGGATCACTTTCCATTAATCGGAACAATGAAAACAAGCTCGATATCAATGATCTACAAAGCCGCTTTAAAGAGACATCTAATGCTAATCTCGGTCTTTTTATCGCCCGTTATTATTATGATCATGGAAATTACGATGAAGCATACAATTACGCCTTGAAAACGAATAATATTAACAATCGCATTGATGAGAGTTGGATATTGTTTGCAAAATCATTAGTTAAACTCGGAAGAACGGATCAAGCCAAAAAAACACTTCAACTCTACATTACACAATCAAATTCTGAAACTGCACGTGGGCTACTAGATGCTATTGAACGAGGAAACTTTAAATGAGACATTTCCTAATATTATTCATTTTTACCTACAGTGTATACGCAGATGTTAGTCAAAAGCTCTTTGATTTATACCAAAAAGGGATGTATTCAGAAGCGTGCAATTATGGATATACCTATTTTGCACGCAATGAGCAAAATGAACCTTTTATCTCTCTCATAGGGTTCTCATGTCTTAAAGCCGATCATATTGATCGACTTTCCCCCGTAATGTCAGCTTTATCCCAATCCGCTGATGCCCGTGCAAATAGTGCCTATTTTGCTCTTATAGTTATGCAAAAAAAACTTTTAATGCAGGCTTTGTATGACAATAAACCAATTCGTAATCTGAATTTCCCTACAAGCAGCCATCTCCTTTCAAAAGTTTTCGATCTCTACGTAAAAAATCCTAAAAATAATGATATCATTAAAGAGTATCAAGACCCTACCAATTCAAGGCAGGGTTTTAAACTCTATACAACGCAGGTAAATGGGGTCAAGAGCATAGCAATAGATGAATATTATGATAAAATATTAACCATTCATCATGTATATTAAATAAGGATTTAGGATATGGATCGAATTACCCACGATTTACTTGAAAAACGCCATATCACCCAACAGCAAATTGATCGCTTAACATCACGTGGCGTTCAAGACGATACCGTACTAGAGACATTAACCAAAGTCGGAGCCGTTTCTATCAATTTTATCAAACGGTTTATTGTTGAACAGATTCGCTTAGGTCGATATGAACTTTCCATTATTAAAAATTACCATTTTTTAGATGAAGCGTCAATCTTATCCCACTTAGCTGAAGTCATTGAAGTCCCATTTATTGATCTTGATTCCATCGATATGGATTACCGTTTAGTTGAAAAAATACCGACCGCACAGCTTAAACGATACAATGCACTCCCTATTTCACAAGATGATATGTATGTAGTTGTTGCTTTTGCCGATCCTCTTAATATGGAAGCCCAAGAGTCAATTCAACGTCTTTTCCCACGGAAATCTCTCAAAATTGCCGTTGCTACCGAAAAACAGATCCAAGCATACCTTTTTAAAATGGAGTTAAAAGACAGCGTTAAAGAGCTCGTTACCAATATTCGTAATGAACTTCGCAATATCGGTACAATCGAAGAGCAACAAGAAGCCTCTTCAATCTTACAGCTCATCGACGTCATTCTCAAAGCATGTATCAAAGGACGTGCAAGTGATATTCATATTGAACCGACTGAACGCAACTGTGTTGTACGCGGGCGTATTGATGGAAAACTAGCAGAGATTTTTATTTTTGACCGTGATATTTATCCTCCATTAGCGTCACGTATTAAACTTTTGGCCAATTTGGATATCGCAGAACGCCGAAAGCCTCAAGACGGGCGCTTCTCGGCGATAGTTATGGATGCAGAATATGATTTTCGTCTATCAACCCTCCCGATTATCTATGGTGAATCAATTGTAATGCGTATTTTGGATAAGACGAAAGCACTCGTAAAACTTGAAGACTCTGGTATGGATAGCATGAGCTATCAAAAACTGATTAAAGGGCTTCAATCTCCTTTTGGTATTATCTTGGTAACCGGACCTACGGGGAGTGGTAAAACAACCACACTTTATGGTGCATTGAATGAACTCCGTAACGTAGAAGATAAAGTTATTACCGTAGAAGATCCGGTTGAGTATCGGATGAATTTGATTCAACAAGTTCAAGTAAATCCAAAAGTGGGATTATCTTTCGCCGATGCCTTAAGGTCTATTCTTCGGCAAGACCCCGATAAAATTATGATCGGGGAAATACGTGACCATGAGACACTTGAAATTGCGATAAAGGCAGCTCTTACCGGTCACTTGGTTATCTCAACACTTCACACCAATGATGCTATCTCAGCAATTCCAAGGATGTCTGATATGGGAATTGAGCCTTATCTGATTAGTGGTGCATTGGTCGCCGTTCAAGCTCAACGCCTTGTCAGACGAATTTGCACCCATTGTAAAAAAGAGGTAGACATCCCACAAACACTGCTTCAAGAATACAGTGCACTTATCCCTCCACATACGGTTTTTTATGAAGGGACCGGGTGTAAGGAGTGTAATGGATCGGGGTATATGGGGCGTGAAATGATCTGTGAAGTACTTCCTATCACAGAAAACATCTCCAGCATGATTGCAAGAGGAGCATCAAAAGACGATCTATTCAAAGAAGCAAAACGGGAAGGATTTGTCGGCATGTTCGAAAATGGTATGGCCAAAGCCGTACATGGAGTTACAACATTAGATGAAATATTAAGGGTGGCAAAAGGATGAAATACTTTGTAGCAACAATTCTCACCAAAGGGAAAAAAACAGAACAAGGGCTGTACGCTGAAAGCAGAAAAGAAGCTCACTATTTGGCTAAAATAAAATATTCCGGAATGATCTTAAAAGTTATAGAATCTCCTGCACCACTTGAAGACCAAATTCGTCGTTTCAAAGAGAGTTTATTTTCCAATATCCAAAAACGAAAACTAAAACAAGATGCTCTAATCGCAGCTATACGCCAACTCGCTGTTATGACAAATGCCGGTATTTCGATCCATGATTCACTAAAAGAAATTGCTGACTCAACGACAGATAAAGTACTTCAAAATGTTCTGGGCACAATAGCAGAAGATATCAATGCCGGACATAGCCTTTCACAATCAGCATCGAAGTTTTCTTTTGAACTCGGGAACCTCTCTTTAGCCATGATTGAGCTAGGAGAAAAAACGGGGAATATGGCTGAAGCACTCCATAAACTTGCCGATATGCTTGAAGAGATACGTCGTAATATCATCAAATTTAAAAAAGCAATGGCCTATCCCCGTAACGTTATGATTGCTATGGCTATTGCCTTTACTGTTCTTATTTCATATGTTGTTCCAAAATTTAAAACAATGTTCGATAAATTTCATGCTGAATTACCTTTACCTACTAAAATTTTATTATTTTTAGAACATGCTTTTAATACCTATGGCCTATATGTTCTTGCTTTTCTCTTTATTTTTCTCTTTGTTTTTCGCTATTTTATAAATCATTTTCGAGATTTTCGTTATAAATGGCATCAGTTTTTACTTAAAACATACCTTATTAAAAATATTATTATGTTTGCTACACTCAACCGTTTTACATTGGTCTTTTCTGAACTGGTACGTGCCGGAATTCCTATAGCTGAAGCTCTTGAAACATCAATTGCTATGATTGATAGTCTTCCTCTTCAGGAACGTTTAATGACAGTTCGATCTGCTGTTGAAAAGGGGGGCGCTCTACATAATGGTTTAGCAGAAACTGGACTTTTTGAGAATATGATTATTCAAATGATCTCTGCCGGAGAATCCAGTGGACAGCTCGATGCCATGATGGAAAAAGTTATGGAATATTATAAAATGAAATTTGATGCCATTATTGATGGTCTATCTGAAGCTGTCGAGCCTATAATGCTCTTTATTATCGCCATATTGGTTACATTATTAGCACTAGGAATATTTTTACCAATGTGGGATCTTGGAAACGCTGTACAAAATAAACATTAAAAATCAGGAAGGAGGTTTATTCTTCCTTTGTAATCGTCCCCTTTTCCACTAAAGCTGTATAAATCTCATCTTTAGGGATCAGCCCTGCTTCAAATAAAAATTGAGAGGGGACAAAATTCGTTTTTTTGATTTTGTCATACTTTGCGTAGCTCAAAAAGAGACGATCTTTTGCGCGTGTTACTGAGACGTAAAAAAGTCGCCGTTCTTCTTCAATACTGCCGCTTCGAGACATCAATTTTCGATTCGGAAACCGCCCGTCCATCAAATCAATCACATACACTTCTTGGTATTCTAATCCTTTAGAGGCATGGATACTGAGCAAATGGACCCCTTCCCCCTGTGTCAAATCCTGTGACCCCAAAACCATCGCATTTAAAAAGCGTTCATGATCTTTATACGGGCGGGAGAGTTCAAAAAGTAATGTACATTTACGTCGGATTCTCTCTTGGGATTCATTCTTGGCACGTTCATCGATTGATCCGTTCTCGGTCATAGCCCGCCTGGTTGAGAGCATTTCTACAACATGTCCATATAAGTTTGAGAGGGCAATTTTTTGAACAGCTGCCTTAGGTTCCTTAATATCTCTCAATTGACGAAACAGCATAAACAAATCATGCAAAAAGGTAGCGGAATCTTTGGAAAGTTTGGCATGCTTTAAAATCGGATTTCCCATAAAATTCGGATCTAGCCCTAACTTCGCGAACCGCCCTGCACTGCCGAGTTCCGCGTAATCATCAAACAGCCCCAACTGATGATTCAAACGTCGTTTTTCAAATGGATTTGAAATTTCGGAATCAGGAGAGTACAATCCTCGCAAAAACGAGCCTCTTCCTAATTTTTGCAACGCAACAAAAAGCTCTTTCGCTATGGCGCTCCCTACCCCTTTGGCATAATCAAATAGATGGATAAAGGCCATCATATCCGATTCATTCACCAACAAGGTATATATATCAAGCAAAGCTTTGATCTCTTTGGAGTCAAAAAAACTGGTTCCGCCACGCCGGCGGCATGCTATCCCCATTTCGCGCAACGTTGCTTCAATTCCGTCTGCCGATGCATTGTTTCGGAAAATAACCGCAATCTCCTCTCGGTTGGTAGAGGAATCGCCGATTTTTTGAGCGATCCCGTGATATTGATCAAACAATTCCTCATAGATCAACAGTGAGGGACTTTGCGCTTCTGCCGTTCGGGTCACTTCGAGTGCTTTAGGGTAGATACGTTCATTATAGGCGATGACGGTATTGGCGAGAGAGAGGATCGGAACGGTTGAGCGATAATTTTTGTTTAGGGTATAGACCTTTGCATCAGGAAAATTAGTCGTAAATGAGCCGATAATTGAAATGTCCGCCCCGTTAAAGGCATAGATACTTTGATCATAATCTCCGACACAAAAGAGTGACGGCGGCCGCATAGCATTAATCAGCGTCCCCTGAAGAGCATTGGTATCTTGGTACTCGTCGATCAAAACCTCTTTGTACCCCAGATCACTCTCACGTGCGAGATCCCGCATATGTAAAAGAAGATCGTTAAAGTTTACAAATCCATACTCTTTTTTCAGCCCTTCAAACTCATCGATAATATCAGCATAGATCGCGGCATAGACGGCGTGTTCATCCTGTCGCGTCAAAACCCACTCTTCAAAGTTTGTATTCAACTCGGTATTTTGATAAAACGAATAAACATCATAAAGGTAGTTTGCACCATACGCCGAGGTCGCACAATCGATGTGGCTAAACGTCCGTTTTTCATAGACACTGCGAAAAAGGGTTTTAAGTTCGCGAGGTTGTTTCAAAACTACTTTTCCCTCTTTACGTTTTAGCCATCGGTAGCTCACGGCATGAAATGTCCCTGCATCGATCTTGGACGCAATCTCCCGACCGAAAAATGCCGCTACCCGCTCTACCATCTCTTGCGCCGCTTTATTAGTAAAGGTGAGGAGCAAAATCTCTTCGGGTTTCACATTTTGAGAGATTAAATAGGCAATACGTCCCACAATTGTAGACGTTTTCCCTGTACCGGCTGATGCAATAATAAGATTATGTCCATAGGATGCGGTTGCCGCGGTATACTGCTGATCGTTGAGGCGGGAGAGTGGCAAGAGGCTCCTTAAAGCCCCCATAATAAAGAGGCTAGATTATATTTTAAAATTTTTGATCGGCTCGGCTAGAGCGAAACCGGGGTGAGTTTTCACATCTAATACCGCTTGAGCCATAGTCGCGTTGTCTTGATTAAAAATAAGCGGAGCTAGGAAGTTGATGCACGATTCATCGAGCGGATCTTGAATAACGGCGATATTATATACCACTACCTTTGAATCTTCATTAATATCGAGTAATACGCGAATGGCGATCGGCAAATCAAAAGAGTATTCACGTAAAATATAGGGGTTGACTAACGTAAAACTAATATTTCCATCACAACTACGAAGCGTTGAGAAAAGTTCATCAATCTCGTGCAATTCTACACATTCAACATTTTCAAAGCCCAAGATTGTCGATTTTACTTGATACTGCATAACGATCCTTTAAACAACTCTATTTTGCAGTTAAAAGCAAATCGCGTTCCTCCAATTTTTGGTATAATTCGCGATATTTTCTGTACCCAAGGCCCTATTATGTCAGCTACCCACTACGATCCCAAAAATATTGAAGAGAATTACTATCCCATCTGGGAAAATCGGGGTTATTTCGAGATTGACGGTAACAAGACGATCGCAAAACCGAACAAACATTTCGCCATTATGATGCCTCCGCCGAACGTTACCGGACGGCTTCATATCGGTCATTCCCTCACCTTTACCCTCCAAGACATCATCGTCCGCTACAAAAGAATGGATGGCTATATGACACTCTGGCAACCGGGAACCGACCATGCGGGGATCGCGACCCAAAATGTCGTAGAAAAACAGCTCCTTGCCGAAGGGAAAACCAAAGAGGAACTTGGACGCGAAGCGTTTTTGGAGCGCGTATGGAAATGGAAAGCCCACAGTGGCGGA
>CAZKJU010000048.1:0-17319 GCA_964553185.1 uncultured Sulfuricurvum sp.
CTATACCGTCGATTTCAGGCATGATGATATCAACAAAAACGATATCAGGATTAACTTTTTCATACATACGCAATGCTTCTGCACCGTTGTACGCTGATGTTACATCCGCAAAAAAGTTTTTGAACGTTGAGCTCAAAAGATCATTAGCTACAACTTCGTCTTCAACGACCATTGCAGTCAATTTTTTCGTTTGTTCAGTAAGTTGGATCAAATCTACATTAGATGACATGGAAACTCCTTTTAAATGTTGGGCTGTTAGAAAATATCACTGTGGATAATTGTTGTAATTATAGATCATATTTTTTAGCATTACCTTAAAAAAACAATTACAGGTAGAAATATTACAAAAACGGTTATTGTGATATTAACTTGATGGTTACTGTTTTTTGAATTGTTCAAGCCATTCTATATTTGATTCATTGGTTTTTTCTTGCTGTCTGAGAATAGAGTCAATAATACTTAAGAGGGTTTGCCGATCCATGAACTGTAGCAGTGCAGGATCGATATGTGTGGGTTTAAGACCATCATAACGGTTGAGAAGATTTTCAATATCGAGGATAAGTTGTTCTTTTGTAGATTCCATTTTGAAAGTGTAGTAAAATTGAGCTGAATAATATTAATCTTATGAGATACACGGGAAACCGTATCAATCCTAAACTCCTAATTTTAAATATAATATATATTATGTTAATCAATATAGAAAAACACTAATCACATTGATACTTGAATAGATAGATAAAACCACTATTATCAAACCAAAAGTTTCTAACCGCTATAATTGCGCAAAATATTAATACTAAGGACTTTGATTTGAGAAGTCATTTTTGTACCGATTTAAGTGAAGCAAACGTAGGCGACAAAGTCGTTTTATGCGGTTGGGCGAACAGCTACCGTGACCATGGTGGGATTGTATTTATCGACTTACGCGATAAAAGTGGCCTGATTCAACTTGTATGTGATCCTGCGGATAATGCACATGCCCATAAATTGGCGAGCGAAGTTCGTGATGAATTCGTCCTTATAGCTCACGGGAGTATCCGTTTACGTGGTGAAGGTTTGACTAATCCGCGTTTAAAAACAGGCGCTATCGAAGTTGTTGTGGATGAACTGGTGATCGAAAACCGCTCAGAGCCTGTCCCTTTCGTTATTGGTGATAACAATGTCGGCGAAGAGACACGTCTTAAATACCGCTATCTCGATCTTCGTAATCCATCGATGTACAACACGTTCATGCTCCGTTCAAAAGCGGCCATAGCAGCACGTAACGTATTGGACCGTCTCGGGTTTTTGGAAGTAGAGACCCCTATTCTTACTAAATCAACCCCTGAGGGAGCACGTGATTATCTCGTACCGAGCCGTGTTCATGAAGGTGAGTTCTACGCCCTCCCCCAATCTCCTCAACTCTTTAAACAGCTTTTGATGGTTGGAGGATTTGATCGTTATTTCCAAATCGCTAAATGTTTCCGTGACGAAGATTTGCGTGCCGATCGTCAACCCGAATTCACCCAAATCGACGTCGAGATGAGCTTCTGTAACCAAGAAGACGTTATCCGTGTTGCCGAAGAGCTCATTACTGGGATGTTCGCAGCAGCTGGACACGAAGTTCACACTCCGTTCAACCGTATTAAATATGCCGATGCGATGGAGTGGTACGGATCTGACAAGCCTGATCTTAGATATGATCTCAAAATGGTTGATGTGATCGATATTTTTTCGCGTTGTGATAACGAAATTTTTACAAGTATCGCAGCAAATCCGAAAATGAACCGTATCAAAGCACTCCGTGTTCCGGGTGCTGATTTAGTATTTTCCAAACGTGAGATGAAAAGTTTCGAAGATTATGTCCGCAAATTCGGGGCAAAAGGTCTTGGCTATTTCCAGATGAAAGAGGATGGGCTCAAAGGACCTCTAGAGAAATTCTTCACACCTGAAGATCTTCAACTCCTCGTTGATCGTACTGGTATGGAAGTAGGTGACGTCGTATTCTTCGGCGCGGGAGATAAAAAAACGGTATGGGATTATATGGGACGTTTCCGTATTTTCATCGCCGAACATGAAAAAATGAATCTGATCGACAAAGATCGATTCGAATTCGTCTGGGTAGTCGATTTCCCGATGTTTGAGATCGAAGAGGGTCGTGTCAAAGCTCTCCACCACCCATTTACCATGCCGCGTGATCTTAATCACGAGCATCTTGAAGATATTGAATCAATTGCATACGATATCGTACTCAACGGAACGGAACTCGGCGGCGGATCGATTCGTATCCACAAACAAGCATTACAAGAGCAAATCTTCTCCCTTCTGGGCATTGGTGAAGAAGAAGCTCAAGAGAAATTCGGCTTCTTGCTCGATGCGTTGAAATTTGGAGCACCGCCGCATGGTGGATTTGCTATCGGTTTTGACCGTTTCATGATGCTACTCTCTAAAAAAGAGTCTATCCGTGATGTTATCGCATTCCCGAAAACTCAAAAAGCCTCTTGTATCATGACCCAAGCACCGAGTCCAGTCGAATTGACACAACTTCGTGAGCTTCATATCCGTTTACGTGAAAGTGCCAAATAATCTATGAAGAAACTCTTTCTTATTATAGGTGCACCGGGATCTGGGAAAACAACGGATGCCGAGATTATTGCTGAGAGAAACAGTGACGATATCGTTCACTATTCTACCGGTGATTTATTACGTGCTGAAGTAGCCAGCGGATCTGAACGGGGCAAACGTATCGATAGTTTTATCAGCAAAGGGTTGATCGTCCCGATTGAAATAGCTATTGAAACAATTACCAGCGCGATCAAAGCAGCACCTTCGGATGTAATTTTGTTTGACGGATATCCTCGCTCAATTGAACAAATGACTGAATTGAATAAATTTCTAGAGAGCGACAGCGATGTAGAACTTGTCAGTGTTATCGAAGTTGTAGTGAGTGAAGAGGTTGCTCGTGAGCGTGTACTTGGTCGATCACGCGGTAGTGATGACAAAGAAGAAGTCTTTAATAACCGCATGAAAGTGTATACGGAACCCCTGTCGGATATCCAAAACTTTTATGAATCCAAAAATCTTCTCAAAAAAATTAATGGCGAACGTACAATAGACGCTATTGTTGATGAGATGGAACTTTATCTCGAATCAAAAATCTAATCATAGGAAATAATATGAAAATCATTCTTTTAGGTGCTCCAGGTGCTGGAAAAGGGACTCAAGCACAGTTTTTGACGAAAGCATTTGAGATTCCCCAAATCTCTACGGGCGATATGCTTCGTGCTGCAATCAAAGCAGGGACTGAACTTGGAACTTTGGCAAAGTCATTTATGGATTCAGGAAAATTGGTTACCGATGAGATCATTATTGGACTTGTTAAAGAGCGTATTTTGGAAGATGACTGTAAAAACGGTTTTCTCCTTGATGGTTTCCCTCGCACCGTTCCACAAGCAGACGCACTCAAAGAAGCGGGTGTAGCAATCGATGCGGTTATTGAAATCGATGTTGCTGATAGCGTCATCGTTGAGCGTATGTCAGGTCGTCGTGCGCACCTCGCATCGGGGCGAACGTACCATGTTGTTTTCAACCCGCCGAAAGTGGAAGGAAAAGATGATGAAACTGGAGAAGATTTGGTTCAGCGTGATGATGATAAAGCCGAAGTGGTTTTAGATCGACTCCGTATCTACCATGAACAAACCGCGCCTCTAGTCAACTACTATAAAGGTGTCGCAGTATCTGATAGCTCTGTGAAATACATCACCATCGATGGAACTCAAAAAATTGATGTTGTTGAGCAAGAAATTCTTTCACAATTAAAATAAATTGTTCCCTTCCCCCCTTTTGGGGATCGCATGTTATAATCCCTCTATGAAAACTCCCCATTTTTATGCCGTTATTATCGGTTCTGAAATTCTAAACGCTCGCCGTGAAGACAAACATTTTCACTATGTCCGTGATGCACTCCTCCGTCGTGGACATACCCTATTCTCCTCTTTCATCATCAAAGATGATCCTGTATTAATCCATAATACGTTTAGTATGATTAAAAATGATCCTGATGCTGTAATGTTCAGTTTTGGAGGGATTGGTTCAACTCCCGATGATTTGACACGTCAGATCGCTTCTGATGTTTTCAGCGATGGTATATTGGTAGCACATAAAGAATTTACAGATCATATCATTGAGAGATTCGGTGAAGCGGCTTTTCCTCACCGCATACATATGGCTAAACTCCCAAATAATTCAGGGTTGCTCCATAATGTCATCAATAATATGTCTGGATTTTATTGTGAAGATCGTTATTTTTTTATGCCTGGCTTTCCTGAAATGTCACATCCGATGGTAGAGGAGGCACTGGAGCGTTTTTACCCGAAAGGAAAGAAACCCTATCGCCATACTCTAATCGCACGGACCTCAGAGAATACACTGATTGATGTAATGGAACGCATTGAAAAGAATATCGATTTTTCATCTTTACCTATGATGAACGGGGGAAATCCAATTGTAGAAATTTCGGTAGCCTCAGTAGATTATGAATCAAGCATTCGAAATTTTAACTTTTTTATCGATGCTTTGGAAGAAAAATCAATTCATTATGAGATAATGGATAACAACAAATAAAGTTTTTGCATAATATGTCGATTTACTTATAATATTATTTTATGAGGAGATTGAATGAGTACACGTTATTTACTCATAGCACTTGGATTAAGTGCAGTTGTGTATCTGTTCTATCGATATGTTTTTCTAAAAAATCCTAAAAAAGAGTTACCGCACAAGCCCCATTTTACACTCAAAATAGAGCCTGAATAAACGTTTAGACGTAATGTCTGTCATAAAGTTTATTTTGTTCTCCAGGTGAATTAAGATCGCTTTTTAATGCCTCTAATCGTTCTAATCGTTGTTCAGTTGTCGGATGGGTTCGAAAGAGATTCGAAAATGAGAAGTTTTTGCCATCAAACGGACTGATAATAAACATATGTGCATTTTCGGGTGTTGCACCATGAACCTCCCCTCTTCCGTTATAGTTCGAAAGTTTAATCAACGCATTTTGAAGCCATTCAGGATGTCCGGTAAGACGTGCTGCCCCCTCATCTGCCATAAACTCACGTGAACGGCTGATTGTCATTTGGATAATACTCGCCGCCACCGGCAATAGTATCGCCATAGCGATCATCAAAATAGGATTTCCACCACGATTATCACGATTACCGAACATGGCACCAAACTGCATAATATTCGCTACAAAAGCAATAGCTCCGGCAATGGTAGCCGCAACCGTAGCCACTAAAATATCCCGATGGCGTACGTGTGAGAGTTCATGCGCCATTACCCCTTCTATCTCATCTTCACTGAGCAGTTCCAATAAACCTGTTGTTATAGCGACGGCTGCGTGTTCAGGATTGCGACCTGTTGCAAAAGCATTTGGGATATGATCGTGGATAATATAAACTTTGGGCATCGGTAAGTTCGCGCGCTCCACCAGACGCTCGACAACACGGTAAAGCATCGGTGATTCTCTAGGGTCAACTTCAATAGCATGATAGTGTTTTAATATGGCGGTGTCCGAATAATAATAGGCGTAAAAATTCATCCCCCCTGCAATCAGGAGGGCAATCATCATCCCTCCCGTTCCACCGAAGTAACCGCCGATAAGAACAAGAAGTACACTTAAAGAACCTAATAATAAAAATGTCTTAATCTGTTCCATTGCCCCCTCCTTCTAAAAGAGCCAAAATTGATTTTTTATGCATTTTACGGGCAAAATCGAGTGCATTCAACCCATATGCATCACGTGATTGTACATCGACATTTAATTCTAACAATTTTTTGATGACATCGACACGACCATAACAAACAGCACCCATAAGAGGGGTAAACCCACTTCTACGTGTCGCATGATTGACATCAAAACCATCAGCGATCAATTTTTCGATGAGGGGAAGATTATTGTAGGTGACAGCTACATCAAAAACACTCACCCCTTCCTCGTCTACATGATGTATATCGGCACCCTCTTCGATGAGTAAATCGATAATCTCACCATCACAATGATATCGCATCGCAAAACAGATGACTGATTCGCCGTTTTCTTCTACCTCATTAGGATTTCCGCCGTTTTTGAGATATTTTTTGATCCTGAGATAGTCATTCGCTTTTAATAATTCAATCCATTGTTCCATCATCATTCCATAAATAATATGCCGTAGTATAACATGCAAAATTCAACTGAAGTCTAGACTCTTATGGTAAAATTCCACATTAATTTTACACCAAGAGAGCAACTATGGAAATTTTAGAGACCGAATCAGCATTTAAAGCGTGTGTTCAAGAAATTCAAAACAGTACTGGATATAAAAATCCCCTCGCATTCGGTATTTGCCGTGTAGATTTCGGTCAACTCGATAACAGCAAAATCCTCCAAGCAACCTATCCGCATATCAACTGGAATGAGAATTTAGGTAGTGCTGCCATCTTTATCAAAAGTGCTCAAGAGCAAGGGTTTAACGTTGATTTTACCGCCGATGAAGTGATCATCCCTGTAACATTGAAATTTTTAGAGGGGTGTTTGAACGCATTTACGCCTTATGCCGATGAAGCGTTCGGCGATGCACATAAAAATATCCAAGTGGTCTCGGCCCTTTACAACCAAATCATAGAGCGTGGTATGCGCGATGGCGAATTCCGTCTTGTAATCCTTTTTAATGATGTCGCTTGCACGAGTGTAGAGGGGACCTATCTTAAACTTTATGCCCTCTCTACTGCGAAAGCAGCTCTTCGCTCACTCAATCTAAATGGTGCTTTTGGTGCTCTCCATAACGTTGCATGGTCTGATGGCCAGCCAATCGAACTTGAATGGCTTCGCGAAAACGAGATCGAACTCAAATTTGCCAACGAATATCCTAAAATTGATTTCGTCGATAAATTCCCTCGCTACCTCCAACACATCATTCCAGCCAACAATACCCGTATTCTTGACGATTCAAAAGTCCGTTTCGGAGCACAGCTCCATGCAGGAACGACGATCATGCCGGGTGCTAGTTATGTTAACTTTAATGCGGGTACAACAGGTGTCAGTATGGTAGAGGGGCGTATTTCGAGTTCTGCGGTTGTTGGGGATGGTTCAGATGTCGGCGGAGGTGCGTCGATTCTCGGAGTTCTCAGCGGAACCGACGGTATTCCCGTCACAATCGGTAAAAATACCCTTCTAGGTGCAAACTCGGTTACCGGTATTGCACTTGGTGATGGATGTATCGTTGATGCGGGAATCGCTGTACTAGCTGGAACAAAATTTTCAGTTAGCGCTGAAGAACTCTCAAAAATCCAACAAGCAAACCCAACTGTACAATTAATCGGAACAAGTTTCAAAGGTAAAGATTTGGTTGCACTGAATGGTATCCACTACCGCCAAGACTCTACGACTGGGCAACTCATGATCCGCCGCTCAACTCGTGAAGTGAAACTTAACGCTGATCTACACTAATTAAATCTCCAAGCTATCTCTTAAGGTAGCCGGGAATATACTTTTCTTATCTGATACAAAAAGGAGCTTTATAATGATAAGCTCAAATATTTCTTCACTTATGTCGAATCAGACCTATATGAATAATAATGCTAATAATGTGGCAAATGTAAACAGTGATGGCTATGTGCCACGCAATACGACGATCAGTGAAGCACAAAACGGATCGACTAAAGCTAATACGACGTTAGCCTCTTCAAACGGAAGCGAAAAATCACAAACAGATCTCTCGAAAGAGATTACGGATCAAGTGACAATCGAAAAAGTAGTTCAATCAAATGTTCAAGCCATCCGCACCCAAGATGAGATGTTAGGTTCTCTTTTGGATATTAGAGGATAGTCGTTTATAGTGATTTCTTTTGTGGAGTCACTTTTGTATTTCGGCTAAGTGATGCCGGGGTTTGTGTGAATATATTCATACTTTCTACACGTGAGAGAAGTTTCATAGAGGGGTCAAAATCTGCTAGGTCTGATCCCAATTCTAATGTGCTAATAACCGCTTTACCAATGATATGCCGACCGCGATTCCCTTGTTTATCGATAGTACGAATCCCCCAAACATTATGCATTACCATAACACTTTCTTGATAAGTGCCAACATAGAGCAATACGTGTCCTTTTAGGTAGATAATGGTTTCAAAGGGGATCCCTTTTTCTTTTATCACGGCAAGTTTTTCATCATCATTCATCCCTGCAAACGATACTACATCCCCTTTACGCGATTGCGCTGAGGAATTACGCGGCAGCCAGATACCAAAAGGGGTCATCATGTCACGAATCATCGATGAACAGTCACGTTCACCATACATTCCACCCCATCCATAGGTATTTTTTAACAGTTGTGTTCCGATAGTGACCAAATCCTTTTTGTTCAGTCGGCTTACTCCGATATGAGCTGAGCGTTTTGGAAAAGATAAAATTTTAATCGAGTTGTTTGCATCAATTGCTTTGACATAATAGCTCTGATCATCACTGCGTTCTAGCGGTAAAATCATCCCTACTCGGGAATACCCGCTAAAGCGATTTGCATTGTCCAATAATGGCACATTATCCTCAATTAAAAAAGCTTTTTCAGATTTTTGAATCATCAACGCTGTCTCGTCATTGATCAGAGCAATACCGTCTGATCTTACCCATCCTGATACGTTATTGGTAAAAATATAACTCCATGCGCCGTCTTTTGAAGTGTGAGAGAGGAAAATCGGTTCGTTGTAGTTAACACTGCTATTTTGCAAAAGATCAAACGGATACCCTTCTCCCGGCAGTGCAGGATTTTTATATAGAGGTTTATCGGTCGGAAAGGCACGAATATCCATCCATTTTAGGGTAATTGCTTTTTTATTGATGGTTCCATAGGATTCAAAGTTGCTTTGTTGCTTTATCTCTTCAAACCATACAGGAGGGACAGGTCTAAGATTACTTCCAAATCCACCTCTGAAAGCTCTCATCGGCCACATAACCTCTTCTACTTTTTGAGGTGAGACGCTGTATCCCCACGGTGAAAAATAACGTGTTTCAAATGTCTTTTGAACTTCGAATAGGGTTTCACGATCTACCCCATTTTGTTCAACATAAGGTATCATGGATTGCTCAAAACGTTCTAGATCGTTTACTTTCGGACCATATTCCGGGAGTTTGAGATCAAGATCTTGAGGCAGCATACAGCAAAAAGGATCACTCAAAGCACTTTGATTACTATCAACAACTGCTTTGGGTGGATTGAGTGGGATAACTGTGGATGGGACAGCAGGTGGAGTATGGGTACTACATCCGCCTAATACCAATAAGAGTCCACTCATCCACACTGTTGTTTTCATCATAAATATCCAATATTATTCGACTCCGCCAAAACGCCCTACAACTCTGCCGATAATTTCGACTTCATCTTTGCGTGCAACGTAGGTGGGGTAATCTTTGTTATCTGAAATAATATCAAGTTTACCATCAATCCGTACTTGTAAACGTTTTATAAAGAGGCCATGCTCAGTACGAATCGTAAAAATCCCACCACGGCTGATATCTGTTTTTGAGCGATTGACAAAAACAATATCGTTATAACTAAAAGAGGGTTCCATCGAGTCACCGGATACATTGATCGCTTCAATATGACGTAACTCTTTCTCTCCTCCGAGTGAGATGACAAAGTTTTCTTCCAGTATCAAAGGCTCATAATCAAGCTCATCGTTTTCCGCCCCTCCCCCTGCAGAGGCGCTAACCGAAGAGAAGTAGCGTACCATATACACACGATTAGTAGGCTCTATCAAACTCTCAGGAGACTGGTTATAGAGAAGCCAGTTAATAGCAATGGAACGTTTCGCACAAAAATCGAGTAATTCTGTAAAGGGGATTTTATTTCGTTTTTTCATTGTAGCAAAATTCATTTGCGAAATATCCAGTAACTCGGCGACATCTTTATCAAATACTTTTTTATCGGGGAATTCGGAAGAGACAATGTCTTTTATTGCCTCAACGATATCACTGAATGTTTTCATATTGAAATCCTTTTGAAGTTTTGATAGTGTATTGTAGGAATTATGCCATAAAAATTATATTTATATGACAAAATGACATATTTTACGAATCTTTTTTAAAATATCTCTACAATTTGCCTAATATCACTCAAGGAGTTGACAATGGCAAAGGTTATTCGCAAAGCTAACGGATGGATGGACAAATTTGAAATGAAGATGGGATTTTGGGCAGAGAAGATTTTCTAAGATCAAGACTTTTCTTCTTGATCTTCTTTTTCCATTTTATCCAAACGGGAGAGATGGTATCCTCTAAAGATAAAGACAAGAAAGAGGATAAATAAAACAATGACGAAAGTATCGAGAATTTGAAACCACATGTTACATCATCTTTCGGTAAGAATTAAAATTTTGTTTGATCGCTTCATAGAGGATGATTCCGCTGCTAATAGCGAGGTTGAGGCTGCGTCCCTCTTTGGTCATAGGGATCGTCATGGTTTGATTGGGAAACGACGCTAGAATTTCAGCCGGAATACCGGCGGTTTCACTACCGAATAAGAGATAATCACCCTCTTTGAAATCGATTTCAAAATAGGGGCGTTCTGTTTTTGTGGTAGCAAAGAAAAAACGCTCGGTATTAGGGTGGGCACTCATAAAGTCATCGATACTTTCCCATACATGCAAATCGATCTTATGCCAATAGTCCAAACCGGCTCGGCGTACCGCTTTTTCATCAATATCAAAACCGATCGGTTTAATCAGATGTAAGGATGAACCAGTATTGACACATAATCTCCCGATCGCCCCTGTATTGTTCGGGATTTGTGGAGTGACTAAAACGATGTTAAACATCTAAAAAATGATCGTTTTGTTTGCATGCACAAAAATACGATCCTCCAATGCCAGTTTGAGTGCTTTCGAGAGGACGATTTTCTCAACATCACGCCCCTGCCGCTGCATCTCTTCCCAACCATGAGCATGATTTACATGGATAACGTCTTGAGCGATAATCGGCCCTTCGTCCAAATTGTTGTTGACGAAATGGGCGGTTGCACCGATAATTTTTACTCCCCGCTCATACGCTTGTTTATAGGGATTGGCTCCGATAAAGGCGGGGAGAAACGAGTGATGGATATTGATGATCTTGTCTTCGTACGCCTCGACAAAACGGGGGGTTAAAATGCGCATGTATTTAGCCAAAACCATATAATCGATCTCACCGAGCTGTGAAAGCTGTGAGAGAACACGTTTCTCATGCTCATCGCGATCACACCCCTCATGAGAGACGGTATAAAAAGGGATATTAAACTTTGAGACCAAGGGCTCAAGCAAATCATAATTTGAGACAACCCCCACGATATGACAATCGAGTTCACCTGCTTCATATCGGATCAAAATGTCTCCCAATGCGTGAGACTCTTTGGTCGCCATTAGTACGACTCTTTTTTTCCGTGGAGCAATCACTTCTAGATGGGCATTTAGAGGTAAAACAGCTTGCAATTCACTGCGGAGTACATCGGGTGCGATTTCACCGGCGACAACACTGCGCATAAAAAATTTATTGTGAGCTTTGTCAACAAATTCATTATTGGAGATAATATTGAGGTTACGGTGGAAAAAGATACTGGAAACTTTATAGACAAGCCCTTTTTCATCATTACAATGTATTAATACCCGATAGTGTTCATTCATTATTTAGCCTCTAGTATGGAACGTTTTAATTTATTTGATAGCATCTAAGCGATTGTCGATCGTAGCTAAAAGATATTCAAGGAAGTTAAGGGTTAAATCCACTTTGGCTTCAATCTGGACATTATTAGGGGATTGAAATCCTTCAAAAAGGACAAGAAGACGTTCTCGAATCCCTTCTAGCATTCTCGCTTCATCGTCACGGACGGTATGAACGGTTTCAATGATAGGTTGATCAACTTTTAAAGGTTCTTGGTGATGAAACGTCTGCTCTTCATGAGGGATCTCAATTTTTTCAGCGGGTTCTGGAGATACGGCTAACTCTTCAATCTCTGCCAATGTAGACAAAATAACATCTTTTAGTTCCATGCTCGTAATAACCACCTTTCAAACTGAATAAATTCTGCCTCTTCATCCATTTGGACAAAAAAAGCTTTCATCTCATTATTGACCCCTAAAAACTTCTTTCGCATCCCTGACAATCGTCGTATTGCAATTTTTGCATCCGCATTGGAGGGATCTTTTTTGAGAATCTCTTTGTAAATTTCAAGAGCATCCTCTTTGAGCCCTTGAAGTTCGTAAATATTGGCGAGTGTTAGAGTTTGCATTTGGCTGCAAAATTAGCAATGATGGAACCCATCTCGCTGGTTGAACAAATCTCTTTTGCATCGAACCCTGAAATATCTTTGGTACGGTAACCTTCTGCAAGAGCTTGTTTGATTCCATAATCGATACGATCGGCAGCGCGATTTTCACCAAGTGCAAAACGGAGCATCATTGACGCACTCGCGATCGTTGCAATCGGATTCGCAATCCCCTGCCCTGCAATGTCAGGAGCTGAACCGTGAATCGGTTCATACACACCGATAGCTGCACCCACAGATGCTGATGGAAGAAGTCCGATTGAACCCGAAAGCATGCTCGCCTCATCGCTCAAAATATCACCGAATATATTTCCGGTCAAAATAACGTCAAATTGTTTCGGATCACGGATCAACTGCATAGCGGCATTATCAACATACATGTGGCTGAGTTCCACTTCAGGATACTCTTTTGCGATCTCTTCGACCACTTCGCGCCACAATTGACTGACATCCAAAACATTTGCTTTATCCACTGAACACACTTTTTTAGAACGTTCCATCGCAATCTTAAATGCAACGTGAGCAATTCGCTCAATCTCAGGACGGGTGTAGACCATCGTATTCCATCCGCGATTCTCATCACGCCCTTTCGGCTCACCGAAATAGATACCGCCGATGAGTTCACGAACCACCATCAAATCGACCCCTTTGACGATTTCAGGTTTGAGAGAGCTGGCATTTACGAGTTCATCGTATACATTAGCAGGGCGAAGGTTGGCAAAAACGCCTAACTCTTTACGGAAACGGAGTAAACCGCTTTCAGGACGTTTTTCACGCGGGAGTGTATCCCATTTTACACCGCCGATGGCACCGAAAAGGACGGCATCACTCGCTAGAGAGATATTAATTGTCTCTTGCGGCAACGGATCACCAGTCACATCGTAGGCACACCCTCCCATAAGGGCTTCTTGGTAATTAAATTCGATATCTTCACACGCAGCAACCGCGTCTAAAACTTTAACCGCTTCGTCGATAATCTCAGGACCGATTCCATCCCCTTTAATCAGTGCAATAGTGTATGTTTTCATTAATTATTTCTCCTGTGCTGCTATTTCGGCATTGGCGTAATTCATTAGTCCACCGGCTGCAATAAGTTCTTGCATAAACGGAGGGATTGGTATAAAGTTATAAACTTTTCCGTTGGTTGTATTGGTAATCGTTCCTGCATCCATATCGATACTGACCGATTCCCCCTCTTTAAGCTCCAAACTCTCTGTAAGCTCAAAAATCGGAAGTCCCATATTGAACGCATTACGATAAAAAATACGGGCAAACGTCGGTGCGATTACCGCCGCAACACCTGCCGCTTTGAGCGCTATAGGAGCATGCTCACGCGACGAACCGCATCCGAAATTTTCATCAGCAACAATGATGTCACCGGGGGTCATTTTACTCACAAATGTCGGATCGGCATCTTCCATGACATGTTTTGCGAGTTCTTTCGGGTCTGAAGTATTCAGATAACGTGCGGCAATAATAAGATCGGTATCAATGTCTTTACCGAAATTCCAAACTTTTCCTTCAATTTTTTGCATCAAAAAAATCCTATGGTACGTAAAATTAAGGGGATTATAGTCTAGATGTGCTGAAAGAGTTTTAAATCCCCAAAAAAGGGAATCTAATATGAATCAATATTATTTTTTGAGGCTGTTGGTCGTCGCGAGCATTTCATCACTTGTGGTGATGACTTTAGAGTTGGCATCATAGGCACGCTGACCTGTAATCAGATCGGTGAGCTCGACAACCAGTTGAACGTTTGAAAGTTCCACAAATCCTTGACGAATCGATCCCAAACCATCCACTCCAGGGGTCCCCTCAACCGGTTGACCAGAGCTGTCGGTTTCAACAAACAGGTTGTCTCCCATCGCATGTAATCCGGCTGGATTGATAAAATTAGTCAATGAAATTTGCCCTATTTGAGTTGCCTGTGCTTGACCCGATTGGGTCACACTAACAATACCATCGGTCCCGATACTGATATCTATGGCATCTTCAGGAACGACCACTTCAGGGACAAGTTTATATCCATCCGAGTTGACGAGAGTTCCGTTTTCATCAACTTTGAACGAACCGTTACGGGTATAAACTTCCGTACCGTTTGGAAGTTCTAGTTTGAAAAAACCTTTTCCAGTAATAGCGGTATCGAGAGTGTTATCGGTTTGTTTCAGACTTCCCTCGGTAAAGATTTTATTGATTGCTGTTGGACGAACCCCAAGCCCCACTTCGATCCCTGTCGGAGATTTTGTTGTATCGCTGGTGGAAGTTCCGGCGTAGGTCATAACTTTGTACATCAAATCGGCAAATTCAGCACGAGACTTTTTGTATCCCATGGTGTTAACGTTGGCAATATTATTCGCCGTGGTGTCGATTTGGGTTTGCATTGCCATCATCCCAGTTGAACTGGTGTAAAGTGATTGCATCATGTGTTATTTCTCCTTAGTGTTATCGTCGTGTTGTAGCGATTTTTTCAATCGCATCACGGTTGAGATCATTCATCTGTGAATCCATCGCTTTTTGATACATACCGACCAGACGATTGGCTTCCACCAGAGCGATCATTTCATTGACAGCGTTGACATTACTTTTTTCTACAAATCCCTGCATAACGCTTCCACTTTCGTTCAAAGGTGTCAATGGATCGCCTGATTCAGGGATATAAAGATTTTCTCCCTCTTTTTTAAGTGCGCGTAGATTTTGAGGTTCAATCACGAATAGCTTCTTATTGGCAACCATCTGCGTTGTATCAGGAACATTGGTAGAAATTTGTCCATTTTTATCAATGCTGATGATACTGTCCTGTTGAGTCAGTTTTATAGGCGTTTTGGTTTGAAAATAATCGGCTGGGAGAACTTCATGTCCTTGTTTATTGACGAGATTTCCCTCATCATTTATGGTGAAAGAGCCATCTCTCGTTAGACGAATTCCTTGCGGTGTCTTGACCGCGAAAAATTGCCCCTCTTTTGCAAGAGCCAAATCAAAGGTGTTATCGGTTCGCTGCATTGATCCTAATGAGTGGTCGGTATACGCATCGGTGATCTGAGGCACACGAGCAAGAGATCGGTTAAAGTATTGGGCTGCCTCTTCGGTCTGGTTGGCAATGGGGAGCTCACTTTGCGCTGTTTTAAATAAACGTGCAAAATCGCCCGTGATCAATTGATCTCTTTTGTATCCCGTAGTATTGGCATTGGCGAGGTTGGACGCTATCGTATCCATACGATTAAATTGCGCTACCATCCCTCCCGTTGCCGCATAATATCCGGTCTGCATTTATCATCCTTGTGGAGTATTGAGACATTGATAGCAACAAGTGTTCCAAATTGAAAACAGTACAAAAAACAGTAGATTGAATCGACACTTAAGAAAAATTTCGGTATAATCCACATCTTTTTAAACGTAAGGGAGCCCTCCTCGAATGAGCGTCAAAGATATTAATAAACACCTCGAAACACTATTTACCGAACATAAATCTAAAAATTGTCTCACGTATGAAACAATTGTTGATCCCTTTGACAAACAACCTACCCTTGCTCAAGCAAAAACAATCCTAAAGTTGGCTCAAAAACACAAAATTTGTCTTTTTACCTCTTCAGAACATGCAAAAATGCTCAATCAGCAAGAGGCAGCGGCGAAACGTGCCGCTCAACTTAAATACATTGAAGAGGCCAGTGGGGATGAGTTTGATATTCTCAAACAACATGAACTCCTCGAATGGTCGAGATCTGATTCACCTGTCCGTATGTATTTGCGCGAAATGGGACAAATTCCCCTTTTAACCAAAGAAGAAGAGGTTGAAATTTCTAAACGTATGGAAATGGGTGAAGGGATCATTATCGATGCGATCTGTTCTGTCCCGTACCTGATCGATTTCATTTTGGATTACAAAGATCCTCTTATCAATCGTGAACGTCGTGTTAAAGAGCTCTTCAAAAGCTTTGAAGAAGATAATGAAGATGAAAATGAAGAGGGCGATGATGATATCGATGAAGAAGAGGCAACCGAAAAAGCCCCATCAGTAAAAGATAAAAAACGGGTTGAAAAAGTTGTTACCAGTTTTAAAGCGCTTGAAAAAGCGAAGAAAGATTGGGTTAAAGCAACGGAAAAAATGTTGGAAGAGTGCTCTATCGATGAGATGGACGCTGATTACGTTTTATTTTTCCTCAACGTAAGTTTCAAGAAAAAAATGTTGAAAGAAGCGTTGTTGGATCTTGGACCAACCTCAAAACTTATCAATGAACTCGTCCGTTCTATGGAGACGGCATTGCGTAGTGATGAGGGATTTGATCGCGAGCTAAAACGTTTGGAGTATAAACTTCCTCTCTTTAACGATCAACTCAAAAAAAATCATACGCTGATTCTCAATAAAATTTGTGATTTAACCAAAGAAGAAATCGCTACCAAAGTTCCCGAAGCGACAATGGTCAGTACCTATATGGAGATCAAAAAACTGATCCAGACCAAAGAGGCTTCCAAGGGTGGCTTTAACATGGAGCCTGAAAAACTCGCTGATATTTTGGAACAAATCAAGCGTGGTAAAAATATCTCGGAAGTTTCTAAAACCCGAATGGCGAAATCGAATCTTCGTCTGGTTGTTTCTATCGCGAAACGTTACACCAACCGTGGTTTACCATTTCTCGATTTGATCCAAGAGGGTAATATCGGGTTGATGAAAGCGGTCGACAAGTTCGAATACCAAAAAGGGTATAAATTCTCGACCTATGCAACATGGTGGATTCGCCAAGCGATCAGCCGTGCGATCGCTGACCAAGCAAGAACGATCCGTATCCCGATCCATATGATCGAGACGATCAACCGTATTAACAAAATCATGCGTAAGCATCTCCAAGAGCACGGAAAAGAGCCGGATGTCGAAACCATCGCGGAAGAAGTGGGCTTGTCGGTTGAGAAAGTTAAAAACGTCATTAAAATCACCAAAGAACCAATCTCTCTCGAAGCCCCTATCGGGAATGAAGAAGACGGCCGTTTCGGTGATTTCATCGAAGATAAAATGTCTCTC